>NZ_JBQGAQ010000014.1:0-103168 GCF_056542905.1 Ruegeria sp. AA3 | reverse complement strand
GCTGGATCATGCCATGATCACATTCCGGGCCGATCATCTGGAACGAGAAGACCTCGATCTTGTTGCTTTGACCCATGAGCTAGTGCAGCGCTGAAAGTTTGAAATAGGTCAAACCTGACGTACTGCGCCTTTTGCGGCACTGGTTGCCAGTTTTGCATAGGCTTTGAGGGCGGTTGAGACCTTGCGTTTGCGTGGGTTGGCGGGGTGCCAGCCTTTTTCGTCCTGTACCTCGCGCCGGGCCGCAAGCTCCTCGTCAGAGACTGCCAAATGAATTGTGCGGTTGGGGATGTCTATTTCGATCTTGTCGCCGGTATGTACCAGACCGATTTCGCCACCTTCAGCGGCTTCTGGCGAGACATGGCCGATCGACAGCCCCGATGTTCCACCCGAGAAACGCCCATCGGTAAGCAAGGCACAGGCTTTACCCAGACCTTTGGATTTCAGGTACGAAGTCGGATACAGCATTTCTTGCATGCCCGGACCTCCGCGTGGACCTTCGTAACGGATAACCACCACGTCCCCCTCTTTGACCTTACCGGTCAGAATATCGTTCACTGCCTGATCCTGGCTTTCGCAAACATAAGCAGAGCCGGTGAATTTCAGGATATTCTCATCAACACCTGCCGTCTTAACGATGCAGCCGTCGCGCGCGATATTCCCAAACAACACAGCCAGACCGCCATCCTGACTGAACGCGTGTTCTTTCGAGCGGATAACGCCGCCTTCACGATCGGTATCAAGCTCTTTGAACCGGTTTGATTGGCTGAAGGCCTGCGTGGTGCGCACGCCTCCGGGCGCGGCCTTGAACAGGTCCTGAGCCTTCGGGTTGTTGGCGACTTTGATGTCCCAGTTGGCAATCGCCTCACCCATCGTGCCCGAATGCACTGTGTGACAATCCTCATGCAGCAGGCCCGCGCGGCTGAGTTCACCCAGGATCGAGAAGATGCCACCAGCGCGGTGAACGTCTTCCATGTGCACGTTTTCGATGTTGGGCGCGACTTTGCACAAACACGGCACCTGGCGACTCAGACGGTCCATGTCGGACATGGTGAAATGCACTTCACCTTCGTGCGCGATGGCCAGCAGGTGCAGCACGGTATTGGTCGAGCCACCCATTGCGATGTCGAGGCTCATGGCATTTTCAAAGGCATCAAACGTCGCAATCTCGCGCGGCAAGAAGCCTTTTTCGTCCAAATCATAGTGTCGTTTGGTGATCTCGACGATCCGGCGACCAGCCTCGAGAAACAGCTCTTTGCGGTCCGCGTGCGTAGCAAGCGTCGAGCCGTTGCCCGGCAGGGCCAGCCCCAGCGCTTCGGCCAGACAGTTCATCGAGTTTGCGGTGAACATGCCCGAGCACGAACCGCAGGTCGGGCAGGCGTTCTCTTCGATATGCTGGACCTGTTCGTCAGTGAACTTGTCGTCAGCAGCAGCGACCATCGCATCCACAAGGTCGATCTTCTTGGCGTCTAGGTCGGCGATGTCGATTTTGCCGGCTTCCATCGGACCACCAGAGACGAAGATTGCCGGGATGTTCAGACGCATGGCAGCCATCAGCATTCCGGGTGTGATCTTGTCGCAGTTCGAGATGCAGACCATCGCATCCGCGCAATGGGCGTTAACCATGTATTCTACCGAATCTGCGATCACCTCGCGCGAGGGCAGGGAATACAGCATCCCGTCATGTCCCATGGCGATCCCGTCATCCACCGCGATGGTGTTGAACTCTTTAGCGACGCCTCCTGCGGCCTCAACCTCGCGCGCGACCATCTGGCCCAAATCTTTCAGGTGCACGTGGCCAGGTACAAATTGAGTGAACGAGTTGACGATCGCTATGATTGGCTTGCCAAAATCGTCGTCGCCCATTCCGGTGGCGCGCCATAAGCCACGGGCGCCGGCCATGTTGCGGCCATGGGTGGAGGTTCTGGATCGGTACATTGGCATGATGCTGTTTCCCTATTGCCCAAGCTGCGATATTGGGTGTGTACGTTATAGCGCACGTATCATATGTACGTTATAACGCACAAGGCAAATCGCAAGGCTTGGATATGGAATCAGACGAGTTAACGCTGAAACTAAGGGATGTTCGCGCTGCATCGGGGTTAAGCCTGTCTAAAGTGGCCGAACTGACCGGGGTCAGTAAAGCCATGTTGGGTCAGATCGAGCGCGGCGAATCGAGCCCGACCATCGCGACCTTGTGGAAGATCGCGAAGGGCTTCCAATTGCCGCTGAGCGCTTTGATTGGCACCGCCGCAATGCGCGACACGGCAGATACCGATGTGTTCAGCACCGTGACATTTCCGGGAAGTATCGAGGTCAAGATTGTCTTTCCCTTTGATCCGGCATTGGGAGCCGAGACATTTCATGTTGAGCTGTCCCCGAACCAAAGCCATGAGTCGCCAGCCCATGCGGCGGGGGTGACCGAAGAGGTCTTTGTGCTCAGCGGAGTTTTGGAAATTCTGCGCGCGGACAAATGGATTCCGCTGCAAGCTGGGCAGGGATTGCGCTTCGCTGCTGATTTGCCGCATGGATACCGCGCTGGTGATCAGGGGGCGGCGTTCCTGAACATGCACCACTATTCCCAATCGGTCGAAAATCTAGATTAGGATCGAACCACCGTGACTGCGTTCTTTGACAGCCTGACATTCGTCGATGCGATCGGCTCCTTCGGGGCATTGATCGTGGTTGTAGCCTATTTTGCCACCCAGATGCGCATGATGAATTCAGACGATCTGGCCTTTCCGGTGGTGAACCTGGTCGGTTCGGTTCTGATCGTGTTTTCGCTGATGCAGAACTTCAATCTGGCATCGATGCTGATCGAAGGCTTCTGGATCATCATCAGCGTGATCGGGATTATTCAGCACTTTCGCCTGCGCCGGGCGGGTTAAATCCAATGCTACCGAAGCGCTAGCGCTATCCAGCCTTGAACCCGCATCGCGCCGAGTATAGGGAAAACCCAAGCTCGCTTAGGGGAGGCTTTGATGCAGGACGATCCAAAAACCCTCGTTTCTACCGAATGGCTTGCCGCTCATATCAAGGATCCGGATCTACGGATACTGGATGGGTCGTGGTACCTGCCGCAGCAAGCCCGCGACGCCAAGGCAGAGTATGACGCGGGCCACATTCCTGGTGCACGTTTTTTCGATATTGATGAGATTTCCGATCATCGTTCGGATCTGCCGCACATGGCACCTCCGGTCGAGAAATTCATGTCGCGCTTGCGGGCAATGGGAGTGGGTGATGGCCATCAGGTAGTGGTTTATGATGGCGCTGGTCTGATGTCGGCAGCACGGGTCTGGTGGCTGTTCCGTCTGATGGGGCAGGAAAACATCGCCGTTCTGGATGGTGGGTTGCCCAAATGGCAGGCCGAAGGACGAGAGATTGAGGACCTGCCTCCGGTTATTCGCGACCGTCACATGACCGTGCGGGTGCAGAACCATCTGATCCGCGATGTCACGCAGGTTTCTGCGGCTGCCAAACTGCATGATCACGAGATAATCGATGCCCGTTCGGCATCTCGTTTCGCTGGTGCCGAGGCTGAGCCACGCGAAGGGTTGCGTTCGGGCCATATCCCCGGTTCTCGCAATGTGCCATTTGGAATGCTGCTGAACAAAAACGGCACGATGAAGTCACCCGAAGACTGTCGTGCAATATTCGAAGCTGCAGGCGTGGACCTGTCGAAACCCACGATCACGTCCTGTGGGTCGGGCGTGACCGCAGCGATCCTCAGCCTTGCGCTCGAGCGCATGGGCAAGAAAGACCACTCGCTTTATGACGGCTCCTGGGCTGAATGGGGTGCCTTCCCGACCCTGCCCGTCGCAACCGGAGAGAACTGATGTTCGAGAACCTCAAACCGCAACCCGCTGACAAGATTCTGGCGCTGATGCAGATGTACCGCGAAGACCCACGTGATCAAAAGATCGATCTGGGTGTCGGTGTGTACAAGAACGCCGAAGGTGTCACACCGGTGATGCGTGCAGTGAAGGCTGCCGAAAAGCGAATTCTCGAAGAGCAAGAAAGCAAGGCTTATACCGGGTTGGCGGGCGATCCGGCTTACGCAGACGCGATGATCGGGCTGATCCTTGGGGACGCCGTGCCACGTGGCAATATTGCTGCCGTGGCGACCCCCGGCGGAACCGGGGCTTGTCGTCAGGCGTTTGAACTGATCCGCATGGCTAATCCGTCGGCCCGTGTCTTCCTGTCGAACCCCACATGGCCGAACCATCCGTCGATCCTGCGTTATCTGGGGATTGAAACCGCCGAATACCGCTATTTTGACAGCGAAACCCGTGGTGTTGATTTCGATGGCATGATCGAAGATCTAAAAACCGCCAATGCGGGCGACGTGGTTCTGTTGCACGGCTGTTGCCACAACCCAACGGGCGCCAACCTGAACATGGTGCAGTGGCAGGAAGTCGTGAACCTGATCAACGAACGCAGCCTCGTGGCGATGATCGACATCGCCTATCAAGGCTTTGGCGATGGTCTTGAGGAGGATGCGCAGGCGACGCGTCTGGTGGCTTCTTCCGTGAAACGCTGCCTCATCGCGGCGTCCTGCTCGAAGAACTTTGGCGTCTATCGCGAACGTACTGGTCTGCTGGTGGCGATCAGTGATGATCCGGCTCAGACTGCGTTGAACCAATCCTCTCTGGCGTTTCTGAATCGCCAAAATTACTCTTTCCCACCCGATCATGGCGCGCGCGTTGTGACCACGATCCTGAATGATGAGTCTCTGCGCGCCGACTGGGCCGCCGAGCTGGAAGAAGTTCGCTTGTCGATGCTGGGCTTGCGTCAACAACTGGCAGACGAGTTGCAACGCCTCAGCGGATCGGATCGGTTCGGGTTTATCGCGCAACACCGAGGAATGTTTTCGCGGCTGGGCGCTGCCCCTGAGCTGGTCGAGAAGCTGCGTGCGGATCATGGTATCTACATGGTTGGTGATAGCCGCCTGAATATCGCAGGATTGAATGCGACGACCGTGCCGATTCTGGCTCAGGCGATCATTGATGTTGGTGTCTGAACCGCGTCTTTAAAAAATGGAAAACCCGGGCGTGAATGCCCGGGTTTTGTTTGCATATGGTTGGCTATTAACCTTTGGAGAACTCCGGATAGGCCTCCATACCAAGCTCAGCCATGTCGAGACCGTTGATCTCATCTTCTTCGCTGACACGGATACCGACAGTGGCTTTCAGTAAGGTCCACAGGATCAGAGCGGCGACAAAGGTGAATACACCGTACGCGATGATACCAGTCAGCTGAGTAATCAAGCTGGCCTCGCCATAGAAGATCACGGCGATGGTGCCCCAGATGCCGGCGAACAGATGAACCGGGATAGCGCCCACAACATCGTCGATCTTGAACTTGTCCAGCATCGGAACTGCGAAGACCACGATGATGCCACCTACGGCACCGATCCATAGGGCGCCAAACAGGGTTGGGGCCAGGGGTTCAGCGGTGATTGAAACCAGACCGGCCAGCGCGCCGTTCAGCACCATGGTAAGGTCAGGCTTTTTGTACAGCAGCTGCGTCAGGATCAAGGCAGCAACCGCGCCGGATGCAGCAGCCATGTTGGTGTTGGCAAAGATGCGCGATACGTCCGAGACATCTCCTACGGTGCCCATGGCCAGCTGCGAGCCACCGTTGAAGCCGAACCAACCCAGCCAAAGGATGAAGGTACCCAAGGTAGCAAGCGCCAGGTTCGAACCGGGCATCGGGTGCACTTTGCCGTCCTTGTACTTGCCAATGCGCGGCCCAAGGATGAGGGCACCTGCCAGAGCTGCCCAGCCACCGACCGAGTGCACGATGGTCGAACCAGCGAAGTCCGAGAAGCCAGCTTCGGACAACCAGCCACCGCCCCACTGCCACGAGCCCGATATCGGGTACATGAT
Source organism: Ruegeria sp. AA3 (assembly GCF_056542905.1). Taxonomy (NCBI): domain Bacteria; kingdom Pseudomonadati; phylum Pseudomonadota; class Alphaproteobacteria; order Rhodobacterales; family Roseobacteraceae; genus Ruegeria; species Ruegeria sp. AA3. Next base: position 97,283 of record NZ_JBQGAQ010000014.1, on the reverse strand, counting down.
GCCGGTCAGAACAACAACGAAGGCAAGGAAAGGCCAAAGCTTGATCCGTTCAGCGACTGCTCCTGACACGATCGAGGCGGTTGCGGCGACAAAGACCAGTTGGAAGAAGAAATCCGAACCGATTGAGGCGTAGTCAAGTGCTGCTGCATCTGCACCAACGCCCACTGGATCAAGCACGGTTGTCGAGAAGAACGGACCCAGCCAGCCTGAAATGGTCCAGCCATCACCGGGGTACATCAGGTTAAAGCCGATCAGCCAGTACATGATCGCAGCAATGGAAAACAGGGCGATGTTCTTGGTCATCTGCATAGCAACGTTCTTGGACCGCACCAGCCCACCTTCGAGCATGGCAAAGCCTGCGGCCATAAAGAACACCAGAAAGCCGCCCATCAGGAACAGCAGCGTGGTGAAGATGTATTGGGTGTGTTGCGCGGGCTCGCCGGTAGCGGCCTCTTGCGCAAGACCCATCTGCGGCAACGCGACAATCGCGGCGGCAGGGATGAGAGATTTCATCAGGTTCATTGTCAGTCCTCGAATGATTGTGAGTGAGCGCGCTTAAAGCGCCTCTTCGTTGGTTTCCCCGGTCCGCACGCGCAGGGCTTGCTCGACATCGAGGACGAAAATCTTGCCATCGCCGATCTTGCCGGTCTTGGCGGTGGTGGTGATGGTTTCAATGATCTGGTCGGCCATCGTGGCGGGCACCACGATCTCGAGCTTGATCTTGGGTACGAAATTCACGGCGTATTCTGCGCCGCGATAAATCTCGGTGTGACCCGATTGCGAGCCGAACCCTTTGATCTCAGTTACCATCATGCCGCGCACGCCTGCATTGGTCAGCGCCTCGCGCACCTCCTCAAGCTTGAACGGTTTGATTGTCGCAATGATCAGTTTCACGTCTTTCCCCTCTATTACCCCGGGTGGCCGGGTATTTTGCACCTGCAGAAAAATGCGTATTCGAGGCTCTGAAGGAACGCTCTCACAGGGGAAATGAGGGGGAATAATCAGCAAATTTGCACATTTTTTGCACGAATAGCGCTACATGATGAAAAAATGGGCAAACAAGTGAGGGGAAATACCAGAATTTCACACCTCTACATGGCCGCTCCGGCGGGGTATGGTGCCCCAAAAGTATAACCGGGCAGAGTTTGAGCATGACTGAGTCCAACCGCCGAAAACCGCGACTGGTCGCAGATAAAAGGTACCCGTCCAAAGGTCGAAAACCTGCGGCGACCAAGCGGGCTGCAAAACCTGCTGGTAAGAAGTCGACTGCCCGAAAAACCGCCCTGCGCAAGACGGCCCGGAAGAAAACGCGGCGCAGTTCTGGTGGGAAGGGCGGTGGCATTTTCCGCCGCCTGTTCCGCTGGCTCTGGCGTCTGTTCTGGGGCGTCACATGGCGGATTGGTGCGGTGGCTGGCTTGCTGTTGGCGCTGGCCGTCGGTGTCGTTTACACATCGCTACCGGATGTGGATGCCTTGTTAGATGGGCGGGCCAAGGGCTCGGTGACCTTGCTGGACCGTGATGGCAAGGTCTTTGCCTGGCGCGGCGATCAGTTTGGTGGCGTGATCACCGCGGATACAGTTTCGCCGCATCTCAAGAATGCCGTGATCGCGACCGAGGATAAGCGGTTCTACCGCCATTTCGGTGTCAGCCCGCGCGGTGTCGCGAGCGCGGTGCGCATCAACCTGAGCGAAGGGCGCGGACCGTTGTCTGGCCATGGTGGCTCGACCATCACACAGCAGACAGCGAAGCTGCTTTGCCTCGGTGTCCCATATGATCCCAGCGCGTGGGAATCAGAGGCCGCATACGAAGCTGATTGCCGTCAGGGTTCGCTTTGGCGCAAAGCGAAAGAGGCAGTTTATGCAATCGCGATGGAGGTCAAATACTCCAAGGATGAAATTCTGACGATCTATCTGAACCGGGCCTTCCTCGGTGCAGGAGCGCGCGGTTTCGAAGCCGCCAGCCAGCGCTATTTCGGCATTTCGGCAGCCGAAGTATCTCCCGCCGAGGCGGCAATGTTGGCGGGGCTTCTGGTGGCACCTTCTCGCTATGCGCCCACGAATAACCTGCAACGATCGCAGGACCGGGCACGGTTGGTGGTTGGGCTAATGGAGGCTCAAGGCTATCTGAGCAGTGCGCAGGCAAGCGAAGCACGCAGTCGCCCGGCGCAGTTGTCTGAAGCCGCCGCCGCCCGAGCAGGTGGTTATTTTGCGGATTGGGTCATGGCCAGTGGGCCTGAGTTTTTCACACGTAACACAACCGAGGACGTGGTGATCCGGACCACGCTGGATCAACGCATTCAAACCTCGGCGGAAGAGGCACTGAAGTTCATCTTCCAAGAGAAAGTGCGCGAAGGGTCCAAAGCGCAGGCCGCTATTGTGGTGATGTCCGCCGATGGCGCCGTGCGCGGTATGGTCGGTGGGCGCAAGACCCGAGTATCGGGCGCGTTCAACCGAGCCACGCAGGCTCTGCGTCAGACGGGGTCGTCTTTCAAACCATTTGTCTATGCGACGGCGTTGGAGCTGGGATATTCACCGTTGGATACGGTTATGGACGAACCGACCTGCTGGGATATCGCAGGGTCGGGCCAGTGGTGCCCGAAGAACTACACCCACAAGTTCTATGGTCGGGTGACTCTAGCGGATGCGCTGAAGAACTCATTGAACATCCCGGCGGTCAAAGTGGCAGATATTTCTGGGCTTGATAATGTCCGCACCGTTGCCAGCGGTTTCGGGCTTTCAAGTGATCTGGCCGAAGGGCTTGCGCTGGCGTTGGGCGCATCGGAAAGCACGCTGATCGAGATGACTGGCGCTTATGCCGGTATCCTGAACGGCGGCTCAGCGGTGGAGCCCTATGGCCTGACCGAGCTGAAACTGCTGGGCGAGACTGACCCCGTCATGGTCACGACAACCGGCATCGGTGAACGCGTCATCAACGACAAGGCCGCCAAGCAACTGACCTGGATGATGGAGCGTGTGGTTTCTGAGGGTACAGGTGGGCGTGCAAAACTGCCGGGCTGGCAGGTGGCGGGCAAGACCGGCACGACCCAAGCCGCGCGGGATGCGTGGTTCATCGGGTTCACAGCGGATTACGTGACGGGCGTTTGGATGGGATACGACGACAATACACCGTTGTCGGGCGTGACTGGCGGAGGTCTGCCGGCGGAGATTTGGAAAGAGACGATGTTGCGCGTGACAGAAGGGATGACGCCCTCACCGTTGCCCATGCTGGCGCCGGACCCACCGGTCAGAACTGCTCAGCCGCAGCAACAGCGCCGTAAGAAACAGACCGGCTTGGATAAGGCGATCAACAATCTGCTGAACAACATTTTTGGTAACTGACGAACAAAAAAAGGCGGTGCGCTGGGCACCGCCTTTGATGTCTGAGTGATCGTAAGATCAGACGCTTTCGTCGAGTGCCGACAGAATTGCATCACCCATTTCGCTGGTCGATACCGGCTCAACACCTTCTTCAGCCAGCAGATCAGCCGTGCGAACACCGTCGGCCAGAACCTTTTCGATCGCCGCTTCCAGACGACCTGCTTCGTCGCCCTGATCGAAGCTGTAGCGCAGCGCCATCGCGAAGCTGAGGATACAGGCGATCGGGTTGGCTTTGCCCTGACCCGTGATATCGGGGGCGGACCCATGTACCGGCTCGTACATCGCCTTGGGACGCCCATTCGCCATCGGTGCGCCAAGTGAGGCGGACGGCAGCATTCCCAGTGACCCGGTCAGCATCGCGGCACAATCGGACAGAACATCGCCGAACAGGTTGTCGGTGACGATCACGTCAAACTGCTTGGGCGCGCGCACTAGCTGCATCGCACCGTTGTCGGCATACATATGCGACAGCTCGACCTCGGGGTATTCCTGACCCACGCGGGTTACGACTTCACGCCATAGGATGCCCGATTCCATCACGTTGGCTTTTTCCATCGAGCACAGTTTCTTGTTCCGACGCATCGCCAGCTCAAAAGCCGAACGCGCGGCGCGTTCGATCTCGGACTCGGTGTAGCGTTGGGTGTTGATGCCAACGCGTTCATTGCCTTCCTCGAAAATGCCCCGCGGCTCGCCGAAATAGACGCCCGAGGTCAGCTCGCGCACGATCATGATGTCGAGGCCTGCTACCACATCCTTCTTCAGCGACGAGAAATCCGCCAGCGCGTCAAAGCATTGAGCGGGGCGCAGGTTAGAATACAGGTCCATTTCCTTGCGCAAACGCAACAGGCCGCGCTCGGGCTTCAGGCTGAAGTCCAAATCGTCGTATTTAGGGCCGCCAACGGCACCCAGCAGAACGGCGTCGACCTCTTGTGCCTTGGCCATGGTCTCATCCGACAGGGGCTTCCCGTGCGCATCATAGGCAGCACCGCCGACCAGATCCTCGCTCACGTCAAATTGAAGACCGCGATTGGCGCCGAACCAATCGATGATTTTGCGCACTTCGGCCATAACTTCCGGGCCAATTCCGTCTCCGGGCAGGATGAGGAGCGAGGGGTTGGACATCGATAGTCTCCTTGCGTTTTGTCGCACAGGCCCTAGCGTTTGCGGCGCATCGGGTCAATGAGACGAACCCGCCAAATCACGAGGAAACCACATGCTGACACCCGGAAATCCGGCCCCATCGCTGAAAATCGAAACTGTAGGCCATGGCACCTTTGATCTTGAGCGTGACGCAGGCGAAAACGGAACGCTGGTGATTCAGTATCGCGGCCTGCATTGCCCGATCTGCATTCGCCAGATGGGCGAGGTCGAAGCAGCGCTGGATGATTTCGCAGAATTGGGGATCGAGGTGATCATGATCACCACGGATACCGGCGAACGAGCGGCGGAAACAGTGGAGAAAGCTGGAGTCTCAAAACTGCGCGTTGGGCACGGCCTGTCCATGGCCGATGCGCGGGATGTCTGGGGTCTGAACATCTCGGTAGCGCGCGAAGGTAGTGCAGAGCCAGCGTTATTCGCCGAGCCGGGGCATTTCTATATCAAGCCCGATCAGACCCTCTATTACGTCTGGCAGCAGACAACGCCTTTTGCGCGACCGCCGATGTCGGACATCGTCGGCGGTTTGAAATTCACCTTGGCCAATAACTATCCTGCGCGCGGCACCTATACCGGCGCGCTGTAGGCGGTTTTAAAGCCGGGCCTTCAACCCGTCGGCTAGCAAATCCCAGACTCTGCGAATGCGCGGGGTCTGTCGCATCGCCTGAGGGGCAGCCAGCCAGACCGGCAGCACTGGTATCTCTACATCGATGTCCAACACCTCGACCTCTGGATCAGCCTGCACAATGCTGAGTTGGCTGAACCCCACCCCGCATCCCGCACGGATCAGTTCCCAATAGGCCGTTTGGTTGTCGCATCGCGTTGCAAAGCTGTCCCGGCTGGCGGGCCAGCCCTTGTTCCGCATGGCGGTGATGATGTCTTCGTTGGTGTCAAATCCCACAAGGTCGTGCTGCATCAGCTCTGTCGGCGTTGTTGGCCGCCCCGCACGACCCAGATAGCTTTGGGCGGCGCAGAAACATAGCGGGACCTCTCCGATATGTTTGGCAACGATATCGACCTGTTCAGGGCGATACATGCGTACGGCGATGTCAGCCTCGCGGAACAGCAGGTTCTCGCTGGCATCCGAGGCGACCAGATCAAGCTGAATCGCCGGTTCTGCCTGCCGGATTGCGGCCAGAATCGGTGGCAACAGGTGGTGTGAGACAAAGACCGAGGCGGTGATCCTGACCGACCCCTCGAGCTGTTGCGCCTGACCCGCCGCCGTCAGCCCCAGCGCATTGACCGCGCCATACATTTGCTGCGCCATCGGCAATACCTGCTGCCCCACTTCGCTGAGCGTTAGCCCGCGCGCGTGTCGGTCAAACAGCGACACGCCCAGTTCTTCTTCCAGCGCATGCACCTGACGTCCCAGCGTTGGCTGGCTGCGCCCAAGTTGCTTCGCGGCCGCGGATAATGAGCCCGTTTCCGCAACAGCGAGAAAACTTTGGATCAAGGACCAGTCAGAAAGTTGAAGAGAATTTGCCATTCAAAAACGAATACATAGTCTGCGGTTTTTGGCAATTTCCAAATACTGATGAATGAATAGATTGGTGTTGAATGGAGGGACCGATGTCACAAACAGCACTTATTCTCGGGGCCAGTGGCCGCTTTGGTCGCAATGCTGCACAGGCTTTTTCCAACGCGGGTTGGGGCGTGCGCCGGTTTGATCGACGCAGCGACAATCTACACTCGGCGGCACGCGGGGCAGACGTTATCGTGAACGCATGGAACCCGCTGTATCCCGATTGGGCGAAGCAAGTCCCTGAATTGCATCGACAGGTCATAGATGTGGCATCTGAACATGATTTGACAGTGATTGTGCCCGGCAACGTTTATGTCTTCGGCGCGGATACGCCTGGACCTTGGTCCAGTGAAACACCCCATCTTGCACGCAATCCGCTGGGGCGCATCCGCATCGAAATGGAAGAGGCATATCGCGCTTCATCCGTGCGGACAATTTTGTTGCGCGCAGGTGACTTCATCGACACCACGGCCTCGGGCAACTGGTTCGATCAGATCATGATCAAACACTTGCAGCGTGGTCGCTTTGTGTACCCGGGCAATCCCGACATCCAGCATTCTTGGGCCTACTTGCCCGATCTGACCCGATCCGCCGTGGCCCTGGCAGACATACGCGGCGAGCTGCCGCGATTCTGTGATGTTCCCTTTGCAGGTTACACTCTGACCGGCAATGAAATGGCACAGATGTTGTCACAGATGACTGGGCAAGACATTGCGCTTAAGCAGATGGCGTGGTGGCCGTTGCAGTTGGCCCGCCCCTTCTGGCGTCTAGCCCCACATCTGCTTGAAATGCGCTACCTATGGGATACACCGCATCGTCTGGATGGAAGTTTCTTTAACGAATTGCTGCCGGGATTTTCGCTGACTGAACCGAACGAGGCGCTTAGAAATGCGATCCCAAAACCTGAAGTCTCTGATGCGGCGCAACGAACCGGTGCAGCTTTGCGATCATGACCGCAGGCGCCTATTGGTTGATGAGATCGACCCAGACAAGCCGGTGACGGCTTGCTGCTTCTGCCGAAGCTCGGGCTTCGGTCTCAGGCCAGTAAATACCTGCATCGTGCACGTGCCAATCGGATGAGGGCAATACGTAATCCACTCTCATTTCGCCTACCCCTTTCCACTGAACTGTTGCGGCCGATCCGGCAGGGTCCAATGGCACTGGGTCTTGGATCAGAGGGTCGGCAAGAAGATCGTTGATTGCAGCCTTGTGCCCTTCGCCGTTGTGCGGGTCCAGATTGGCATCGCCTGCGATGACGAACCGATCTGAAGGAGAAGGCCCCAATTTACCGTCCAGCAGTAGCGACCAGAATCGAACTTCATCCCGGTTGCGTAACCCGTTGCGATCTTCGGGACCATCAAAGACAGGGGGGCTGGCGTGAAACGTCATCAAATTGATACGACCAACAGGGGTGTCGATCGGGACGACCCAATGTGATGTGGATGACAGCCTCTGAATCGCTTGTGCCTGAGGCGAGGGAAATGGATTTCCGTTTATTTTTGGTAACCGGGCACCGGGAAGTTCGTTCCAAAGCATCTCGGTATAGGACTGGACCTCTCTGGCTGCGATGGGATAGCGGGATAAGACTGCCAGGCCGCTTTGGCCCGTGAAGCGCCCCCATCCCTGTGCGTCGCCCGGACCACCAGTTTTTCCGTCCCCATCTAGATCTTCAACGGTTTCGAGCCCCGAATTGGGTTGCTCGAAATAGCTGTTGGGATAATTCAAGCCATGGCCTTCCAGTGCATCAATCAGAGCGTCGAGCGCAAGCCCGTCCAGATCCCAATCGAGCCCTTGCAGTGCAACGATGTCTGGGCGGGTTGTTACCAACACCTCAATAACCGCCGTAACCTGTGGATCTTCCCGCCGGATGTCGCGTAGTAACAGGCCAGGTCCCTTGCGACTAAGTTCAGTATTGTAACTTGCGATGCGCAATGTCTCTGCATGTGCCGCAAACGGCAGCAGCAACAGAAACAGTAGGCGGATCATGCGATTTGAGTAGACTCGGAAGTTGAGTATGCGCGGCGTTTTTCAACGATCAGGCCGGCAATGCGCAGGGTCGCCATGCCTCGCATGATCATGCTGGCCGGTAGGAAGGCCCATGCGCAAAGGGTCCAGATCAACGTCTGCGGATTGCCGAGCGCTATCGGAGTGATGAATGCAGCCATCAGCTTGATCAGGGCAGGGATCAGGAAGGGCAGCAACGCCCCAATTGCGATGTTCAGCCGCCCATCGCGCTGCAATCGGGCAACAACATCTCCACCCTTGGTCGGGTCAAACAAAGGCAGATTGGTCCAAACGTTGAACGCGCCATTTCCTGTTGGCCATCCTCTGAGTTTTACGGCGTAGGCAAAGCTCGCGATGGTGACCAAAGCCGCGACATAGGCGATGCTGGCTGATATACTGACAAGCTCAATAAGTGCTGCGCTGGCGTTTCCGGGAAGCACAAGAACCACGAGCCGAACAGGCGAATAGGGAAAGTCCACCACATTCGCGACCATCAAGCCAATAGAATAGAATACGCCCGTAAGATCCGTGGGGGCATACGCATTCTTACAGATCAGCGTTAAAAAGGTGACCATCGACATCAGGCCAACAAAACGCAACCTGTTTACCGGCGGGGCGTCACGGAATTCGATAAAGCTGGGGAAGGCTGAATTATATTCAGAGAATGTTAGAATAAACGCAAGGATCGCCAGAAAGACGATAATCTCAGTCCCGTTAGACGTCGATGTGGGCAGGTATAACGCGGGGGTTAGCACCATCAGTGCCACCAATAATCCACGTATCGCCGCGCCCGTCGTGCGTGCAATCACAATCCGAACCCTTTCCAAACCGGAGCTGTCGATTCTAAGTCGACTTGTCGTCCAACTTGCGCGCGCCACTTGTTCACTGGCGGCTACCTGTTAGGTGCCACCTTGGCTGATAAGCGGTAATTCGCTCAAGTCAGAGTGCAGAAAACACTGAGTTTCGGGCAAAATGATGGCGCAACTGGTGCGGGATTGCATCAATTTCGACGCAAATCCGACGTGTATATCAAAATGATACCTAGATGTAGTAGATTGGGGAGATTTAACCCCAAGAATGCGAACGGGGCCGCGCTTGCGACCCCGTTAAGTTGAGTATCAACAGATTCGTCCCCAGAATCATACCCAGGGACGGGCTTGGCTTGCGTGATCCTCGAACTTGTCGATGTGATGGTCTTTTTCCATCGTCAGACCAATATCGTCCAGACCGTTCAGCAGGCAGTGTTTGCGGTGTGGGTCGATGTCGAATTCGATGACCACGCCATCCGATGTGGTGATCTGCTGATCTTCCAGATGCACGGTCATACGAGCATTCTCGCCCTTATGCGCGTCATCCATCAGAATCGCGTGATGTTCCTCTTCCACCACGATGGGCAGGATGCCGTTCTTGAAGCAGTTGTTGAAGAAGATGTCGGCGAAACTGGTCGAGATCACGACCTTGATGCCGAAATCCTTGATCGCCCAAGGCGCATGTTCACGGGATGAGCCGCAGCCGAAATTGTCGCCCGCCACCAGAATCTCGGTTTGGCGATAGGCGGGTTTGTTCAGCACGAACTCTTCGTTCTCGCCGCCGTGGTCGTGATAACGCATCTCGTCAAACAGCACGACGCCAAGGCCGGACCGCTTGATGGTTTTTAGGTGCACTTTGGGAATGATCATATCGGTGTCGATATTGATCAACGGCATTGGGGCGGCTACCCCGTGGACTTTTTCGAACTTTTCCATTTCTACACTCCTGCGGGAGAGGGCCGCGCCCATGCCCCGCGTTTAAGCTTCTTTCGCTTCCGTTGTTTCGTCCTTGGGTGCGTTCTTGACGAAGAACGCCATGAAGACCAATCCGAACCCGTTGAACAGCATCTCGATGCCCAGGAAGATCCCCAGTATGCTCAGCAACGCCTGCGGCTCTTGCCCCACATAGCTCCAGATGATGCCTGCGAGGATGATCGACAAGATGCCCGAGATCATCGTGGGCCAGAAAAACTGTGTTCCCTTCATTTGGAACGACAGGATGATCCGCGCTATGCCGCCTGCCATGAACAGGATCAGCACCACAGTCGCGAGCGTCAGCGTGCCCTGCAGCGGGTGATCCAGAAAGGACCAGCCCAGGAACAGCATGACCGCACCCATGATGAGTGACAGGATTTTGTTGCCAGCGCCTTCAACCGTGAAGCCACCAACGATCTGCAATCCGCCTGCGATCAGCAGCAACACACCGGTTACTACTGTTACGGCAACGGACGCCACGACCGGCGCGCCCAATACGAACACACCGAATGCTATGGACAAAAGTCCCAGCAGTAGCCATTTGACCCAATCACTCATGTTAGTCTCTCCATCAAATATCTAGATATGAGAGAGTCTTACATCATTTCACGGACGTCTGTCAGCCGTCCAGTGATTGCCGCTGCGGCAGCCATTGCGGGGCTGAGCAGATGGGTGCGCCCACCGCGGCCCTGACGACCTTCGAAGTTGCGGTTCGAAGTCGCTGCACAGCGCTCACCCGGCTGCAGTTGGTCGGGGTTCATCGCCAGACACATCGAGCATCCTGCCAGACGCCATTCGAACCCGGCATCTTTGAAGATTTCGGCCAAACCTTCTTCTTCGGCCTGTGCACGCACCAAACCCGAGCCTGGTACGACCATGGCGCGCATGCCGTCCTTGATCTTCTTGCCTTTCAGGATTTCCGCCGCAGCGCGCAGGTCTTCGATCCGACCATTGGTGCAAGAGCCGATGAAAACAGTGTCGATTTCAACGTCGCTCAGCTTTTGACCGGCTTCCAGACCCATGTACTCGATCGAACGGCGGGCCGCGTCTACTTTACCACCTTCAAAATCTTCGGGATGCGGTACGGATGCAGTGATCGGCAGCACATCCTCGGGGCTGGTGCCCCAAGTGACGACTGGTGCGATATCTTCACCACGCAGCGTGATGACTTTGTCGAAACGCGCGCCCTCGTCTGTATAAAGCGTTTTCCACCAGTCCATTGCGGCTTCCCACTGTGCACCTTTGGGGGCATGCGGGCGGCCTTTGACATATTCAAAGGTGGTTTCATCCGGTGCGATCAGGCCAGCGCGCGCGCCGCCTTCGATTGCCATGTTGCAGACGGTCATACGCCCTTCCATCGACAGATCGCGGATCGCCTCGCCACAGTATTCGATGACGTAGCCAGTGCCGCCAGCGGTACCAGTCTCACCAATCACGGCCAGGGTGATGTCTTTGGCGGTCACGCCTGGCTGCAGTTTGCCAGTGATTTCCACCTTCATATTCTTGGACTTCTTCTGAATCAGGGTCTGCGTGGCCAGAACGTGTTCAACCTCAGACGTGCCGATGCCGTGGGCCAGAGCGCCGAATGCACCATGAGTCGCAGTGTGGCTGTCGCCGCAGACAACGGTCATGCCGGGCAAGGTCCAGCCTTGCTCGGGGCCAACGATGTGGACGATGCCCTGACGAACGTCATGCACAGGATAGTAATGAATGCCGAAATCTTTGGCGTTCTTGTCCAGAGCTTCGACCTGAATACGCGATTCCGGGTTTTCGATCCCGTTCACGCGGTCCGGAGTGGTCGGAACGTTGTGGTCCGGCACGGCGATGGTTTTTTCTGGCGCGCGCACCTTGCGGCCTGCCATGCGCAGGCCCTCGAACGCCTGTGGGCTGGTGACTTCGTGCACCAGATGGCGGTCGATATACAGCAGGCAGGTGCCATCATCGGCTTCATGCGCGACATGGGCATCCCAGATTTTGTCATAGAGTGTTTTGGGGGACATCGGTCCTCTCCCGTATTTAATGAGAAATAGCTGGCGAGGTGGCTTAGGCGACGGGTAGGCGTGCCAGAACCGTGCGGGCGGCACCAAAGAACCGTTCACGCAGGCGCGCGCGGTCTTCCAGATTCTGTTCTTGGGCCACATTGAGTCTCATGCGCTCCAGATATAACGGGGTTTGCCGTCAATCAAGGTTCAATCCGGGTATGGGCTTGCATCCCCTCACATGGATGGCCAAGCTGGCAGGCATGAACCAGGATCTGTTACCAGAAACGCTGTCCGAGCTTTACGGCAATATGACGGCGGCCTTTTCAGCACAAATTGAAAATTTGATCGAGCTGATGGTCACGCCCGGTTGGCGGCAGTATCAATTGGTTATCATCCTGTTCCTATGGGCGTTGGCGTTTCTTCTGAAACTTCTGACGCAAAAAAGATGGGATGTATGGGCGCGCGCGCGTACCGGCTGGCCGAAATGGCGGCTGCGCATTCTGATCCAACTGATGCGGCGTTTGACGCTGGTCTATTTCGTGCTGCTGACTTGGGGGCTCTACTGGGTCATGCAGCAAACAACGTGGCCTTCGCGTAGCTATATCATAGGTGTATTTGCGACCCTGGCAGCGGCTTGGTTGGCCATTGCGTTGGTATCGCGCTTGGTGCGCAACCGGACACTGCGGCAGATTTTCAAATGGTCCATGTGGGTCTATGCAACGCTAATCGCGCTGAATCTGACGGATGATGTCGCCGGTTTTCTGGACGGTGTGGCACTCTCGATAGGTGATCTCCATATCTCGGCGCTGGGGATCATCAAAGCCGTCCTGCTGATCGGCATTCTACTAACGCTCGCAAGGATCGGAACCCGCGCGGCTGAACGCGGGCTTAAGAGCAATGATGACATCACGCCATCGATGCAGGTGTTACTCGCCAAGGGAATTCAGGTGCTACTCTATGGTGCGGTGTTCATGGCTGCGATCCGCACGCTTGGCTTTGATCTGACCGGGATTGCGCTGTTGTCGGGCGCGATTGGTGTAGGGATCGGGTTCGGGCTGCAAAAAGTGGTCTCGAACCTGATTTCGGGCATCATCATTCTAATGGACCGATCGATCAAGCCGGGCGATGTGATCTCGCTGGGCGATACGTTCGGTTGGATCAATGCGCTGGGCGCGCGCTATGTCTCGGTTGTCACGCGCGATGGGCGGGAATACCTGATCCCAAACGAGGATTTGATTACCAATCAGGTGGTGAACTGGTCGCATTCGGACAAGTTTGTTCGACTGGATCTGGAATTCGGAACCAGCTATGGCGACGACCCTCATAAGGTGAGGGCAACAGCCATACGGGCCGTCAAATCGGTTGGCCGAGTGCTGAGTGGAGGATCCCATGAACCCGTCTGCCACATCACCGGATTTGGCGACAGCAGCGTGGATTACGTGCTGCGGTTCTGGATTAGTGATCCGACCAAAGGGCTGACGAACATCCGGGGCAATGTTTATCTGGCGTTGTGGGACGCATTCCAGGCTGAAGACATCTCGCTACCCTTCCCACAACGTGAAGTTCGTCTGCTGCCGGACGACGCAGAGGCGCAACAACTCGCCAAAGAGTGAGCCGATGTCACTGCGTGAAGCAGCCCGTTCATTGAAATGTTGCAATCCCCTTGTTACCTTATTAGTACCCCAGCGCCGGGGATTTGGCGGCGCGTTGCAAAGGAGGACTATGTCCTGTCTCTACATACACAGGCGGGTTTGCCCGCCGATGATGGGGCCAAAGTAATGGCCCACTCTCAGTCAATCAGCGATAAGCTGCTTGAACGTATCCTTTCCTCACTTTCCGATGACAAGGCCGAAGACGTCGTGCAGATCAACCTGCAAGGTAAGTCTTCTGTTGCGGATCACATGGTGATTGCCTCGGGTCGGTCGACCCGTCAGGTCTCGGCCATGGCGGAAAAGCTGACGGATCGCATCAAGCAGGAATTCGGTTTCACCTCAAAGGTCGAAGGCAAGGATGCCGGCGACTGGGTGCTGATCGATACGGGCGACGTGGTCGTTCATATCTTCCGCCCTGAAGTGCGTGAGTTCTACCAGCTGGAAAAGATGTGGCTGCCTCAGGGCGGCAGCGCCTCGGCGAATTGAGGCGCCATCCCGGCCCGTATTGAGGGGCCGGAGGCGAGAGAGACATGCGTATCAGCATCGTTGCGGTCGGGCGATTGCGCGCCGGACCGGAGAAATCCCTGCTTGATGATTACCTGACTCGTTTCGACCGAACCGGCCGTGCGCTGGGTTTTGGTCCCGCGCGGGTGATCGAGGTCGAAGACAAGAAAAACGCGGGCATGGGGGCCGAGGCCGCGCTGCTGCGGAAAGCTCTGCCCAAGGGCGCGGTGATCTGTACGCTGGATGAGCGCGGACGGGTGATGTCCTCACCTGATTTTGCAAAAAAGCTGGGTGGATGGCGCGATGCGGGCCGACAGGATCTGGCGCTGATCATCGGCGGAGCGGACGGAATAGACCCTAATCTGCGGGCCGAGGCCGATTTTTCCCTGTCCTTTGGGTCAATGGTCTGGCCCCATATGCTGGTCCGTGTGATGCTGGCTGAGCAACTCTACCGGGCCGCAACCATCCTGTCGGGCGGTCCCTATCACAGGGTCTGATATGGCGCAGCTTTTGATCGTCTACCATTCGCGCACCGGCGGTGCCCGGCAGATGGCCGAAGCCGCTGCCGATGCAGCGCGAGGCGAGGCGAACACCATCCTGAAATCCGCCGATCAGGCCGGGCCAGACGATCTGCTGGCCTCTGATGGATACATCTTCTGCGCGCCCGAGAACCTGGCTGCGATTTCGGGTCTGATGAAAGAGTTTTTCGACCGCTGTTACTATCCGGTGCTGGGGAGGATCGAAGGTCGACCCTATGCGCAGATGGTCTGCGCCGGATCAGATGGTGAAAATGCCGCGCGACAGATGGCACGGATCGCAACGGGGTGGCGGTTGAAAGAGGTGCAACCGCCTCTGATCATCTGCACTCATGCGCAAACGCCCGAGGCAATCCTGGCTGAGAAGATCATTCCTCAAGACCAACTGAATAACTGTCGCGAAATTGGTGCGGCCCTGGCGGCAGGTCTCAGCCTCGGGGTGTTCTGAAGGTCAGTTCAGATCGACCACTGTCGTGTCTTCGCTCCAACCACCGACATTGTCGCGCGCCTGAATTTGCACCTGCGTGGTCCCGTCCGGGATCATCACCCCGCCCAAAGACCGGGTAAAGGGTTGCTCGTCAACATGAGGGTGGTGCAGCACGCGCATCCCCAGTTCGTTTCCCTGCATATCCAGAACTCGCCAGCCGTCGGCATAATCATCCCATCCGGTATCGGGATGACGGATCGTGACATCGAATCGCCAGGTATCACCGTTCGAACGGGCCGAGACCTGTTCGATCGTCGGAGAGTCAGCGAAGGCGGGGCTGGCCAGTAAGGCGCTGAGAATCAGATATCGCATAGGGTCAAACTATGCGCTCGGGCGCGGCATTGCGATCACGACTCTGTGTTTGGTGGCGCTGTCATCATGACGGTTCGCGAATGCGAGGCGAACTCGCGACGATATAGGACTCCAAATGTAACGGCTGAGCTCAAGATTAATGCCATTGGTCCCAAAATCCAGGCAATGGATGCCAAAGCAAAGTAGGTTGCCCGCAACGCGCGATTGAAACTGCGCGCCGCCGTGATGCAGATATCGCCTGCCTGAGCGGCACGGGCATAGGCCTGCGGATGATCGGTGTCGTTTGGAACCGCGGCCATCAAGATGGCGCAATATCCAAACAAACGATGCGACCAGACAAATTTCAGAAATGCGTTCGACAGAAAAAGAAGAATAATCAGTATTTTGACCTCCCACACCATTGCGGGCGCACGGCCAATGGCAAGGTCTTCGGCAACTCCGGCCAAGCGCTCGGTATTGCCAAGCAATGCCAAGCCGCCGCCAATTGCAATCATGATCGTTGACGCAAAGAACGTACTGCCCTGACGCATGGCCGAGATCACCTGTGCATCGAACACACGTGGCTGGCGCGTCACCATCTCTCGCATCCAGACCTTGCGGAAATCATCCATCATCAACGACACCGACGGTTTCTGAGGGGATGGATTCTCGATCCTCCACCCAATTCCCAGCCAAGCTGCAAACAGAAGCAGTACGGCAACGTAGTCTAGCGGAGAGAACAGCAATGTGCGGTCGATCCAGGTCATGCCGCGACACTATTGCTGGATTCAGAAACTTGCCAGCAGGTAAAATTGGTAATATAATTTTACCAAATGGAGGGTCAGCGATGGAAATGCCGCAACCAAATCCGGATGTCATGGCGCGTAAGCAAGCTTTGGTTGCGCGGTTGCAGCAGTTCCTGCCGGGGGATGCCGTCATCCACGATGTGGCCGAAACGCGTGCATATGAATGTGATGCGTTGACCGCTTACAAATGTCCGCCCTTGTTGGCGGTACTGCCGTCGACAACACAGCAGGTTTCTGATGTTTTGCGCATTTGCCACGAACTGAGTGTGCCCGTGGTGCCGCGCGGTGCAGGGACCTCGTTGGCCGGCGGTGCTTTGCCGACAGCGGATTGCGTGATCCTAGGCGTTGCTCGGATGAATGAAGTGTTGGAGATCGACTACGACAATCGGTTTATCAGGGTGCAGACTGGCCGAACCAATTTGAGTGTGACCGGAGCCGTTGAAGAAGAGGATTTTTTCTACGCCCCTGATCCTTCGTCCCAACTTGCCTGCGCCATCGCCGGGAATATCGCGATGAATTCGGGCGGGGCACATTGCCTGAAATATGGCGTGACGACCAACAACCTGATGGGCGTCACCATGGTGATGATGGATGGCAGTGTGGTCGAAATTGGAGGCGCGCACCTGGATGCCGGTGGGTTGGACTTGCTGGGCGTGATTTGCGGATCCGAAGGGCAGCTGGGCGTGGTGACTGAAGCAACGCTGCGGATCTTGCGCAAACCCGAAGGGGCGCGACCTGTTTTGATGGGGTTCGATGACAACGAAGTTGCGGGCCATTGTGTCTCTGACATTATCAAATCGGGCATTCTACCCGTCGCAATCGAGTTTATGGACCGCCTGTGTATCAGAGCCTGCGAGAATTTCGCCCATGCTGGCTATCCCGATTGTGAGGCGTTGCTGATCGTCGAGGTTGAAGGGTCAGAGGCTGAGATCGACAGCCAGCTTTCGAAGATCATCGAGATTGCCAAACACCACAATCCCGTTGAGCTGCGCGAAAGCCAATCCGCTGATGAAAGCGCGCGTATCTGGCTCGGGCGGAAATCGGCATTTGGTGCGATGGGGCAGATCAACGATTATATGTGTCTTGATGGGACGATCCCGGTCTCATCGCTGCCCTTTGTGCTGCGCCGCATCGGAGAGTTGAGCAAGGACTACGGCCTACCTGTTGGCAACGTGTTTCATGCCGGTGACGGGAACATGCACCCATTGATCCTCTTTGACGCCAACAAACCGGGTGATCTTGAGAAATGCGAGGCGTTCGGGGCGGACATCCTGAAGCTTTGCGTCGATGCCGGCGGCTGCCTGACGGGGGAGCATGGGGTTGGCATCGAAAAGCGCGATCTGATGACCCATCAATATGCGGCTCAGGACCTTGAGGCGCAGATGGCTGTGAAAGATGTATTTGATCCTAACTGGCTGCTGAACCCAGCCAAAGTGTTCCCATTGGCGGCGTCAGCGGAGCGTAGGATGGCGGCGGAATAGGGGCTTTGCCCTCACCCTCAAGAAATTTGTGAAAAGATGAACGCAATGAGACCTGAAACCGAGGCTGAACTTGCAGAAACCGTTGCTGGGCTTAACGGACCCGTATGTATTGCGGGCGGTGGTACACGCGGCGTGGTTGGTGCGGAACCGGAGCTGAGTACCGCTGGACTGAGCGGGATTACTCTCTATGAACCCGGAGCGCTGACTCTGGTCGCGCGTGCGGGAACTCCTGTTGCTGAGATTGAGGCGGCTCTGGATGCCGAGGGTCAGCAATTGGCATTCGAGCCAATGGATCACTGCGGTTTGTTGGGCACGACTGGTGAACCGACGATTGGTGGCGTTGTTGCAGCCAACATCTCGGGGTCTCGCAGAATTCAGGCCGGGGCCTGCCGGGATTTCCTGCTGGGCGTCCGTTATGTCGATGGCCTTGGGCAAGTCATCAAAAATGGTGGACGGGTGATGAAAAATGTCACCGGCTACGATTTGGTGAAACTGATGGCCGGGTCATGGGGCACATTGGGAGTTTTGTCAGAAGTCTCGCTGAAGGTTTTGCCCAAGCCAGAGACTCAGGCCACATTGGCTGTCAGTGCCGATGATGTAGGAACCGCAGTTGATCTTATGTCGACTGCCCTGAAATCCCCATACGAAGTGAGCGGCGCGGCGTATGATCCGAAGGATAGACAGGCGTTTTTGAGGATCGAGGGATTTGCCGACTCGGTCGCTTATCGGGCTAGTCGATTGAGCGAAATCCTAGGCAACGAATGCACCGAGTTGGAGGAGTCGCGCAAGCGGTGGGCTGATCTGCGCGATGTGCGTGCGTTCCATGATCTGGAAGGCGATGTCTGGCGCTTGTCGGTGAAACCCGGTGATGCCCTGGTCATTGCGGATCGGATCGAAGCAGGGAGGACCCTGCTTGATTGGGGTGGTGGTTTGATATGGGCGCTGGTGCCAAAGGGCACGGATTTGCGTGCGCGCTTGGGGGCCTTCGAGGGCCATGCGAGCCTTGTACGTGCAGATGCCCATACGATGGACGGATTTGGTCGGTTTCAACCAGAGAACCATCAGGTTAAGGCTCTAACAAGGGCAATTCGGCTGAAATTCGATCCGCGTAGCGTGTTCAATCCGGGTCTTATGGGGTAGACGATGCAGACGACATTTACCGAAAAGCAGCTGCAGGACCCCGCGATTGAGCGGTCCAATGAAATTCTGCGGAACTGCGTTCATTGTGGTTTCTGTACTGCAACGTGCCCCACTTACCAGGTTCTTGGTGATGAGTTGGACAGTCCTCGCGGACGCATCTATCTGATCAAGGATATGTTGGAGAATGAACGTGTCCCGGACGAAAAGACCGTCAAGCATATCGACCGCTGCTTATCTTGCCTCGCCTGTATGACCACTTGTCCCTCGGGTGTGCACTATATGCATCTGGTCGATCACGCGCGGGAATACATCGAAGATAATTACAAACGCCCATTCTCGGATCAGGCACTGCGTTGGATACTGGCCAAAATCTTACCTTATCCTACGCGCTTTCGATGGGCGCTGATTGGTGCAAAGCTGGGCCGCCCGTTCCGGTTATTGATGCCGGATGCGCGACTGAAAGCGATGCTGGATATGGCGCCCAAGCATATTCCACCGGTTAGTCGCAATGATGATCCCCAGAGTTTTGCACCAAAAGGTTCAAGAACCATGCGTGTGGCGTTGATGACAGGGTGCGCGCAAAAAGCGCTGAATACAGACATCAACGATGCCACGATTCGTCTGCTCACCCGCTTGGGATGTGAGGTAGTGGTTGCTGAAGGGGCAGGGTGTTGTGGAGCGTTAACTCATCATATGGGTAAAACGGGCGAAAGCCACGCTTCTGCCGCCACCAACATCCGGGCCTGGACGCGCGAAATGGATGGCGATGGCTTAGATGCGATTGTCATTAATACATCGGGGTGTGGGACTACGGTGAAGGATTATGGCCACATGTTCCGCAACGACCCACTTGCTGCAGATGCCGCGCGGGTGTCGGCGTTGGCGCTGGATATCAGCGAACTGTTGGTTCAGTTGGATTTGCCATTCAGAGACAAAAAAGAACTGGTCGTTGCCTACCATGCAGCATGCTCTTTGCAGCATGGCCAAAAAGTTACTACCCACCCCAAAAGTCTGTTGAAATCTGCTGGATTCACTGTGTTAGAGCCTACTAGTAGTCATTTATGCTGCGGCAGCGCCGGAACCTATAACCTTATGCAGCCTGCAATTTCCAGTCAGCTAAAACAGCGCAAGGTGCGCTCGCTTGAGGCCAGAAATCCCGATGTGATCGCAGCAGGAAACATAGGGTGCATGATGCAGATCGGGTCCGGAACCGACACGCCCGTTGTCCATACCGTCGAACTGCTGGATTGGGCCACAGGAGGGCCCAAACCGCGCGCGCTGCACGGTGATACCAGCGGCATACCGCAATTACGTTAGCCAATTGCTGCAAGCGGGCATCAGATCAGAGCGAATCCAGGACGGACCGCATTTGCCCTATTTTCGCCGTACCCACAGCATACGACTGTTGATCGGACCACTTGACCGGAGACCTGTGTGCGCAACTGGATCACGGCTATTACGCTTAGCTTGCTGCCTTTGGCAGGGCAGGCGCAGGATTCAGGGCTTAAAAGCCTTGATACCACTGACGCTGGACGAGAGTGGATGGCGGTTGGCCGGCTGGATATTGATGGAACCGGGTTCTGTACCGGATCGCTCATATCTCCAACGCTGGTTCTGACCGCAGCGCATTGCCTTTTCGACAAAGCGACGAAACAGCGGATTGATCCTGCGCGGATCGAGTTTCTGGCGGGTTGGCGTCTTGGGCATGCGTCGGCGTATCGACCGGCACGGCGCACGGTGGTGCATCCGGAATATAAATATGTCGGTGATTTATCGGCGACTCGCGTACGTCACGATATCGCATTGATCGAGCTCTGGCAGCCGATCCGCAACACATCGGTCATACCTTTTGAAACCGGACACCGCCCAACTCGCGGTGAAGAGGTCGGTGTTGTCTCTTACGCCCATGACCGGGCCGAAGCACCGTCTCTGCAAGAGGTCTGTTCAGTCATCGGCCGTCAGGCGGGCATCCTGATCATGTCTTGTGACGTGGATTTCGGAGCGTCCGGAGCGCCGATTTTTTCGTTTGAGGGTGAACGCCCTCGCATCGTTTCAGTCGTAGCCGCCAAAGCTGAAATGCAGGGTCAACGAGTCGCGCTGGGCACCGACTTGAACGAATCTCTGGAATTGTTGCAGGCCGAGCTTTCCCAAGGGCGAGGTATGAACGCGTCTCTGGACAACAACACCAAACATCTTGGAGCAAAATTCGTTAAGCCATGACCCGGTTATTATTCAAAATTATTTTATGTTTTTCAGTTCTTGCAACCACATCTCAGGCCCAGAACGGAAACAAGCGCCGTCTGACGGACCGGGATGATCTGTACGGATGGGAAGCGGTTGGCCGACTGGATTTTGGCGATAAGGGTTTTTGCACGGGCACCTTGATTGCTCAGGATATCGTTTTGACGGCCGCCCACTGCGCGCTGGACAAGGTGACTGGTAAACCATACGCCCCCGGCGAAGTGACATTTCGCGCCGGGCTAAGCGATGGCGAAGCGCTGGCCGAGCGGAAGGTCATCCAGATCGCCGCGCACCCGGATTTTGTCGCGAACGCCCCTGTCTCGGCCCCTCGGGTTCGGGTTGATGTGGCTCTAATGCGGCTGGAAGAGCCGATTCCCTACTCTATTGCTGATCCGTTTGCCCTGCACAGTGGCCGCGTAACCGACAATGAAATCAGCGTCGCATCTTATGGGCGCGGCAGGGAAGACGCGATCCTGCGGCAGCGATCCTGTCACATTCTTCAGCGTGGACAGGGCCTGATCGTCTTTAACTGCGACGTCACATTTGGATCGTCTGGCTCGGCCATTCTGGCAAAGAAGGGGCCGCGCTGGCAGATATTGTCGGTTGCCTCGGCAATTTCAACGAATGGAGGTCAGAAAGTCGGTTACGGAATGGAGTTGTCGGGAATCGTTTCAGAATTGAAGGCGATCCTGCGCCGTGATGCACCCCGGCCAACGGCCACGATCCGCAGATTGCAGCCCGGATCAGACAAATCCAGCTCGGGTGCCAAATTCATCAGCGCCGGTGGGTCTTGAACCCGAACCAACCGCTTCCCATCTGAATTTTACCGGATCGCCACGATTGGGGTCCGGGAAACTCACCGCCCGTCCATACCGGAGGGCAAATTCGTAAATCGCTCAATGATGAGGATACGACATGCGTACATTTGACTTTGCACCGCTTCACCGCGCCACTATCGGTTTCGATCAGATCGCAGACATGATGGACCGGGTTCTGACCAACGATGTGGCTCAGCCCAGCTATCCCCCTTACAACATTGAAAAGACCGATGCCGACACCTATCGCATCTCGGTCGCTGTTGCCGGGTTCTCTGAGGCTGATCTGTCAGTTGAAGTAAAAGAAAATTCGTTGGTTGTCTCTGGCAAAAAATCCGCCGAAGACAAGGATCGCAGCTACCTGCACCGTGGCATCGCGACCCGCGCATTCGAGCGCCGCTTCGCCCTGGCCGACCACGTTCGCGTCACCGGTGCGAGCCATGAAAACGGCATGCTGAACATCGACCTGAAGCGCGAAGTGCCCGAAGCACTTAAGCCGCGCCGGATCGAGATCTCTTCAGCTAGTGCGATTGAAAAGGATGTGGTTGACGCAAAAGCCGTGAACTGACGCCTTTGATCACGTCGCGATAATCTTCTCCTCTCTGGGTTATCGCAACACACGCCCCGCGTTCCTCCAGACGCGGGGCGTTGTCGTTCTGGGGTACCATTGTTGCTTTCGTTCCCGTCTCAATCCTGATGCGTTGTACCAGAAGCGCGCCTTAGGCTTTCCGTTCGTCTTAGGGTTGTCCCGCCTATCTTTTCATGTCCGAGTTTGCGACACTCTGCGGGATTTTACCGCTTGTGGGGATGTAAATCTGTGTAACATCCCCTATCTTATTGGGTAGATAAGAAAAAAAGGAATAGGACAGATGTCGAACCAGCAGTTTGAAGCATTGATTCAGGAAACTCAGGCCAAAGTGCGCGAAAGCCAGTCGCAGATCGAAGGGCTGACCTCGCGGATCGAAGCGGCACGCGCCAAGATCGGCACGTCAGAGGCGGATATCGATATCGAAAACGCCACGCTTGAAGACGTGCACGCCCATACCGAGGTGATGAACGCCAATATCGCCGAGTTGATCATGGGGCTGGACGACGTCACCAATGCGTTCTCCAAAGATTTCGACGAGATGCGGTCGAAAACCGGGTGGGAGTCGTTTGTCGGCATCTTCGCCAAAGCCAAATCCGAGTCGATGCGGCAGGAGCGTATGCGCACCGCCAATATCGACGACAAACTGCAGGACCTGATCGCCAAATCCGATGTGATCGTGAAGCTGCTGGAAGGGCAATTGTCGGTGCTGGAAGAGCAACGTGTGAAGGTCGAGGACAATCTGACCGTCACTTTGGATGACCGCGAGGCGACGGTGGCCGAACTGGAAGCGCTGCGCACTGAGATTCAGGGTATGGATCCGACGATCATAACGCTGGAAAACAAGATCAGCGTCGAACAGGACGCAGCCGCGCGGACTCAGTTAGAGACTGAATTGGCCGAGTTGAACAAGCAGTACAACGCCAAGGTTCAGGAAGAGCAAGTCAAGCTGGCCAAAAGCCAAACGCTGGAGCGCTATATCGAAAAGGGCAAGACCTGGGTCGATTCCCTGCAGAACCAGGCGGCGACGCAGATGGTGCTGATCAACAAGCTGCAGACAGACACGCAGCAGCGCGTGGTGCTGTATGACGCTCTGACCAAATCGCTGAAAACCGCACAGCAGCAGGACGTCGCCCACCGCATCAACGAGATCGGCGTGCAGACCGACCAGGAGGCGCAAACCGCCATGGCCGCCATCGGCACCGCGACCAACCAGAAGATGGCCGACATGCTTGAGGCGCATGAGGATCACATGGTCTTTGCCCGCGACGTGCTGGAGAAAAAGGCCAAGGCGGATGAACGCTTTGCCCGCCGGTTTGCCTCGATTGTCGAGAAGCATGATAAGAACTTGTATGGTGGGTGAGAGTTTAGCCAGAGCGCCGCTAAAGATGCTTGGTGCCGCACTGTGCGTCGCGCTCTTCAATGGGCTTCTCATCCTGTTCGGAAATCTGGTTCAGTTGCTTCCTGTATACCTTGGTCCCGATTTGAGAATGATGTTGTTCATGGCCCCAACGATCCTAGCTCTCGGCCTTTTTGGAGTTTCGGCAATGATGGCAATTTGGGGCATGGTTTGGTTGGTATTCGACGTTTATCTTTCTTTCATCGACAAACTTATTGGTCGACAGATTAAATGACTGATCCCACTCAAGACCATGTCGGCTTGACCAACACCTTCGCCTCGCGCCGCTATTTCCGCAAGTTCGAGGTGATCACCGTCCACCTCCTGCGCGTGGCCGCGACGATGGAGGCGGAGGGCGCGATCAGCAAGCAAGAGGTGCGGATCGTGTCGCGCTACCTATCGGGGTTGCTCTACACCTTCCGCGCTCTGTCCATGAAATACCTGCTGGTCGGGCGCGATACGGGGCGGTTCTTTGGCAGCCTCGCCATGGACAAGCGCGACAGCGGATTCCCCGTGGCGGCCGAGCTGCTGACCATGGCGAATGACGCGCAGCAGGCGCAGGTGCATCTGGCGAATATGCCCTCGGAAGACGATCTGAAAACCGACATGGTGCGGACGATCATTGGCGATCAGGAAATCCCGACCAAACTGCAATTCGCGCTGTCCCAAAGGCTCTATTACGAGGAATTGCTGAAAGGTCAGCTGTTTTGGGCCCGCAACGATCCCGAATGCCACTGGATCGGGAATGAGGGCGAACGGCGCAAGTTCATGATCCACTGGGCGGTCTATGACAGCCAGATCAACCTGCCGGTCATCTACCTGATGCAGTTGGAGGACAGCGGCAAAACCGCCCTGCCCAAGGACCAACGCCGCTGGCCCGAGGTGCAGGCGCATCTGATGGCGCAATCCTTAGGCGGGCTAAAACTGGTGACCATCGCGAAAGGCTTTGATCAGGATTTCGACGATCTACACCCCAAACACCTGCGCCGGATCCACGTCGGGCCGATGTATTCCTCGGCCTATACCGAGCAATCCGGCCCTCTGCGGCAGGTGCTGGAGGACGCACAGTCTCCGCAAGGTGAGGATTGGGCGCTGGCCTGGACCACCGAGGAACTTGAAAGCGAGGAGGTGATCGAAGAGCGCGCCGGGTGGTTCTCGACCGTCGAGCGCGAGGTCTTCGCTTTGGACCCGTTTGGTGGGCAAGGGGCCGAGACCGGAGCCACCCGTACCCAACGGTCGATCATCCTGCCCCAGCGCCCGTTTCAGGTTCTCGCCGAACGCAACCCTCCGGGCTTTGCTGATGTGCGCAAGTTTGTGGTCAGCAAGGCCGGTCAGGTGTTGAGGTATTGAGACAAGTGGCGGGCTGAAGCCCGCCCTACAGAATTTGAGTAGGCCGGGCTTCAGCCCGGCATTGCGAGGAAAAAGATGAGTTTGACGTCAGATCAGATGGAATTGCGCGAAGACGACATTCGCAAGCATTACGCAGCAGCGACCGCAATGTTGAACGGGTTCGAGCATGCGCCGCGTATCGCCAAACCTGTTGAGGCTGCCGTAGAACGGTCTCCGGGTGTTTCGACGGGGCGTCGTTTCCGGTCTACGACACCGGGGTTGGTGACGCGCCGCGTTGCGCGCGCCGACGGGGTGCATCTGGTCGAACGGATTGAGGCCTCGGATGAGGGCGACACGCTGGTCTCACCACCTCAGGCCACCACGCAGCAGGCCATCCGTCGGGCGATTGCCATCGCTCTTGCCGTGGCCGAGGCGTATGCGGAACAGACCCCGCTGGCCGACCTGAAGCGCGCCAACCTTGCCGGAGATCTGCCTGCAGCCCGCAAAACCGAATTCTCGGAATTGCTGACCGCCGAGGCGCTGATCACGTCCCATGTTCTGGGCAATGCGTTGGCCTATCTGATGTCCTCGCATCTTGGCGAGACAACCGTCGATATCGGCGAGATCGAAGAGGTTCTGACCGACAACGGCCAACTCGCCCTGCATGGCGCGCTGTGGGAGCTGGACCAGACCCTCGCCAAACACGCCCCCGACGACGCCCATCTGATAGCCGCCACCAGCGCCTATGCCGAACAGTTGATGGAAAAAGCCGCCCTGCGCGCCCAATCCGCTGGCCATTTGGCGCCATTCCAGAACGCCGCATGGCATATCGAGGCGGATGACCTGACGATCCGGGGCTTTGAACCGGCCTCGAAAGCGAAATCCACAACGCTCACCATGACGTTTAAGAAACCGAACGAGGTGGTTGGCAACCACATCGCCAAGTATCAGGCGATGAAACTAGCCAAGATGGTGATGGCCTACGACTTCGACCGCCGCCTGAACCCGTTTGCTGAGCTTGGCGGGTTCATCTTCACCTTCATGGGCGACGGCAAACCGGGCACGGGTAAGACCACCCTGATCCAGATGATGGCCGGGCTGATCAACGACTATTGCCAGAACGCGGGCTATCCGTTCCGCTATCAGAACCTGAGCACCGACAATATCGACAGCTATCAGGGCAAATCCGGCCAGAACGCCAAGGCGTTTATCAACACGATTATCGACCCCTCGGTCATCGGCTTCGGCACCATCGACGACATCGATCAACTTGCGGGTAAACGCGGCGACCGGCAGTCCTCGGCCGGGCAACTGGAAATCACCGCCGTGCTGATGGAGAGCTTTGCGGGCGCCAACACCGTCGTGCGCGGCAACTGCACCTTTGGCATGTTCTCGAACTACCCCGAGAATGTGGACGACGCCCTGCGTCAGCGGGCTGGTGCGCGGTTCCTGGTGGACGGGCCGCAAACGCGCGAGGATTACATCGACATCCTGCACCTGCTGATGGGCCGCAACCACGACATCCCGCTGGGCGAACACGAGGCTTATGCCGCGCAGGAGATCAAAAAGGCCGTCGCCGCCAGTTTCGAAAGCCATTCCCGCCCGCATCAGGACGCCTTACTGCAAGTCTTTGACCGGGTGTCTGGCAATATCGGCCAGATGGACACGATCGCCAAGCTGGGCACTTACCTCAAGGCGATCCAAGCCGCGGATGAGCGCTTTACCGGTCGTGCGATCAAGAACATCACCGACGCGGTCAAGGTTCGCGCGATGGATTTCGAACTGCCCGACGAATGGATGGAAAACCCCGATCTGTTCCTGTTCCGCGACTACGACACCAAGAAGGCCATGATCGAGGACCTGCGCCAGCCGATCACGGTCGAGATGGTGATGCAAGAGATCAACCGCTACGCCGACAGCGAGTTCCGCTATGCCGACAAGAGCGACGAGGTCGCCATCGAGAATGCGGTGCGCGAGATGGGCCGGATGGAAGAGGCCAAGCGGCGGTACTTGGAGGGGAAGGGGTGATGGGAGTTGCGCAGCTCATTGCTATCCTGTTGATAGGAGTGTCCTTCGCTTGCTGGACGGCGAGCTTTGCCGTCCGCAGAAATTTACCCGTTCCAGAGGGCAAGCTGTTCGTGCTTAGGTTCCTTGTTTGGTTCTCTCTCAGTGTTTGTATAGGTCCATTTGTCGGTCTTATCCCCTTGTTTGTGGGACTCGGATGGTTTTGGAGCTATTATGACCCGAAACAATTTTTGGGCTCTGAAGTTTGGCATTACGCTTTCCTGGTCCTACTCGCATTGCCCTACATGTTTGCACTCGGTCTGGGTATAAGGCTTCAGTTCCGAAACGGTGATCCAGCATGATCCGCCTCATCGAAAAAGGCCTGATGTTCGGCAATCTCGTCCATATCTCCAGCCCGGCTCTGGTCGAGCGGTACAACCGCGCGTTGCAACATCTGGCGGGCAAGACCACTCAGCTTTCGGATTTCCATGTCGATATCTCGGGCTATTCGCCGGAGGTGGGGATTGAGCTGGAGGACGTGCTCTATCTTAATCCCAACGGGGTCAACCGGCAGTTCATTCTGCTGACGACCGAGCAGAAACGCGCGCCTCTGCTGAACGTCAAATTCTCGACCTCGCGCGATATCCTACGGGAATTCATCGAGATGAACGAGGCGCAGTTGTTCGCCCTGACCGCCACCGATGCGGTGGCCGGAGAGCTTGTGAACTCGATCATCAAGCTCACCACCCCGCGCGACCTGCTGAACCTGCGCAAGATCGAGATCGAGGCCGATACCGCAGGCGGCACCCTGCGTAAGGCCGAGCAGCTGGCGGGCATGGTCGAACGGTTCAAAACCGAAGAGGACGCCTGGTTCGACGATGTGCTGATCGCCAAGATGATCGAAACGGCCAAAGAAACCGGCGACGTCACCCGCAACCCCGTTCACCTGCGCCACACCGCGTTTGAACAGCGCAATTTCTGGACGGCACATTTCGGTGGTTTGTATCTTTTCCCGGATTTGGATCACCCGGCGGCGATCTGTATGGGTGACAAGCCCGATGACCTGCCGATCAAATACATCTTTGGCCAATCGCAGCGAAACCAGATTGCAAAGTTCCTGGACTACAACGATCTGGTTGAACCGATTGTTAAAGCACGCGGCGTGGATGCTGCAGCGATACTGCAGCAGAAGATGGATTTCTTGACCGTTGCTGCCGCCGCAGATGCTGATGTCGATCTGACCGGACTGGACCGCAGGGACATGCGCCGTCTCGCCCGCAACCACGCGGATCGCCTGCCCGAAGCGTATCACGGCCTTGCGCAACTGCTGCGCTGGGCGACGGATGGAGGCCGCTGGCCGCGGATCACCTCGGACCATGCGGCCTATTTCTATACCTTGCGCGCAGCCGATACGCCAAATCGCGATCTGGTGAACATGCTGCTGGCAGAGCTTGCCCCGCTGGACCCGCGCCAGCTGTTCATCTGCCACAAGGAGCTGTTCTATAAGACCTACTCGAACTGGCCCGAGGCCAAGAAAGCCTATGTTGCCGATTTCCTTGCGCGCGAGTATCAGGTGGACAAGGCTGGTGCCCGTGCTGCCTTGTTTGGCCATGAACCAGACATGAGCGGTAACGACCGGGTCAGTGACACGGTGATCGCGCGGGTCGGCCCCTGGGGCGCAGTCGGGAGGGATTGAGATGTTCGGAGCAATGCGCCTGTTCCTGATCCTGCTGGTTGTCCAGACGATCGCCTATTTCGCGCTGTCCTTTTATTCGCGCAGCGTCAGGCGGCAAAAGCTGGAAACCTGGTGGGACGCGAAAGGCAAAACTGGCAACAAAGAAGCGTTTGTCGCGCGTGGTTTGCACGTTTATGACAATTCGTTCCGGCGTAAATTGATTTTGGGTGTCTATATTGTGCCTTGGGTGGCGATTGGCGCGCTAATCTACATCGTGAATTACATGTGAGGGTTAAGGTATGGCCTATGTGAAATGGGCGTTCATTATCATCTTCTGGGGCACGATTGCCGTGATCCTGCAGTATTCCCTGCCGCAGCACGACGTTGTGCGGATCGTCAACACCTATGAAGAGCGTCAGGACCTGACGGACTGGACCCGAATATTCTGGTCCGAACCCGAGGATCAATCCACCAGCCTGTCAAACCGCGATGTGCAGTTCATTCAGGCGGTGCGCGCCAACGGAAAGCCCATTGTCTATCGCAACGAAGACACCGGCTGGGGCTGGCCGCCCTATTTCAAGTTCGACACGGCGAACCTCTATACCGAGGCCAACGACGCGAAATCGACCAAGGAAAACCCCGATTGGGTGGTCGTAACGCATTACGGCTGGCGCAATGAGTTCATGTCGATCTTTCCTAACGCGATCTTCATTCGCCATGTCGATGGACCTGATGTGCGCATCATACCCTGGTTCAATATCATCTTCCTGACGATATTCGCGGCATTGGTATGGGCTATCTGGGTCCGGTGGCGCCGTTTTCGGCAAAAGAAGATCGATCCGGTTTTGGAAAACATGGAAGATGGTCTTTACGCCGCCGGTGATGCGATTGATGAAAAACGCAAAGGTTTACGCCGCTGGCTGGATAGTTGGAAACCCAAGTAAGTCGAAATCAGAGAGGTTCTTTGTTGATAGTATTTGCGATACTACTCATCTGACGATGAACTCAGCATGAAGCGCACCGGCAGCTTTGATGGTTTTCAAAATATCGATCATGTCGCGCGGCGATACGCCCAAGGCATTCAACCCGGCAACCACTTCGGAAAGAGTGGTTGCTTCGGGAATTTCCGCCAGTCCTGTTCCTTCTTCTTCCTCGATCCCGGCAAAAGTACGCGGAACGACGACTGTTTCTCCACGCGCAAAAGGATTGGGTTGAACGGCAATAGGGGCTTCCTCGACGGTGAGGGTCAAGTTGCCCTGCGACACCGCTACGCGCGAAATCCTGACATCTCGACCCATTACGATTGTACCCGATCTCTGATCGACGACAACACGGGCCTTGCTTTCGGGTTCGACTAAAATGTTCTCGATCCGACCGATTGCGTGGGCGGTAGAAACTGCGCGCGTTGCATCGATGCTTATGATCAGCCCCACTTGTGTGGTCCAATTTGATTGTTAGTGCATGACCGGCCTTTGGTCCATTTGAACGATGTTTTCCGGGGCCGGCGGTTTATATCCCAGAGCACTGTGCGGGCGTTTTGTGTTGTAGTGTTTCCTCCATTCTTCGATCAAAATCTGCGCTTCTCTTAGACAGTAGAAGACTTCTCCATTCAGGAACTCATCTCTGAACCGCGCATTGAAACTTTCACAGTAACCGTTCTCCCATGGGCTGCCTGGCTCGATGTATGCGGTCTTTGCTCCAACTGCATTGATCCAGTCTTGCACCGCCACGGCAATGAACTCAGGGCCATTGTCGGAGCGAATGTAGCTTGGCACACCGCGCATGATGAACAGGTCACTCAGCACGTCGATGACATCGCCGGAGTTCAGCTTGCGGTCCACACGGATCGCCAAGCACTCCCGGCTGTACTCATCGATGACGTTGAGCGTGCGGAATGCCTTTCCGTCATCCGTTCGACAATGCACGAAGTCATAGCTCCAGACATGGTTTCGATGCTCCGGCCGCAGCCGAACACACGATCCATCATTTAACCATAGCCGTCCCTTCTTTGGTTGTTTCATTGGCACTTTCAGCCCCTCCCGACGCCAAAGCCTTTCGACGCGCTTGTCATTCACCTGCCAGCCCGCATCTCTCAGCAAAGCCGCGATCCGGCGATAACCGTAGCGGCCATACTGGTGGGCCAATTCTATCATGTCCGCCACCAGGCGCTTCTCGTCAGCTCGACCTTTCGGCAGCTTTCGCTGTGTGGATCGGTGCTGTTTCAGGACACGACACGCCCGGCGCTCTGAGACACGCAGTTTGTGGCGCACATGGTTGATGCAGGCACGGCGACGGGCGGGGCTCAGTAGTTTCCCTTG
Organism: Ruegeria sp. AA3; assembly: GCF_056542905.1. Lineage (NCBI taxonomy): Bacteria > Pseudomonadati > Pseudomonadota > Alphaproteobacteria > Rhodobacterales > Roseobacteraceae > Ruegeria > Ruegeria sp. AA3. Next base: position 66,195 of record NZ_JBQGAQ010000014.1, on the reverse strand, counting down.
GCCGCCTCCGTCAGGATCAGTTTGTCCAGGGTAAGATCCGAGACGGCCTTTCGAAGACGCTCATTCTCTTTTTGAAGGCGCTTAAGTTCCTTCAATTGATCCGTACCCATTCCGCCGTACTTCTTCTTCCAGCGATAATAGGTCTGTTCAACAACTCCAATCTGCCGGATCGCATCCAGACGGGACATGCCTTGCCCCATCAATATCTCAACCTGCCGCAACTTCGAGACAATCTCTTCCGGCTTCGGTCGCTTGTTCGCCATGTGGTTCCTCCATTTTCTTAACCATAACGGCGGACCACTTCAGAGGGGGAGGATCACTCCCACTCGGGGGCTAGCTGGATCAATGGGATCGATCCGTCCTCGCGCTTCATGTCAGAGACCAACTGAAAACCCAACCTCTGTCTAACCAATTCGCAAATCCCTGCGGGCTGAGTTGTGGTCAGGCGCGCTTCGGCCACGCTTTCAAGAATCAGTGCCATGTTGCGGATTGAGACCCGCTCATCAAGCAACAGCCGCAGGACTGCATGCAGCGTGTCGATCGGTACTTTGTCGGGGATCAGTTCGTCCAGCAGCTTGCGGTTGGCCTCTGCCCGAGTCGGATCGCTGAGCCGCGTCATCTCGGACAATAGGCGGCGTAGGGATTTCAGAGTCAGCAAGCGTGAGAAATTCTGTTTGATGATCTCAAGCAGATGGGTCGCAAGGATTTCCGGGGGGGTGACGATTGTAGCCCCATTGAGTGCTGCGGCCTCCTGATCTTTGGGTAATATCCAGCGAGCAGGAGCGCCATAAACGGGTTCAGTCACGTCCGTGCCGTCGGGTAGAAAATCGTGCCCTTCTTGCACCAGAGCAAGCACAAGTTCAGAGTTTAGAACACCACGTGCCTGTTCAACCCCCTGCACTTTGATCACGTAGGTGCCCGTCGGCAGGTCCGCGCGGTCGGTCAGACGTATCTCGGGCAGGATCAGGCCAAAGCTTGAAGCGACATAGGTCCGCATATTGGCGATCCGTGCATCTAGGCCGGTACCAGGATTCAATACCATGCTGACCAGGTCAGGTGCGACTTCAAGTTGTACATCATCAAGGTCCAGGATGTCTCCGATGGCTTGTGAGACCGGAGTTTCAGCATCGACCACTTGCGGTTCGGTCTCGGCTTCTTCGCTTCGTTTCCGGATACCGGAGTATGCGGCATAGCCCAGAACCCCGGCCCCCAGAATAAAGGGCAGAAACGGCAAGCCGGGAACCAACGCAAACAGAGCCATCAGAACTGCAACAGTCCCCAACGCTGCCGGGTGGCGTCCAAGCTGCGAAAATATCGCGCTGTCAGTTGCGCCTTGCGTACCGCCGCGCGCCAGCAACAAAGCGGAGGCGATCGATATGATCACCGCTGGAATCTGCGAGACCAAACCATCGCCGACAGTCAGGATGGCATAGGTTTCAAAGGCCGATGTGACTGGCATCCCATGCACGATAACGCCCATGACCAGCCCCATCACAAGGTTGAGCAGCGTGATCAGCAGCCCGGCGATGGCGTCACCTTTGACGAATTTTGACGCCCCGTCGAGCGAGCCAAAAAAGGTGGTTTCCTGTTGTTCGCGTTCACGCCGTTCTTTGGCTTGATGGTGGTCGATGGCTCCGGCAGACATGTCGCTGTCGATGGCAAGCTGTTTGCCGGGCATTCCGTCCAGTGCGAACCGAGCGCCGACTTCGGCCATGCGCGCCGCTCCTTTGGTAATGACCATGAAGTTCACGATCAAAAGCACGCCAAACACCACCAGCCCCAAAAATATGCTGCCGCTCATGACGAATTGGGCAAAGCCCTCGATCACGTCGCCAGCCGCATTGGTGCCAGTATGCCCCTGCCCGATGATCAGCTTGGTCGAGGACACATTCAGCGACAAACGCAGCATCAGTGAGGCCAGCAGGATCGTCGGGAAGGATGAAAAATCCAAAGGCCGCTCAATGAACAGTGTCAGGGTGAAGATCAGGATCGCCAGTGCAAATGAGGCGGCCAAACCCACATCCAGCACCCAGGCGGGCATTGGCAGGATCATCATGACGATGACCGCCATCAACGCTAATGCCAGCAGAATGGTCGGAGAGAACAAGGTGCGAGGATCGATCCGGGGCACGGTCTGCTCCTAGTTGAACGTGATGAAGGCGGTGGCGGAGGTGGTATCGGGCACCAGGGACCCCAGCGCATTCTGTTCGGCCGGATGTACGCTCAAGGGTATGAGCGGAGTTGCCGCAGCTGTGAATGGATCGCGCCGACTGACTAGGGGTGATCCGTTCAATTGCGCCAATACAGTCTGAAAGCGGTCTGAATACGCCGCTGCGTGCTGGTGGGTGCGCGAATGGTAGGCCCCGGCAGCGGCAGGCCATGATCCAAGCTCCGCATAGAGCTGGGACAGAAATCGGGCTGCGTAAGCGGCGTTTTCATCCGGATCGAACATTGCATCGATCGAGCGGAAGGCCTTGCCGTGCCAGCGGTAATTGATTTGGAAGCATCCCACATCAAAACTGCGAGTGCCGGATTTGAAAATGTCGAACACGTAGGATTTTGCTTCGGCCTCAGAGGCGAACCAATAGCCTTGCCCCTCGCGATTGACGGTCCAGGGCCAAGGTTCCAGTCTACCGTCCAGCGTACGGCCTGTTTCGACCCGAGCAATTGCCCTGAGGACGTCAAGAGGAACGCCTTCGGCCTGAGCTGCGCGGCGCGCGGCGTGATCACACAGCGCGGCTGTCGATGTTGCATGTCCGGCGTGGGCCAGAAAGACATGCGCCAGAAGCGTAGCAATGAGAAGTTTATGAATTGGCATTCTGCCGGTCCGGGATTCTAGTCAGTCCCTCTCAATCTAGCCAATTATCTGTTTACAGAGGGTTAGCGCATCTCAGTTTCGATCAATCTTGCGGCCGAAAACAACGCTGGTGTTAGTGCGCAAAACACCGGGGATGCGCGCGAGCTCGTCAACCAGAATATCAAGGTCCTCGATTCGTGGGGCTTCGGCCGACAGCAACAGGTCAAACTCACCATTGATCGACAAGCACAGCTTCACCTCGGGATAGGCTTCAAGCCGTTTGATGATGCGCGTGGTTTCCTTTTGCTGCACTTCTAGCAGCACAACGATCTGTACCTTCGGAGTGTCTTCGTTTTCTCGCATTACGACGGAGTAACCAGCAATAACACCCCGCTCTTCCATGCGATTAATGCGTTCATGCACAGTTGTCCGGGCAACACCCAGCATTGCCGCGATGCGCGTAGTCGAGTCGCGCGCGTTGTGTTGGAGAGCGGCGATGATGCGTCGGTCAAGCTGGTCCATGCGGTCTCCGGGATGAGGCAGGTGTGTCCGGGTTTAAGGTAGATGCCGGGCAAAGCTCAAGGTTCATGAGGAATGCGAGGGTGCAACTCGTCAATGATGATCGGATGGGCATGCGGTTTGGGTCCAGCGAGATGCGGGTGATCCGGCGGCAGTTCCGGATGGTTGTGGACCACAGATTTTGCGTCGGTGCGAGGCCAAACCCTTATCACGAAGATAAGGCCCAAAACGGCAGCGGTGGCCATTCCGGCCATGGCGACCGTCGAACCAAACCAGGTCATCAGCGATCCGGCTAACGGATACAGCACCAACCAGCAGGCATGAGACAGTGTGAATTGAGCGGCGAAGACTGCCGGGCGATCTTCGGGATGTGCAGATCGGGTCAGCAGGCGGCCCGATGGTGTCAGTGTGCTGGAATATCCAAAGCCAACCAGTATCCAGATCGCAGTCAGCACGCTTAGCGTCATCGGTATGGTAGCGGTCAGAATAGCAGCCACCGCCATGGTTCCGGTTGCCATCGTGGCACCACTCAGCATGACACGACGATCAGGGATCCGATCCAGCAGGCGTGGCAGCGCGAACGCAGCCAACATTGAACCACCACCAAAACCGGCCAGTGCAATGGCAACAGCGCTTTCAGACAGGTCGAGATCACCACGCACGATCACAACGGTATTAACGATCACCATCGAACTAATGGCCGCCGCACTCCAGCTCAGAGCCAACAGGCCACGTAGGCGCGGGGTCTCGAGGTATATTCTGATGCCACGGGTGGTCCGGTCATAGATGCCGCGTGGTACTTTCGGTTTAGGGGAAGGCAGTGTTGCAGATACCACAAGCAGGGCGGAAGCGAGAAAGCCTATGCTGGTGCCCAGGAACAGACTGTCGAAACTGACGATCAATAAGAGTGCGGCGGCCAGTATCGGGCTTAGAAGACTTTCCAGATCGTATGCCAGACGCGACAGAGACAGGGCTTTGGTATAGTCCTGTTCGTTTGTCAGAACGTCGGGAATCGTCGCCTGAAAGGCCGGAGTGAACCCGGCAGAAGCCGATTGCAGGGCGAAGATCAGCACATAGACCTGCCAAATTTCAGTGACGAATGGCAAACACAGAGCGACGATTGCGCGCACGATGTCCAATGCCACAAGCATTCTACGCCGGTCCAAACGTTCGGCAAAGGCTGCGGCAAGAGGGGCCACGGTGACATAGGCTACCATCTTTATGGTCAGCGCGGTGCCTAGAACCAACCCTGCTGAATCTCCGGCCAGATCAAATGCTAAAAGCCCCAGCGCCACTGTCGCCAGACCGGTGCCTGTCAGGGCCACAATCTGGGCAGCGAGCAGATGCCGATAGGTGCGATTTGTCAGGACGCTGAGCATTGGTCAGAGGTACTTGGTTATGGTTTTGAAGTCTTCGATGGCAGTCTGATCCGCTTCACCAGACAGGCAGTGATCAACATGATCATGGATCAGCACGCGCTTTGCGTTTGTGATAGCTTTCTCCACCGCAAAAAGCTGCTGAGCGATGTCAGCGCAGGGGGCTTCATCTTCGAGCATGGTGATCACCTTGGCCAAATGCCCGTGCGCGCGTTTCAGGCGCGCGGTGATCTGCAGGTGAGAATTATGAGTATGGGATGTCATGGCGTATCCTTATCCCCCCCATAGGGATATTGTCAAGATAGTCGCGACGCTGTCGCCGCGCGCGTGCCGAGGACGTTGAGTTTGGCTGCGAAACCTCCTATCTCGGGGTCGAGACCGCACAAAGGAAGTCGGCGTGGCGAATTACCTCTATAAAAACGATCTGCCCGGAGGGTTGGATATGGGCCCGGTCGTGGCCATCGATTGCGAAACCATGGGGCTGAACCCGCACCGGGACCGGCTGTGTGTCATCCAGATGTCGGGTGGGGATGGAAACTGTCACATCGTTCAGGTCGAAAAGGGTCAATCATCAGCTCCGAACCTCTGTGCGATGCTTGAAGACCCCAATGTGTTGAAGCTGTTCCATTTTGGCCGCTTCGATATTGCAGCCATGTATCACGCGTTCGGTGCGCTTGCAGCGCCGGTCTATTGCACCAAGATCGCCAGCCGGTTGGTGCGTACCTACACCGACCGCCATGGCCTGAAGAACCTGTGTCAGGAACTGCTGGGTGTCGATATTTCGAAACAGCAGCAAATGAGCGATTGGGGTGCGGAAACCCTGACGGATGCTCAGCTGGACTATGCTGCATCGGATGTATTGTATCTGCACCGTCTGCGCGACGCGCTGGACGGTCGGCTTGCCCGTGAAGACCGTACCGAGATGGCACAGGCCTGTTTTGAGTTCCTCCCCACGCGTGCGAAGCTTGACCTCGCAGGCTGGCCCGAAACCGATATTTTTGCGCACTCATGACCGATACCGAGTCCTTTTTGAAAACTGCACGCCAGGTCATCACCGATGAGGCCCGTGCCTTGGACGTCCTTGCCGAAGGCTTGGACGAGCATTTCGCCGAGGCCGTGCAGCTGATCCTGCAGGCCACAGGCCGCATCATCATTAGCGGTATCGGTAAATCTGGGCATATCGGCCACAAGATCGCGGCGACCCTTGCCAGTACCGGAACGCCAGCCTATTTCGTCCACCCGGCCGAGGCCAGCCATGGTGATTTGGGCATGGTCTCGAAAGGGGATGTGGTTCTGGCTATCTCGAACTCAGGTGAAGCGCCGGAACTTGCCAACCTGCTGGCCTTTACGCGGCGCTTTGGAATTCCGCTGATTGGTCTGTCCAGCAAACCCGAAAGCACGTTGATGAAGCAGGCCGACGTGCACCTGCTTATTCCATCAATGGGAGAGGCCTGCGGCTTTGGTATGGTTCCCTCGATCTCGACCACTCTGACGTTGGCGATGGGTGACGCTTTGGCAATCGCGTTGATGAAATACCGAGATTTCAGGCCCGAGGATTTTCGTGCCTACCACCCAGGAGGCAAACTGGGGGCGCAATTATCCACCGTGCGCGATTTGATGCACAAAGATATGCCTCTGGTAACTGCCGGTACTCCGATGAGCGAGGCACTGCTGGTTATGAGCCAGAAGAGCTTTGGGGTCGTTGGCGTTACTGATGAGGCCGGCTGTTTGCTGGGCATTATCACGGATGGTGACCTGCGTCGAAACATGGACGGGCTACTGAACAAAAACACCACCGAGGTAATGACCGAAAATCCTCTGACCATCGCGCCAAACGCAATGGCAGAAGAGGCGGTTTCGATCATGAATGATCGCAAGATCACTTCTCTTTTTGTGGTGGATCCCGAGACCAATGGTCCGACATCGGGGCTGTTGCATATCCACGATTGTCTACGTGTGGGGCTGGGTTAGGGAAATGGCCGAAGTGGATCGCCATTCCCGTTGGGTGCAGTTTCTGAAAGTTCTGCTACCACTGGCGGCGATTCTTATATTGTCCTCTGTGTTTTTGCTGTCCCGCAGCATCGACACCAATGTGTCGGTGCCCTTCAGTGATCAGGATATTGGAGAGCGACTGACAGATCAGGTCGTTACCCGCCCCGACTACAAAGGTGTAACCCGCAAGGGCGAAGGGATTCGGGTCGAGGCTCGTCGTGCCAGCCAAAGCGGTGAACTAGAAACCCCAACGGCGTCTGAGGTTCAGGGGCGATTTGAGTTGAGCAGCGGTGGCGAGATTACACTTGAATCGAATACAGGCATGATCCGGCCAGACAAGGGCACCGCGACATTTGTGGGCGATGTAGTCATCACGACGGCGGATGGTATTCAGGTAACGACTGATCTTTTGAATACATCTTTGGATGAAATCCGCGGCGACAGCCCAGGTCAGATTGACGGAACGGGTCCGATTGGCGACTTTACCGCAGGACGAATGATTTTTGGGACTGTAAAAAAGGACGGTCCGGTCCATATTCTTTTTACAGGCGGCGTGAAGCTGATATACGAGCCGCAAAAAGCAGAAAGATAACTTGTGTTCGATTTACGTGTCGCCGTTTTGTGTTGTGCCATCGCAGTTGGGGCCGCGCCTGCATTTGCGCAGGAGGCTCAGGTTGCATTTGGATCGGTGAACGCGGACCCGACCCTGCCGGTTGAAGTCACGTCCGAGACTCTGAACGTAAATCAGGAAGACGGCTCTGCCGAGTTTATCGGCAACGTGATCGTCATACAGGGTGAAATGCGCCTGACCGCAGATCGCGTTCTTGTCATCTATAACGAAGAACGTTCGGCCATTGATCGGATGGAGGCGACGGAAAATGTCGTTCTGGTCAGTCCACCTGACGCTGCCGAAGGTGATTGGGCGGAATACACCATCGATTCCGGTGTGATCGAAATGAAGGGCAATGTGCTGCTGACTCAGGGGCCTAGCATTATCAGCGGTGATCAGATGATCGCAAATCTGACGTCCGGAACCGCAACGATGTCGGGGCGCGTCAAGACGATCCTGCAGCAAGGTGGCAACTGATGAACCGTCCCGAATTGTCCATCGCTGAAGGCTCTTCCGGTCTGAAAATCGAGAAGCTGCGGAAGTCTTATCGCAAGAAGACCGTCATCCGTGACGTGTCTATGGAGCTGAACCGATCCGAGGTCGTGGCGCTGTTGGGGCCGAATGGATCGGGCAAGACCACCACGTTCTATTCCGTCGCAGGTCTGGTTTTTCCCGAGGCAGGTACCGTGACCATTGACGGGCAGAACGTCACGACTCTGCCGATGTATCGCCGTGCGCGGTTGGGTATCGGTTATCTGCCACAGGAAATGTCAATTTTCCGCGGTATGAGTGTCGAGGACAATATCGCCTCGGTTCTGGATATCACGGTCAAACACGCTCATCGCCGGAAAGAGCGGCTTGAAGAGCTGCTATCGGATTTCTCGATCGAACATCTGCGCCGCGCGCCAGCGCTTGCTCTCTCGGGTGGTGAGCGGCGCCGGGTTGAGATCGCACGCTGTTTGGCCGCCGATCCGAATTATTTGCTGTTGGACGAGCCTTTTGCCGGGGTCGACCCGATCAGTGTCGGTGATATCCGGCATTTGGTGGCTGATCTGAAGAAACGGGGTATCGGGGTTTTGATCACGGATCACAACGTCCGGGAAACGCTGGAAATTGTGGATCGCGCCTACATTCTGCATGACGGTCAAGTTCTGATGTCCGGCACCCCAGACGAGGTGGTGGAAAACGAAAATGTGCGTCGGGTCTATCTGGGCGAAAACTTCCGTATTTCATAAGTTTACGCGGAAATGCGCCGGGCGCATGGCGGAAATCTCGCATAAACACATCTGTTTTGATTGACTCTCCCGTCGTCCCTTGCATCAATTGGGACATGGCATTGCTTCGGTTCCAGTCAGGATCTCGATGTCCCTTCTTGGAAGGGCAGGATCAACGGCAACCGCAGAAAATGCCGATACCCCCCACCCGATAAAAACAAGTCAGTCGCGTTACGCGGCGTCAGAATGGGTGTGAATTGTGAAGGAGATCACATGCGTTACCAAATCAGCGGAAAACAGATCGACATCGGTGCGGCGCTGCAGACCCACGTGCAGACCGAACTGGGCGAGGTCGTGGGCAAGTACGCCCAGCGACCGACTGACGCCAACGTCGTCTTTTCCCGTTCGGCGCATGAATATGTATGCGAAACCACTGTGCATCTGTCGACTGGCCTGACCGCTCAGGCCAAGGCTCATGCGACCGAGATTTATGCGGCGTTTGAAGGCTGCTGTGACAAGATGGAGACACAACTGCGGCGTTACAAACGGCGCCTCAAAGACCACCATAAGGATCGATCCGAGCCGGTTGAACTCTTTGGCGCGTCCTCTTATATCCTCGCCTCTGACGAATCGAACACGGCGGATGAACCCGAATCGCTGCAGCCGATGATTGTGGCTGAGATGGAGACCAAGATCCCATCGCTCAGTGTGGGTGAAGCTGTTATGCAAATGGAACTTGCCGGTGCCCCGGTGCTGGTGTTCCGGAATGAGAACAAGGACGGATTGAATGTCGTATATCGTCGTGAGGACGGCAATATTGGCTGGATTGATCCGTAACAGGCAAGAATAGTCGGAACGCCCCCTCGCAGAGGGGGCACGGCTTAGGAGCAGATTGATGGAGCTTTCGAGTATTCTAAAGCCCGAAGCGGTGCGTGTATTGTCCGCTGCGTCCAGTAAGAAGCGATTGTTTCAGGAAATTGGCGACGTAGGTGCTGCGACGCTTGGGCTGGATGCGCAGGCCATCGTTGAAAGCTTGCTTGAGCGGGAGAGCCTTGGCCCGACTGGCGTTGGCCATGGTGTTGCGCTTCCACACGCTCGGTTGTCGGAACTGGAATCGGTCTCGGGTGTGTTTGTCATGCTCGAGAAACCCATCGACTTTGGCTCGGTCGACCGTCAGCCCGTTGATCTGGCGTTTTCGCTGTTTGCCCCTGAAGAAGCCGGGGTCGAGCATCTGAAGGCGCTGGCGCTAGTCTCGCGCACATTGCGTGAGCAATCGGTCTGCGCGAAGTTGCGGGCAAATCCTGATCCGGTAAAGCTGTATGCTATTCTGACCGAAGCTCAGTCGATGCAAGCGGCTTAAGGTACTAAGAAACGAAGAATGCGTTGAGCGACGGCAAGGTAATCATCTTTGGCGCCGCCTTTTGCGGGCAATACACGGCTGATCAGTCCAACTAAAGATGATCCCAAAGAAAACTGAATATGGCGGCTAGGTAGAGGCCGGCGATCACATAGATTTTGTGTCCTTCATCCACCCATTCCTGCATTGTTAATGTAAAGCACTTTAGGCGACATGCGTCGTGCGAACCTGTAAACTCGCCGCCGAGCATTAGGAATGTCGCGATTCCGCCGAGCAAAATCAGCGATATCCATTTTCTGTTTTGTCTGGGTATCTTAATTCGCATTGGGATTGCTTAGAGGAACACGATGGATATCACCGTGAACAATGTCACGCTTTAGCAGATGCCGCGTAAGCAGCGTTAAAACCCAATGCAAGTTGCTATCCAACGCCACCACCCATTTTAGTTCGCTGCAGTAGGCCGTTTGAGCTCACTTTTTACCAATTTGGCCTCTTTGAAATGACAGCACCCTCGCAAGTGTCTGCGAGGGTGCTCGTTTCGCATGGGTGATAACAGTCAAAGATTCGTTCGGTCCTGTGACCGAATTACTCAGCCGCCGGTGCCCATCTCCAATGTCCACCAGATTTTACCGCCTTTTTCCTGGTGCCAGGCAAAGCCCATCTGTGTGGCTTTGGGGTCCATTATTACCGCACGCGGTCCGGGTTCCTGCATCCAAGCAGCCAGCGTTTCCGTCTCGGTCTCATAGGTCTCCGAGATCGCTTCGCCCAGGAAGGTGCCATAATATCCGACCCGCGAAGCCCGATCCAGGGGGGAAGACCCATCCGAACCAAAATGCCAGGGCCGATTTTGGCGGGCCATGTCCTTAGAGTGAGTCTCGGCAGCAGCGTTCAGCTGTGCGTTCAACTGAACTTGCTGCAGACCTGAGGCTTGCCTTAGTGCGTTTACTGAATCCAGCATCCGGAACTGCAACTTTTCTGGGTTGCCGCGGATTTTATAGACGCTCGGCAATGGCCTGCCATCAGCACCAAGAGTTGTCGTACCCGAATCGGTACATGCGGCAAGTGCGACTAAACAAATCGCTAGAAGGGAAAGAATACGTGTCATGATCGGCCTGAATTTAGTGTCAACCACGGAAATAGCCTGCCTGAGCGCCCAGAGCAAACGCACAAAGGCCCAACCTTGCGTGATTCTGCCGGTTTGATTTGCGACTGAAGCATTCTGGCCATAAAATATCACAGAAATTGCATTTGCTCATAACAAAGGACCGCTCAACATGGTCAAGAAAACTCTTTTGTCTCCGACGCGTCGCGGCTTTCTGGCGGCTGCCACTGCCAGTTTGGCTTCGCCTGCGCTAGCCCAATACATTCCGGGTGATCCGTTGCGCCCTGCGCCCGAACCTGAGCCTCAGGTACGACGCAATGTATCCGGATTCAGGGCGCTGGATTGGCAGCCTTACTTTTCCAATACCAGAAACGGGGCCATTCTGGTCGATACGGTATCCCGAGCGCTGCATTATTGGTCAGATGATCAATCCGTATACAAACTGTACCCCTCGTCAGTGCCATTGACCGAAGAATTGACCCGTCGTGGGCGCACCAGTGTCATCCGCAAAGTCGAGGGTCCAAGTTGGTCACCGACGCCATCGATGAAAAAACGCAACCCCGAATGGCCTGATTATATCCCGCCGGGACCTGATAACCCATTGGGAACGCACGCTTTATATCTGAGTTGGAAATATTATCGCATTCACGGCACCCATGATACACGCAAAATCGGCCGTCGGTCTTCGAACGGATGCATTGGTTTGTTCAACGAAGACATCGCTGAGTTGTTCTCAATGGCCAAGGTCGGTACGCAAGTGTTGCTAATTTGACGACATTTTCGCGCACGAACCTGCCATTTACGTAAGTTGCAATTGCAATCCATGGGGATAGCTGATTAGAAAAACTCACGAGGTAAGTCTTAGATGTGCGGTTTCGCTATTGGGAATCGCGCAAATTCTGGAGGTTAATATGAAGAAACTCGTTCTCGCTGCTGCTCTGACTGCTGCTGCTTCGACCGCATATGCTGGCAACCTGGAAGAGCCGGTTGTTGAAGCACCTGTTGTTGTCGAAGAAACCCAAGGTTCGTCGCAGGGCATCATCCTGCCGCTGATCCTGCTGGTTGTAGTTGCCGCAGCTGTTGCAGCAAGCTAAGTCGACGAGACTTTATCAATCTAAAAAGGCGGTGGTGTAAACCACCGCCTTTTTTTGGTCGGAAGGGTGGTCATTCCAACCAGCCGCGCAAATTGTCTTGGATAACCTTGCTCAGTGCCGCGATATGCGAATCATCATCGTTGAGGCACGGGATATAGGTGAACGATTCGCCGCCCGCGTGTTCGAAGCTTTCCTTGATCTCTTCGTTGATCTCTTCCAGCGTTTCGATGCAGTCGGCAGAGAACGCAGGCGCGATAACGGCGATATTTTTCTTACCTGCCCGAGCAAGATCGGCCACATGATCGACGGTGTAGGGTTTCAGCCACTCTTCCGGCCCAAATCGCGATTGGAAGGTTGAGACAAGCTGGTCATCTGACCAACCCAAACGCTCTTTAAGAAGTCTTGAGGTTTTGACGCACTGGCAATGGTAGGGATCACCTTGCTGCAGATAGCGTTCCGGCATGCCATGATACGAGCAGACGAGGACATCCGGTTTGGTCTCCATCACTGCATAGGTACGCTCGACCGAACTTGCCAGTGCGTCGATATAAGAGGGTTCATCGAAATAGGCCGGCACAGTTCGGCTGGCCGGCTGCCAGGTTTCTTTCATCAATGCACGGAAGAATTGATCGTTCGCTGTGGCGGTCGTAGCCCCGGCATATTGCGGGTAGAGCGGGAAGAAAAGGATGCGATCACAGCCTTCTTCCACCATCTGGCGCACCTTTAAAGGGGTCGAAGGATTCCCGTAGCGCATGCAGAATTCGACCATGACCTGATCGCCATACTGTTCGTGCATCGCCTCGCGTATCTTGGCGGTCTGGTCCTTGGTGATCGTCATCAAAGGGCTTTCACCCTTGTCGTGATTCCAGATCGACTTGTACGCTTCGCCCGAACTGAAAGGGCGTTTGGTCAGGATGATGCTTTGCAGAATGGGCTGCCATTTCCAGGCCGGGTAGTCGATCACGCGCTTGTCTGACAAAAATTCGTTCAGATAACGCCGCATGGGCCAATAGCTATAATCATCAGGTGTGCCCAAGTTGGCCAGCAGGACACCGACACGTCCCGTTTTAACCTTGGGATGCTCTGCGGGCGCGTGGGTAGGACGAGTGGCATCAAACATGTGAAGCTTCCTGAATTTATGTGTCTGGCCTGAGATAACGGGAAAAGGCCGGTCGTCAATCGGGCAGTTTGCCCTCATCCGTGCCCAACGCATCAGCAAGGCGCATTTGGGCCGATCCCGGACGCAAAGGTTTGGGCTGACTGTCATCAGGGGACCAGCCTGTCAGGCAGACCAGTTCGTAAGTTCCCCTCAAACGGCCTTGGGAGGTTGCGAAATGAGCGGCATAGATTTCCTGCGCTTTCTCGAAAACAGCCCGCCGGGTCGGTTGCTTCAGACGATCTTGCAGCGCATTGGTTTCTCCCATAGCGCGCAAATCATGCATCAGATGGTTAAGGTCGCGATATTCGGCAGATAACGTTGCCTTGTCTGCAACGGGCAAAGCCAAACCAGCCCGTTGCAGCAACGCGCCCAGATCACGTAATTCTGCCATCGGTGCAATACGCGGGCTTAGACCCCCCGTAATCTCAATCTCCGCTTGACACAGTACTGAACGCAACTCCTGAAGGGTTTCGCCGCCCAAGCACACGACCAAGAGCAAACCATCAGGTTTCAGAGCACGATGGCATTGGATTAATTGGCCAACCGGGTCGTTTGCCCAATGCAACGCCATCGCGTGTATAACCAGGTCATGCGCGCTTGGCGTCAGGTCCAGAACCTCATCATCCGGGATGAACCGGGCCTCGGTCCATAATCCTTCCCAGATGTGTGGGAACGGGGTCACGACGACAGGCGCCTTAAAGGTTTTATTAACCATCGATAGACGATCCTGCACCTCGTCAACAGCGGCGCGGTGCAGAAACAGCGCCTCATCCTGCGCGCGGCTGCGGTGGAGCGCGAGGGCAGCGCGGTCAAACAGAGAGGGTGCAGTGTCGGACGGCAGTTTCATAAGCCGCAAGTATCGCATTCGTCGGGGGATTCAAACCGTTGTCGAGATGATCTATCCCCCGCGTTGCCTTTCATGCGGTGCGCTGACTGAATCCGACTTTGGCCTCTGCGGTCCATGCTGGCGAGACACACCGTTTATCGGCGGCGCAGTTTGCGAAAGTTGCGGCGTGCCGGTCCCCGGCGCACGGGATGGGCATAGAATCGAATGCGACGACTGCCTCACAAAACCACGCGCTTGGCAGGACGGTCGGGCAGCTCTGATGTATCAAGGGGGTGCCAAATCGCTGATACTGGCGTTGAAACATGGGGATCGTACGGAATTGGCGCGCCCGGCTGCCCGCTGGATGGCACGAGCCGGATCCGAGGTGTTTCGCCCCAACATGTTGATCGCGCCAGTCCCGCTGCATTGGTCCCGAATGATCCGCAGGCGATATAACCAATCTGCATTGCTTGCGCATCATCTGGGCCAGGAAACGGGTCTGGCCGTATGCCCTGATCTCTTGGTTCGAACCAGACGCGCACCAGTCCTGGAGGGCAAAACAGCGGTTGAACGCGCGGTAGCACTCGCCGACGCCATAGCTGTACATCCGAAACGGGAACGTATGACACAGGGCCGCGATATTCTTCTGGTCGATGACGTTATGACCTCGGGTGCGACACTGGAGGCCTGCGCGCGTGTCTGCCGTGCTTCAGGAGCAAATCATATTTTCGTGTTGGTACTGGCGCGCGTTGCCAAGGATGCCTAATTCGCCCATGAATGTGCGGAACCCAAAGGGACGAAATATGAAGCCGGTAGAAATCTACACCTCGCCGCTGTGCGGCTTTTGCCACGCTGCCAAACGGTTGTTGAAGCAGAAAGGCGTCAAGTTCTCGGAAGTCGACGTGCTGATGCATCCCAAACGCAAACCCGAAATGATTCAGCGGGCGGGTGGGAAACGCACTGTGCCGCAGATTTTCATCGGCCAAACTCATGTTGGCGGTTGCGATGACCTCTACGAGCTTGAACGTCAGGGCAAGCTGGATCGCCTGCTCGCGGCCTGATGCAGACCGCTCTGCTGCAAATCACTTCGTCGGACGACCCGGTCCAGAATCTGGACATGGTGCGCGCCATGATGGCCGAGGCGGCAGAGCAAGGCGCGGGCTTTATCTTGACGCCCGAGGTGACGAACTGCGTCTCAACCAGCACTACGCGGCAGCGCGAAGTTTTGCAGCATGAAGAGGATGACATCACCCTGGCTGGCCTGCGCAAGCAGGCCGCTGATTTGGGTGTTTGGCTGCTGATCGGCTCTTTGGGGATCAAGACTCACGATGCCGATGGCCGCTTTGCCAACCGTAGCTTCATGATCAACCCGAAGGGGCAGATCGTGGCGCGATACGACAAGATCCACATGTTTGACGTGCAGGTCAGTGATACCGAGACCTTCCGAGAATCGAAGAACTATCGCCCCGGTGAGATAGCTGTGATTGCTGATACTGATTTCGGTAAAGTTGGTATGACGATCTGCTATGATATCCGCTTTCCGCATCTCTACGCAGCGCTGGCGCAGGCTGGTGCGCAGATTCTAACCGTCCCGGCAGCGTTTTCGCCGGTCACAGGTGCTGCACATTGGGACTCCCTGCTGCGCGCGCGGGCGATTGAAACCGGCTGCTGGGTGCTTGCCCCGGCGCAGGCTGGTGCGCATCCAAAGACGCGCGGCAGGACCCGGTATACCCATGGCCACAGCATGGTCGTGGCCCCTTGGGGAGAGGTCGTCATCGACGCAGGCACCGATCCGGGCATTCACTTTTTCGAATTGCATGATAGTTCTGTGTCCGAGGCGCGCCGACGCGTGCCCTCATTGACCCATGTACGGCCTTTCACAGGTCCCTGATCCAGAACCGGGCTTATGACGGACGAGAAAAATGCCCTGGCGGTCACGCTTTTCAGCGAAATACTGACCGCAGACCAGCTATTGCGCAACCGGCTGAGCCGGGTGCTGCCCAAGGGCATGGAAATCTCACATTTCTCAGTTCTGAACCATCTGGTCTTTGTCGGAGATGAACGCAGCCCGGCGCAGCTGGCCAACACGTTCCACGTCACGCGCGGAGCGATGACCAACACCTTGGCCAAGCTGGAATGGGCTGGATACATTCACATACGCCCCGACTGGGACGACGCCCGCCGCAAAATGGTCGCGATCAGCCCAGCCGGCCGCCGCGCGCGCGATCAGGCGATTTCCTCGATTGCCCCGCTGATCAACCGCGTCGTCGGAGAGCTGGGGCTGGAGCGCGTCCGCAGCACGCTGCCGGTGCTGCGAGATTTGCGGTTGCAGTTGGAGGGGGAGTGAAGAGCGCAACTATTTGGTTTTCGAGACAACCGACTCTCAAAGATCTACAGCGCCCATATCTTCAAAGGTGTTCATACGATCAATGAGCCTTGTACCCAACTCTGTGGGGCTGCGTGTGAATATTGAAGGGCACGTTTGAAAGCTGCTCTCGCCTGTAAATCGCGCCCCGATTGATAAAGAGCGATGCCGCGCTCAAGTTCCATCTAAATAGCTTTTGAAGAGTTAATTTTTGTCAGTATTTGGATGGTGTTTACACCCATCCTATCCTGCCTTCACACTCGCCGTCACATAATTCACGCTCAAATCCCGGTCCGAGATCGACCAGCTCCACAGGATCGGGTTGAAGACAAAGCCCTTGCGGTCCACCGGCTCCAGTCCGGCCTGACGCAGCAGGTCGAACAGCTCATCCGGCGTGATGAACTTGTTCCACTCATGCGTGCCGCGCGGCAGCCAGCGCATGACGACCTCGGCCCCGAAAATCGCCATAGCATAGGATTTCGGGTTGCGGTTGATGGTCGAGCAGATCAGCAGCCCGCCCGGTTTCAACAACTGCTGCGAGGCGGTCAGGAAACCCAGCGGATCGGCCACATGTTCGACCACTTCCATGTTCAGCACCACGTCAAACTGCTCACCTGCGGCTGCCATGTCCTCGGCGGTGGTGTGGCGATAATCGATTTGCAACCCCGATTGCTCGGCATGGATGCGGGCGACGAGCAGGTTGCCTTCAGCGGCGTCGGCGCCCACGACCGTCGCGCCCAATCGCGCCATCGGTTCGCTCAGCAGCCCGCCGCCGCAGCCGATATCCAGCAGGCGCAGCCCCTCAAAGGGATGTGAAGTCTTGAGATCGCGGTCGAACTCACCCGCGATCTGCTGTGTGATATAATCCAGACGGCACGGATTCAGCATGTGCAAAGGTTTGAATTTCCCATGTGGGTCCCACCATTCGGCGGCCATCGCCTCGAATTTTGCGATCTCGGACGGGTCGACCGTGTTCGGATGCGCTTGCATTCCTGTCTCCGTGTGCTCTTTTACGCTTAAGGACTATATAGGGCCGTAATGGATAAGTACCCGGACCAAAAGCGCGCAGTTCAATATCTTTACCCGCCGATCGATCCGTTCGATCAGCGCGTCGTTGATATGGGCGATGGGCACCGCATTTATGTGGAACAATGCGGTAATCCCAATGGGATACCGGTCGTGGTGCTGCATGGTGGGCCGGGTGGCGGTTGCAGCCCCGCGATGCGGCGCTATTTCGACCCGGATGTCTACCGGGTGATTCTCTTTGATCAGCGCGGTTGTGGCCGTTCAAGGCCCACGGCCTCGGTCGAAGACAATACGACCTGGCATCTGGTCGCGGATATCGAACGGTTGCGAACGCTGTTTGGTATCGAGGACTGGATTGTCTTTGGCGGCAGCTGGGGTGCAACACTGGCTTTGATTTACGCGCAGACACACCCGGATCGGGTCAACCGTTTGGTGTTGCGCGGCGTGTTTCTGGCGACACAGGCCGAGCTCGATTGGTTTTATGGTGGCGGTGCGGGCAAGTTTTGGCCGGAACAGTGGGCCAAGTTTGCATCCCTGTTGCCCGAGGCCGAACAGTCTGACGCGATCAATGCCTATCACAAGCGTCTCTTTTCGGGCGATCGTGCGACCGAGATCCTCTTTGCGCGCGCTTGGTCTCATTGGGAGAACGCTCTGGCCTCAATCCACACCAACGGATCGGTTGGGGAAAGCCCCGGGGAATACGCCCGTACCTTTGCACGTCTGGAAAATCACTATTTCAGGAACGGTGCGTTTCTCGAGTATGACGGCCAGATTCTGGACCAGATGGACCGTATCGCGCATATTCCCGGCCATATCGTGCAGGGAAGGTATGATATGATCTGTCCACCGCAAGCGGCCTGGAACCTGGCGCAGCGATGGCCTGGCGTTGACTTGAAAATGGTGCGCCAGGCAGGGCACGCCTTGTCAGAACCGGGTATAAGCGTTGAGCTGGTCCGGATTATGGACCGCGTGGCGGAGGGTACGGCATGACCAGGATCGACCGTCGTGCATTGTTTGCCTCGGGTGCTGCCGCCGCCTTGCTGGCGGCGACGGGCGGGTCGCTGGCGGATACACCAAAGACAGGTGGCAAGCTGCGGCTTGCGGTTCCGCGCGATGAGAGTTTGGAAATATTAGCGCGCGGGGCCGTGTTCGACACCCTGACCGAAGTCGCATCAGATGGGACCTTGCGCGGCGAGTTGGCAAAAGCTTGGCAGGCTGAAGAACACGCGCGTGTATGGAGCTTTGATCTACGCGACGACGCGATGTTCCATGATGGATCCGCCATGCATGCAGACGATGTAGCGGCGGTATTTTCAGACATCGGACGCGCGGAGGCCCTAGCCCCTGATCGCGTTAGGTTGGAACTGGCCGCGCCCAATCCTGGTTTGCCCTTCTTGCTTGCCGACAGTCGGTTTGTCGTGACACGTGACGGGCAGGGAGTTACCCCATTGAACACGGCAACGGGCACGGGGTGCTATCGTGTAGAACGGGCCGAGGATTCTCGCCATTTCCTTGGGTGCAAGGTGGCGGGCCACTACAAAAATGGCCACGCGGGTTGGGCTGATGCGTTGGAAATCATTGTGATCCCTGATGCGCGTGTGCGGGCCGAGGCTTTGCGGGATGGCTATGTGGACATTGCTGCCCTGCCCGAAGGTGATGAGCTAAAGGATCAACGCGGCCTCAGATACCATCCAGGTAAGACCGACATGGCGCTGGCGGTGGCCGCGCATGTCGGCATGCCGCGTCAGATTGGCAAGGGGTCGCTGGACGATGGGCGCATCGCCGAGCGGTGGTGGCTGGCCTAAATCCGATCACGATTTTCGCCGGGGGTTGCAGACTCGGAAAAGCCTGCGTATATGCTGTTGCAACAGCGGCGCGTTGGACTTCTGGTCCGGGGCTCCACCGGAAATTTCGACGGGCCGCGCGCCCGTTTTTTTGTGCCCGATGACAGGGTTGAGAACCTGAATGACAAACGACCTGATAGCCAAAGCAGCCATTGACCGGCGACTGGCCGAGATCATCACACCCGTGATCGAGGATCTAGGGTATGAGCTGGTGCGCATCCGCCTGATGAGCGGCAAGACCACCACGATGCAGATCATGGCTGACAAGCCCGATGGCGGCATCGAAGTAGATGACTGCGCCGAGATTTCGAACGCAGTGAGTGCCACGCTTGACGTCGAGGACCCGATTCTTGATGCCTATACGCTTGAAGTGTCCAGCCCCGGCATCGACCGCCCTCTGACCCGTCTCAAGGATTTCGAGACCTTCGAAGGATACGAGGCCAAGATTGAGACCGCTGAACTGATCGACGGCCGCCGCCGCTTTAAGGGTGAACTGGCCGGGATCGAAGGGGATGAGGTTCTGATCAACATCCCCGAGGGGGATGAGACAATCACCATCGGTCTGCAATTCGACTGGCTGAGCGACGCCAAGCTGGTCCTGACTGATGAACTGATCAAGGAAATGCTGCGCCAGCGCAAAGACGCCGGCGCCTTGAACGAAAACGCTTTCGACGAGATAGAGACCGAAGGGTCCGAAGAGGAGACGAACTGATGGCAATCACCTCAGCCAACCAGCTGGAGCTGCTGCAGACCGCCGAGGCCGTGGCCCGCGAAAAGATGATCGACCCCGGTCTGGTTGTCGAAGCGATGGAGGAATCGCTCGCCCGTGCCGCCAAGAGCCGTTACGGCGCGGAGATGGATATCCGCGTGTCGATCGACCGCAAAACCGGCAAGGCGACCTTTACCCGCGTCCGTACCGTGGTTGAAGATGAAGAACTTGAGAACTATCAGGCTGAGTTCACCGTTGAGCAGGCCAAACAATATATGGAAAACCCTGAGGTCGGTGATGTCTTCGTTGAAGAGGTTCCGCCGGTTGAGATGGGCCGTATCGCGGCACAATCCGCCAAGCAGGTGATCTTGCAGAAGGTCCGCGAAGCAGAGCGCGACCGTCAGTACGAAGAATTCAAGGATCGCGCGGGCACCATCATCAACGGTGCGGTCAAGCGCGAGGAATTCGGCAACGTCATCGTCGATCTGGGCGGTGCCGAAGCCGTTCTGCGCCGCAATGACAAGATTGGCCGCGAAAGCTATCGCCCGAATGACCGTGTGCGCGCCTATATCAAGGAAGTACGCCGCGAGGTGCGTGGCCACCAGATCTTCCTGTCGCGCACCGCGCCGGAATTCATGGCCGAGCTGTTCAAAATGGAAGTGCCCGAAATCTATGATGGCATCATCGAGGTCAAGGCCGTGGCCCGTGACCCCGGCTCGCGCGCCAAGATTGCCGTGATTTCGTATGACGGCTCGATCGACCCGGTCGGTGCTTGCGTCGGTATGCGCGGCAGCCGCGTGCAGGCCGTTGTGAACGAGCTGCAGGGTGAAAAGATCGACATCATTCCGTGGAACGAAGATCAGCCGACCTTCCTGGTGAACGCACTGCAGCCTGCAGAGGTTTCCAAGGTGGTTCTGGACGAAGAAGCCGGCAAGATCGAAGTTGTTGTCCCGGAAGAGCAACTGAGCCTCGCCATCGGTCGCCGCGGTCAGAACGTGCGTCTGGCCAGCCAGCTGACCAATCTGGACATCGACATCATGACCGAAGCCGAAGAATCGGCGCGCCGTCAGAAAGAGTTCGAAGCCCGTACACAGCTGTTCATGGAAACGCTGGATTTGGACGAGTTCTTTGCCCAGTTGCTGGTATCGGAAGGGTTCACCAACCTCGAAGAAGTGGCTTACGTCGAAATCGAGGAACTGCTGGTCATCGACGGTGTGGATGAAGGCACCGCGCAAGAACTGCAGACCCGTGCGCGCGAATTCCTGGAAGCACAAGCCAAGGCGGCGTTGGATGCGGCCCGTGCGCTGGGCGCCGAGGACAGCCTCATTGAATTCGAAGGCCTGACACCCCAGATGGTAGAGGCGCTGGCCAAGGATGATGTGAAGACGCTGGAAGACTTCGCAACCTGCGCTGACTGGGAACTGGCCGGTGGCTGGACAACGGTCGATGGCGAACGCATCAAGGATGATGGTGTTCTGGAACCTTTCGGCGTGACGCTGGAAGAGGCTCAGGACTTGGTCATGACGGCGCGCATCATGCTGGGCTGGGTTGATCCGGCTGAATTGGAGCAGGCCGAAGAAGACGGTGAAGCAACCGATGAGGAGGTCGAGGCCTGATCGCAGGCCTCGGGTGGCGCACATGGGTCGCGGTGGCGTCCATAAGGATCGGTCGGATGGGCCAGAGCGTAAGTGCATCGCCACGGGCGAGGTTCAGCCTAAATATGGCTTGATCCGCTTTGTGGCGGGGCCAGACGGTCAGGTCTTTCCCGATGTCGCGGCGAAATTGCCGGGGCGCGGAGTCTACGTGTCGGCGGATCGCGCGGCATTGGACAAAGCGGTGAGCAAGAAACTGTTCTCGCGCGGGTTCAAGGCGCAAGTGAGTGCGGCCAAAGATCTGACCGATGAGGTTGAAAAACAGGTGGCGCGCCGGGTGATCGAGCTGATCAGTTTGGCGCGCAAGTCCGGAGATGCGGTCGCCGGATATGAAAAGGTCAAGTCGTGGCTGGACCGGGAAGAGGCCCAGGTGTTGATTCAAGCCTCGGACGGATCGGGGCGCGGTAAGTCGAAACTCAGCACGCCGCACTTTGGAAAATACATCGGCTGGCTGACTGCGGATGAGCTTGGGGCGGCATTTGGGCGCCAAACCGTGATTCATGCGGCCATGGCCTCTGGCGGACTCGCCAAACGTGTTGTAGAGGAAGCGCAGCGCCTGCGTGGCTTGCGCGAAAAGGATGACGGCGGCAAGGGCCGCTCGGAAGGGTAAGAAGCTTAATGAGCGATAGTGACGGCAAAAAGACATTGGGTCTTCGTGGCGGGGCACGCCCCGGAAATGTGAAACAGAGTTTCAGCCACGGACGTACCAAGAATGTCGTGGTGGAGACCAAACGCAAACGCGTGGTCGTACCCAAGCCGGGCGCGACCAAACCAAGTGGTGGTGCGGCACCTTCGGGTGATCCTTCGCGTCGTCCGGCGGGTATTTCCGATGCGGAAATGGCGCGCCGAATGAAGGCGTTGCAAGCTGCCAAAGCGCGCGAGGCTGAAGAGGCCGCTGCCCGCGAGGCACAAGAGAAGGCGCGTGAAGAAGAACGTGCGCGCCGCCGGGCCGAACAGGAAGCCAAGGAACGCGAACAGCGTGAGGCTGAAGAGCGTGCTCGTGCCAAGGCCGAAGAAGAAGAACGCAAGCGCAAAGAGGCGGAAGAAGCCGCCAAGCGCGCTGCCGCGGCACCCGCGCCCGAAGAACAACCGCGTACGGCACGCGGTCCGGCCAACAAACCGGCGCCAGCGGCTACACCCCGCAAGCAAGACCGCGAGCGCGAGCAGCGTGGCCGCGGCAAAGGCCGTGACGACAACCGCCGTTCGGGCAAGCTGACATTGGGTCAGGCCACCGGTGGTGAAGGTAATCGTCAGCGTTCAATGGCTGCGATGAAGCGCAAGCAGGAGCGTGCGCGCCAGAAAGCCATGGGCGGCCCGGTCGAGCGGGAAAAGGTGATCCGCGACGTTCAGTTGCCCGAGGCGATCATGGTCTCGGAACTGGCCAACCGTATGGCCGAGCGCGTGGCTGACGTTGTCAAATCGCTGATGCAGATGGGCATGATGGTCACGCAGAACCAGACCATCGACGCTGATACCGCTGAGCTGATCATCGAAGAGTTTGGGCACAAGGTGACCCGCGTCTCTGATTCGGATGTTGAAGACGTCATCAAAGAAGTCGAAGACAGCGATGACGATCTGCAGCCGCGACCGCCGGTCATCACCATCATGGGCCACGTTGACCATGGTAAGACATCATTGCTGGACGCGATTCGTGACGCGCGCGTTGTGGCAGGCGAAGCCGGTGGCATTACCCAGCATATCGGCGCCTATCAGGTGAAAACCGATGGTGGCACCACGCTGACCTTCCTTGATACGCCGGGCCACGCAGCCTTTACTTCAATGCGGTCGCGCGGTGCTCAGGTCACTGATATCGTGGTTCTGGTTGTGGCTGCCGATGATGCGGTGATGCCGCAGACGATCGAGGCGATCAACCACGCCAAGGCGGCCGAAGTGCCGATGATCGTGGCGATCAACAAGGTCGATAAGCCGGATGCGAACCCGGACAAGGTGCGGACCGATCTGCTGCAGCACGAAGTCATCGTCGAAAAGATGTCAGGTGAGGTTCAGGACGTCGAAGTGTCCGCCATCACCGGTCAAGGTCTCGATGAACTGCTGGAAGCCATCGCGCTGCAGGCCGAGATTCTGGAACTGAAAGCCAACCCCGACCGCGCCGCCCAAGGTGCCGTGATCGAGGCGCAGCTTGATGTGGGCCGTGGTCCCGTTGCCACCGTTCTGGTTCAGAACGGCACTCTGCGTCAGGGTGATATCTTCGTCGTGGGTGAGCAGTATGGTAAGGTCCGTGCGTTGATCAACGACAAAGGCGACCGCGTCAAAGAAGCCGGCCCGTCGGTTCCCGTTGAGGTTCTTGGTCTGAACGGTACGCCTGAAGCGGGCGACGTTCTGAACGTGACCGAGACCGAAGCGCAGGCCCGTGAGATTGCTGCCTATCGTGAGCAAGCAGCCAAGGACAAGCGCGCCGCAGCTGGTGCCGCGACCACCCTTGAGCAGCTGATGCAGAAGGCCAAAGAAGACGAGAACGTCACCGAGCTGCCGATCTTGATGAAAGCTGACGTGCAGGGTTCTGCCGAAGCCATCGTTCAGGCGATGGAGAAGATCGGCAATGAGGAAGTGCGCGTACGCGTTCTGCACTCGGGTGTTGGCGCGATTACCGAAACGGATGTCGGCCTGGCCGAAGCCTCGGGCGCTCCGATCTTTGGCTTCAACGTTCGTGCAAATGCGTCAGCGCGAAACACTGCGAACCAGAAAGGCGTCGAGATCCGGTATTATTCGGTGATCTATGACCTCGTGGACGACGTGAAAGCAGCCGCATCCGGCTTGCTGAGCGCCGAAATCCGCGAGAAGTTCATCGGTTACGCCGAGATCCGCGAAGTCTTCAAGGTTACCGGCGTTGGCAAAGTTGCCGGCTGTCTGGTCACCGAAGGCGTGGCGCGTCGTTCCGCTGGTGTTCGTCTGCTGCGCGACAACGTGGTGATTCACGAAGGCACGCTGAAGACGCTGAAGCGTTTCAAGGACGAAGTGACCGAAGTTCAGTCGGGTCAGGAATGCGGTATGGCGTTCGAAAACTACGACGACATCCGCGCAGGTGACGTGATCGAGATCTTCGAACGCGAAGAAGTGACCCGGACGCTCGACTGATCTGGCTTACCTCGAGAGATTTAAGACAGCGGCTCAATTGGGCCGCTGTTTTCTTTTTGGGGTTACTCGCTGCGCGACGACAAAAACGAGCCCGAAGGCATGATGATGTCGAAGTGATGTTTACCCTGTTGAAGGTCGAAACTGACCGAATGTCCTGCTTTTCGTAGCAACTCCGCATAGTCACGGCTTTGTCGAACAAACTCTGGTGTATCTCTTTCAGCAACCGTTACCCTGTAGCGCGGCCCTGGCGCGGGCAGATTGAGGCATGGAGAAAGATCGTGAATCTCGACCTTAGTCAGTTGCAAGGGATCATTTACCGAAGTTAGGCTAATCGGCTCCAAATCGTAAACGCCACTGATCAGAATTACGTTACGCACTCTTAGACCCGCCTGCGCCAACGCGCTGGATGAGGTGGCCATGACCATCGCTACCAGATGCGCACCTGCGCTATGACCTGACAGGGTGATGTTTGATGGATCGAAGCCCAATAACTCGGCCTGTGATGCAAGCCACAGCAAGGCATCGCGACATTCTTCGACCATCTGCCCCAACCTAGCTTCAGGGGCGAGTGTGTAATTCAGGGTCGCAAAGGCCTGCCCGTTTTCGTGTAGCACCGGTGCCATCGGGGCGGATTCGCGCTGGCTGAGCGCCTGCCAATACCCTCCGTGAATGAACACATGCAAAGGTGCGTTTGCGTCTGAGGAGGGGAAGAAATCCAGAACCTGCGCCGGACTGACGCCATAAGCAAGGTTTTCGCGCACATCCATCCGTGCCCGGGCCTGCGCGCTGAGCGCAACATAACTATCCAAATACGGCGTCAGGTCGCCACCAATTATCGAACTGGGGGAGTATTCCTGTTCAAGTTGATCTTGGGTGAACCCGCGATAAAGCATGCCTCAGTCTCCCGCATACATCAGCTCGGTGCGCATATCGTAGAGGTCGTGGAAGAAGCGCAATTCCAGTGCCTTGCGCAGAAAGGCCACGCCGCTCGAGCCACCTGTTCCAGGTTGCATCCCGATGACACGTTCGACTGCCGTGGCGTGGTCGAATCGCCAGCGCTGGAACAGCGATTCGACGTCCATCAGCTTTTCGGCCAGAGCATAGAGGTCCCAATACTTGCCGGTATCCTGAAAAATCTCGCACCAGATTTTCACGACGCGCGGGTCGCCGGAATAGGATTGTGAATAGTCACGTTCGATCAGGTCTTGCGGTACATCGAACCCCTGCCGTGCCAGCATGTGCAGCACTTCGTCATAAAGGGACGGTTTGGTTAGCGCTGCGCTCAGCATCTCCATGACCTCCGGATCGTGTTCATGAACCTTGAGGGTCGAAGCATCCTTGTTGCCCAATATGAACTCGATCTGGCGGTAACCGTAACTCTGAAAGCCTGACGAACTGCCTAACGCATCGCGAAACGTCATGTAGTCGGCGGGCGTCATGGTCAGCAGCGTTTCCCAAGCGGTGATCAACTGCCGCTGGATCGCCTTGATCCGGTCGAGATTCTTCATCGCCGGGCCGAAATCATCTTGCTGCAGGAAGCGCCGCACTTCGACCAACTGGTGATGCATCAGCTTCAGCCACAGCTCGCTGACCTGATGGATGATGATGAATAACATCTCATCGGGCTGAGCAGGATCCTGAAAGGTCTTTTGCAGATTCAACAGGGTTTTGAGTTGCAGAAAGTCGCCATAGCTTTTGCGATGCGTCTCAGCGAAATCGGTGACCAGAGAATCCTCGATTCCGCGTTCCAGCAGTCGGTCATCTTTCGTGCTGCCCATCTTACTCCTCCGGTTGGTTGCGCGATCCCTGTGTATGGGCCAGTTTTGCAACTATCCAGAGGGTCAGGTCCAGTCCAGAACAACTTTGCCGGACAGGCCCGACTTCATTGCTGCAAATCCTTCGGCAAAATCGTCAACACCAAACTGATGGGTGATCACGCGGCTTACGTCCAAACCGTTCTGCAGCATAGCAATCATCTTGTACCATGTCTCAAACATCTCACGGCCGTAAACGCCCTTGATAGTGATGGCTTTAAAGACAATGCGGCTCCAGTCGACCGGGGATTGGCCCGGCGGGATGCCCAGCAGTGCGATCTTACCGCCCATGACTAGCGCTTCGACCATCTGATCCAAAGCTGCCTGCGAGCCCGACATCTCCAAACCCACGTCAAAGCCTTCTTTCATCCCCAGTTCGGCGATCACATCGGGCAACTCTTCAGTGGTCACATTAACCGTACGTATCGACGGCACCACATATTCCGCCAGCTTCAGCCGATCTGCATTGATATCGGTGATCACGACGTTTCGCGCACCTGCATGGCGTGCGACAGCCGCTGCCATTATGCCGATCGGGCCTGCGCCTGTTATCAGAACATCCTCGCCCAGCAGATCGAAGCTCAGCGCGGTATGAACCGCGTTGCCCAGCGGGTCGAGGATCGCGCCAATCTCATCCGGCACATCATCTGGCAAAGGTATCACGTTGAAGGCGGGCAGTTTCAAAAACTGGGCAAAGGCACCTTGTTCGTTTACGCCGATGCCCCGCGTTCCGGGGTCCAGATGGAACTTGCCAGCGCGACTCTGGCGACTTTCGGTTCCGATCAGGTGCCCTTCGCCCGAGCAGCGCTGGCCGATCTCAAGCCCAGTAACGTTGCGACCAATCTCGACGATTTCGCCTGCGAATTCGTGGCCGGTGATCATCGGCACTGGTACTGTGGCTGCGGCCCAGTCATCCCAATTCCAGATATGGATATCTGTGCCGCAGATGCCGGTTCTGTTTATGCGGATCAGTACCTCGTCTGGTCCAATCTCGGGCACTGGGGCCTGAACCATCCAAAGACCTTCCTCGGGCTTGGATTTTTCCAGTGCTTTCATCGTGTTGGGTCGCATCAAATTACCCCCAGATTTTTTCCGACCTTGCCAAAGGCTGCCAGCGCACGGTCTAATTCATCCTTTGTTAGAGCCGCATTCATCTGTGTTCTGATCCGTGCCTGACCACGCGGGACGACCGGGAAGAAGAACCCTGAAACGTAAACGCCCTCGTCAAACAACTGGTCCGCCATCTCTTGTGCCAATGTCGCTTCTCCCAGCATGACCGGAATAATCGGATGCTCACCGGGCAGCAGATCAAATCCCAGCTTTTCCAGCCCTGCACGCCAGTATTTGGCGTTGCCGAACAGTTGGGCACGCAGCATGTCTCCCTCTTCAACCAGACGGATTGCTTCCAGACCGGCAGCAACGATAGATGGCGGCAGCGAGTTTGAGAACAGATAGGGCCGCGCCCGCTGCCGTAGCAGATCGATCACTGGCTGCGGCCCGGCGATGTAGCCGCCGATTGCCCCCCCAAGTGCCTTGCCCAGAGTTCCCGTCAGAATATCCACGTCAACGCCGAAGTGATCCGGCGTGCCCGCACCGTTTGGCCCCATGAAGCCCGTGGCGTGGCAATCATCGACCATGACGATGGCGTCGTACTTATCGGCCAGCTCGCGTATTTTTGGCAGATTGGCCAGATAGCCATCCATCGAAAAAACGCCGTCGGTGGCGATCATGATATGCCGCGCCCCGTCTTCGCGTGCCTGTTTCAACCAGGCTTCGAGGTCGTTCATGTCATTGTTTAGATAGCGATAGCGTTTGGCCTTGCAGAGCCTTACGCCATCGATGATTGACGCGTGGTTCAGACTATCCGAGATGATTGCGTCTTCAGGCCCTAACAAAGGCTCAAACAGCCCGCCATTGGCATCGAAACAGGCAGCGAACAGAATTGAATCATCTTTATTCAGGAACTTGGCCAGCCGTTGCTCAAGCTCGCGGTGAATATCCTGCGTGCCGCAGATAAAGCGGACCGAGGCCATGCCGAACCCTTTTGGTTCCATGGCGTTCTTGGCGGCGTCGATCAGGGCGGGGTGATCGGCCAGGCCCAGATAGTTGTTGGCGCACAGGTTGATGACCTGCTTTCCGCCCACAGTAATCTCACCGCCCTGAGGCGAGGTGATCATTCGTTCACGCTTGTACAGACCTTCGGATTCGATCTGCTTAAGGGTGTCCGTGATGTGGGACAGGAATGCATCTGCCATGGCGACCTCCGTTCAACTGAGTCGCGCTTCTAACATAACGGACGAATATCCCAAATAGGGGATTTACGAAATTACGGAAAAATATCCGTGAAGGCGGATTATCGCTGAGTCAGGCGTTTTTTACAATTAGGAAAACACGCGCAGGGCTGTCGGCAGAAATGGAATGCGCGACGTCAGCGGCATATCGGGCTGTATCACCCTGCCGGAGTTCGCTCACTGCCGCGCCTGAAGTAACTCGAACTGACCCTTCCAACACGGTCAATTGTTCCCGTGCACCGCGCGCATGGGGTTGGCTGTTCAGGGCGCCGTTTTTGTCGAGCTGAATGTCATAGACCTCGTGACCGCCGGCCTCTTCTGGCGGTGAGAGGATCCGGATGCGGCAGTTCTCTCCCATGTTATCGATGCTGGGCACTTCGGAGTTTTTGAGAATCTCGATCTGGTCGGTTGTCTTCGTGTCTTCCAGCAACCCGGCAAAATCCACCTGCAGAGCTCGGGTCAGGTTCCACAATGTCGAAATTGTGGGGCTGCTTTCTCCCCTCTCGATCTGGCTGACCATGGATCGCGATACGCCGCTGAGATTCGCGACCGCTTCGAGGGAAAGGCCCTGGGCCCGGCGCGCCTCTTTAAGGCGTGTCGGAAGGCGTGTCAGGATATCGTCTGTCTTGTCCGTCATGACGGAATTTCATGCGCCTTGAATCGATAGATGTCAATTCCGTCTGTGACGGGACGTCTCAGGCGACAGAGGGTTTCTGCGGGTGCATACTACGGCCAAACTCAGGAGGAGTGATCCATGACCGATATTGTTATTCTGGATGGCGCACGTACTGCCATCGGCACTTTTGGCGGTGCGTTGGCTTCGACCGCGCCGATTGATCTGGCGACCGTGGCGACCGAAGCCGCGCTTGAACGGTCGGGTGTCGAAGGTGGGCAAATCGGGCATGTGGTTTTCGGTCATGTGATCAACACTGAACCCCGCGATATGTACCTGTCGCGCGTAGCAGCGATGCAGGCGGGCATTCCGAATGGGACTCCGGCGATGAACGTAAATCGTTTGTGTGGCTCCGGCGCGCAGGCGATTGTGTCAGCGGTGCAGTCTCTGATACTGGGCGATGCTGATTTCGCTGTGGCTGGTGGAGCGGAGAGCATGTCACGCAGCCCCTACATCGTGCCTCAGGCCAGATGGGGCGCCAAGATGGGCGACGTCACCTCACTGGACATGATGTTGGGCGCGCTGAACTGTCCTTTCGGAACCGGTCATATGGGTGTGACGGCTGAGAATGTGGCCGACGAACATCAGATCAGTCGTGAACAGATGGATGCGTTTGCCTTAACCAGCCAGAGCCGAGCGGCAACAGCGATCGACGCTGGATATTTCGAAAGCCAGATCACGCCTGTGCAGGTGAAAGTCAAACGCGAGATGGTTGACTTTAAGGTGGATGAGCATCCCAAGGCCACCACAGCTGAGGCGTTGGCGGGCCTTCGTCCAGTGTTCAAGAAAGAAGGACGCGTCACGGCCGGGAATGCATCGGGTATCAACGATGGGGCTGCGGCGATGGTTCTGGCGACGTCAGATGCTGCTGAAAAGGCCGGATTGAAACCAAAGGCAGGGATATTGGGATATGCGCATGCCGGAGTGCGGCCCGAAGTAATGGGAATTGGACCGGTTCCTGCAGTGCAGAACTTGTTCAAGAAGACAGGGCTGTCGGCGGGTGATTTCGATGTGGTCGAGAGTAACGAAGCTTTTGCCGCACAAGCCCTGGCCGTCAATCAAGAGCTTGGATTGGATGCCGCTAAGGTCAATCCGAATGGCGGTGCGATTGCGTTGGGGCACCCTGTGGGGGCAACTGGGGCGATTATCACCCTGAAAGCGCTGTATGAGTTGGAGCGAGTTGGTGGTTCCAAGGCGCTTATCACTATGTGTATTGGCGGTGGGCAGGGGATTGCCCTTGCTATCGAGCGGCTCTGATTGAGGTCGAGCGGAGGGGGCTGTCTGCCCCCCCCAATCGCGCAGGCGGCGCGATCCCCCCCCGAAGATATTTGTGGCCAGATCAAGTAGGCGGATTGTTGTCAGCTGAATGTCATCACGACAAGTGTGGCTGCGATTCCAACGGCTGCGCCAAGGGCGGCAGGTAGCAGCAAGGTTGTCTTGCCGGAAGTTTGCTGGTCATCTTTCGTGGTTTGCGCAATCAGGGCGTTTTCTACCAGCGCAGGTAAGCGTGGGCCGAAACGGGCCAGCACCATTGCGGTCTTACCAAAATCTCTCAGGGCGGCCCGGGGGCCGATGGAGCTTTTGATATAATCCTCGACGACCGGGCGCGCGACTTCCCAGATATTCATATGATCGTCGAGTGATCGGGCAACGCCTTCGACCACGACCATGGTGCGCTGCAGAAGAATCAGTTCGGTTCGGGTTTCCATGCCGAAGCGCTCTGTGACCTCAAACAGATAGCTGAGCAGTCGGCCCATGGAGATATGGGTCGCGTCCATGCCGAAGATGGGTTCTCCGACTGCGCGCAAGGCGCGGGCGAATTCGTCGACATCCTGGTTGGCAGGGACATAGCCGGCCTCGAAATGGACCTCGGCTACGCGTTTGTAGTCGCGGCGGATGAAGCCGAAGAGGATTTCGGCATAGACCCGACGGGTGTATTCGTCGATATGCCCCATGATGCCGTAGTCATAGGCAATAATATCTCCATTCGCGGCGACCTTCAGGTTCCCTTGGTGCATATCCGCATGGAAATAGCCATCGCGAAGGGCGTGCAGCAGGAAAAGGCGCAACACACGTTCTGCCAGATCGCTGCGATTGTGGCCTGCAGCGTCCAGCGCGTCATTGTCGCCCAGCGGGATTCCATCGGCCCAGCTGAGTGTCATCACCCGGCGTGCGGACAAGGACCAGACGACCGGAGGCAGCCAGAACCCGGAATCATCCTTGGTGTTGGCGGCGTATTCCGAAGCAGCAGCGCTTTCCAGGCGCAGGTCCAACTCGCCGCGGACAACTCCGTCAAAATGCTCGATCACCTCCATAGGGCGCAAACGACGAGCACCGGGGGCAAACAGGTCGACAATTCGGGCGGCGAAATAAAAGGCGTCTACATCTTTACGGAAGGCGCGTTCAATTCCGGGGCGCAGGACTTTGACGGCAACATCTTCACCCGTGCTGGCCAGCTTAGCTTTGTGGACCTGAGCGATTGAGGCTGCGGCGATAGGCTCACTGAAATCGCTGAACATTTCTGAAAGGGGTTGGCCCAGCTCTTTCTCGACCTCGGCCATGGCTTCGGCCTTGGAGAATGGCGGAAGCTTATCCAGCAAGACACGCAGTTGTTCAGCTAGTTCATTTCCAACCACGTCGGGGCGGGTCGAAAGGACTTGTCCGAACTTGATATAGGCGGGTCCAAGAGCAGTTAGGGCGCGGGTTGCGGGCGGCATCTGGGGATCCCCTTTGTACCCCAGCCACTGAAATGGTTTGCCCAGAACATGTGCGAGAATGCGGATAGCCCGAGGAGCTTCGAACGCGTCTAATACCACGTTCATGGCACCCGTGCGCTCGAGCGTTGCGCCTGTGCGGATCAGGCGGATAATGTTGTGTGGGCCGCGCATCTAGATCTTCCAGCCGGAATGCAGTGCCGCGATACCCATGCTGAGATTGCGGTACTTGGCGTTTTCGAACCCGGCGGCGCGGACCATGCTCAGGAATGTCTCCTGATCCGGGAACTTGCGGATCGATTCCACCAGGTATTGATAGCTGTCGTAGTCATTGGCGATTAATTTGCCCATGCGTGGAATGACGTTGAAGCTGTAGAGGTCATAAAGCTTTTGCAGTCCGTCATTGGGCAGTTGGCTGAATTCAAGCACCATCAGGCGGCCACCGGGTTTCAGCACGCGATAGGCCTCGTTCAATGCCTCTTGCGGGCGGGTAACATTCCGGATGCCGAAGGAAATTGTATAGACGTCGAACGTATTGTCCTCGAACGGCAGGGACATCGCATCGCCCACCACCCAGTTCAGACTGTCGGACATCTGGTCGGCCTCGGCGCGCTGGCGGCCTTCGACCAGCATAGGCTCTGTCAGGTCCAGAACCGTGGCATGGCCGTGGCCCGCGCGTCTCAGGAAGCGAAAAGAGATATCTCCGGTCCCACCTGCAACGTCCAGCAACCGTTGACCGGGGCGCGGGGCAAGCCAATCCATCATTGCATCTTTCCAGACCCGGTGAATGCCCATCGACATGACATCGTTCATCACATCGTATTTCGAGGCGACCGAGTTGAACACGCCCTGTACGCGCCCGGCCTTGTCGGCCTCGCGCACGGTTTCAAACCCGAAATGAGTGGTCTTGTCGCTGTTGTTGGACATTTGCCTTGCCGTTCGTCGAATTTCGCCTCTGTTATAGGGCCATAAGAGGCGGGCACAATGCGGCCCTTTGGAATAGGAGCCATCTAATGCCCGAATTGCCCGAGGTCGAGACAGTAAGACGCGGTCTATCCCCGGCGATGGAAGGCGTCGTAATCCAAAGGGCGGACGTAAACCGCCCCGATTTGCGCTGGCCTTTCCCCGAACGGATGGCTGAACGACTGACTGGGCAGCGCGTCGACCGATTGCGTAGACGGTCGAAATACATTCTGGCCGATCTGAACAGTGGAGAAACACTGCTGATCCATCTTGGCATGTCCGGGCGTATGACCGTTTCTGGTGATCCTCTAGGGCAATTTGCCCACAAACACCCGATGCCGGAAAAGCATGATCACGTAGTCTTTCATATGGCCAACGGCGCCCGTATAACTTTTAACGATCCGCGTCGGTTCGGAGCCATGGACCTGCTGCCGACGGCCACGGCAGAGGATCACAAGCTGCTGTCAGTTCTGGGACCTGAACCATTGGGTAACGATTTCCACGAACAGCACCTCATTGAGGCGTTCAAAGGTAAGAATAGCCCGGTCAAATCCGCGTTGCTGGATCAGGGAATCGTTGCCGGATTGGGAAATATCTACGTCTGCGAAGCGCTTTATCGCGGCAAGGTGTCGCCACGTCGCAAAGCCGGGCAGATTTCTGCGTTGCGTGTCGGAGCGCTGGTTCCGATCATCCGCCAGGTGTTGCAAGACGCGATTGAAGCGGGTGGTTCATCCTTACGTGATTTCCGCCAAGCCGATGGAGAACTTGGATATTTTCAGCATAGTTTTGATGTTTATGGGCGTGAGGGAAGGCCCTGCAGAACCAATGGATGTAGTGGTGAAATCAAGAGAATCACTCAGTCCGGTCGCTCATCCTTCTATTGCGCGCAATGCCAAAGATAACTTGATCCAGCGAAATCGCGTGGTAAGGAATCGTACTTGAACGGAACAACCGGAAGCTTACACCTCATGGCTTTTGAGACGATCATCGTCGAAATCGAAGACCACGTCGCCCTAATCAAGCTCAACAGACCAGATGCGATGAATGCGCTGAACACCCAGTTACTGGGTGAGTTGTGTGATGCGCTGGAAGAAGCAGACAGCAACGACAAGGTGCGCTGCATCGTCATCACCGGCTCTGACAAAGCTTTTGCGGCTGGTGCGGACATCAAAGAGATGTCCGAGATGAGCTATGTCGATGTCTTCAACATCAACCTTTTTGCCGACGCGAATGACCGGGTTTCGGCGATCCGCAAACCGATCATTGCCGCTGTTGCGGGTTATGCGCTGGGCGGAGGTTGTGAGCTGGCAATGCTGTGTGATTTCATCATCGCGGCGGATACAGCCAAGTTCGGCCAGCCCGAGATCAATCTGGGCGTCATCGCAGGACTCGGCGGCAGCCAGCGTTTGACACGGTTTGTAGGCAAGTCCAAATCGATGGATATGAACTTGACCGGTCGGTTCATGGACGCGGAAGAGGCCGAGCGTGCGGGGCTGGTCAGCCGTGTCGTGCCTGCCAAGAAGCTGATAGAAGAAGCAACCGGTGCGGCGCAGAAGATCGCTGAGAAGTCGCAGATCACGGCAATCGCGGCCAAGGAAGCCGTGAACCGCAGCTATGAGTTGCCGCTGAGCGAGGGCATGCTGTTTGAGCGCCGGGTGTTCCATTCGATGTTTGCAACTGAAGATCAGAAAGAGGGCATGTCCGCGTTTCTGGAAAAACGTGCGGCTCAGTTCCGCGACAAGTGACGATAACGGACATTCAGTGAATTCAGGCGGGCTTGGTCCCGCCTTTTTGCTACTGAAGCTCTTTTGAAGAATCAGCTTGGCAAAACCTTTAAACTTGGGTAGAGACCGCCGTCATACATGCGCGTGCGGCCCGCTTGGCCCGACTCACACTCGTGATTTCTGATCCGGTGCGGATATGTCCGTGGCGCGCAACCCTAGATAACCGTACCGAACAAAAGGTCAGAGACACATGGCAAATTCGCCCCAGGCAAAGAAACGCGCTCGTCAGAACGAAAAGCGTTTTGCTGTAAACAAAGCGCGCCGTTCGCGCATCCGCACACATCTGCGCAAAGTTGAAGAAGCAATCGCATCCGGTGACAAGGACGCGGCTACCGCTGCCCTGCGCGCCGCTCAGCCCGAACTGATGCGTGGCGTCACCAAAGGTGTCTTCCACAAGAACACCGCAGCCCGCAAAATGTCGCGCCTGTCGGCACGCGTCAAAGCGCTGGGCTGATTCTTTGGGAAAACGCGTCAAGCGTTGATTTGCGAAAAAGGCGTCGCGCATAGCGGCGCCTTTTTCATTGTTGCCGGAAAGCCGCGTCTTCACGAAGCCGAGAGATTCTTTCGCCCTGAACCCCGAGTCAATATCAGAGTTTCGTTGCCCGGACCCATGGGCTCTTGCTACGACTGAGTCAGCGATTCACTCGCTTGGGGGGACAGGCTGTTCTGGGTATCTGACTGACGGGCATCAGTAGGAATCCGGAACGAATGTTCGAAAATCGGCTTCGGTCGATTGGACGATCTGCTCTGGGTCTCGGGTTTTCCGATGATCTTGGCCCTGTCGAAAAATTGGATTGTGACGCGCCACCCTGTTCTCGGGGTTGTACCGACCGTTGGACAATGCGGTATCGGATTGCGCTGAACGTCAAAATGACCCGCCAGACCTCGTGGCCTGGCGCAAGGGTATCCTTGTGGGTGGACGCAATAAACCGGTATACCGGACTATTTTGATAAGGCTGACAGGCCAATAAAGAATGGGATGCGTGAGGCGCCGAATGACACAAGAGAAATGGGGACAGTTGCGGAACAAGTTGATGAAGGCTGTTGGTAAGAACAACTTCACGACCTGGATCGAACCTTTAGAGTTTCAGGGATTGCAAGATGGCGTCGCAGTATTTTCTGTGCCGACCAACTTCATGGGAAACTACGTAAGTCAAAATTTTGCTGATCTAATTCTCTATGAACTGAACACGGCGGGCGAGCCTGTTCAGCGCCTTGCCTTCCGCACCGCCGCCAATTCTCCGACCCGTCCGGCGCAGGCCGAGACCCCAAAACCCCAAGCCGTTCCGCAGCCCGCAGTTGTTGAGGCCTCGCATGATGCGCTTGAGGCGTTACAGGCGGCACCGCTGGACGCGCGCTTTACCTTTGACAGTTTTGTTGTTGGTAAGCCGAATGAGCTGGCTCACGCCGCCGCGCGCCGCGTTTCCGAAGGCGGGCCCGTAACATTCAATCCGCTGGTGCTCTACGGGGGTGTCGGCCTTGGTAAGACGCACCTGATGCACGCCATTGCTTGGGAGCTGAAAACCAAGCATCCCGAACTAAACGTTCTGTACCTGTCGGCAGAACAGTTCATGTACCGTTTTGTGCAGGCCCTGCGTGAGCGCCGGATGATGGATTTCAAGCATCTGTTCCGCTCGGTTGACGTGCTTATGGTTGATGACGTGCAGTTCATCGCGGGTAAGGATTCGACGCAGGAAGAATTCTTTCATACCTTCAACGCGCTAGTGGACCAGAACAAGCAGATCATCATTTCGGCCGATCGCGCGCCGGGTGAGATCAAGGATCTTGAAGACCGGGTAAAGTCGCGCCTGCAATGCGGCCTTGTCGTCGATCTTCATCCCACAGACTACGAATTGCGTCTGGGAATCCTGCAGAACAAAGTGCAGCAATACAGCAACACTTACCCCGATCTGACCATTGCTGATGGTGTATTGGAATTCCTTGCACACCGCATTTCGACAAATGTGCGCGTGCTGGAAGGGGCGCTGACTCGGCTCTTCGCCTTTGCCTCGCTGGTTGGGCGTGAGATCGATATGGAGTTGACGCAGGATTGTCTGGCCGATGTGCTACGCGCATCCGAGCGCAAGATCACTGTCGAAGAGATTCAACGCAAGGTCTCAGACTACTACAACATCCGGCTCAGCGACATCATTGGCCCCAAGCGTCTCCGGTCTTATGCTCGCCCGCGTCAGGTGGCGATGTATCTGTGCAAGCAACTGACAAGCCGGTCTTTGCCGGAAATCGGCCGTCGTTTCGGTGGGCGCGACCACACCACAGTCATGCACGGCGTCAAGCGCATCGAAGAGCTGAAGCTGACCGATGGCCAGATCGCCGAAGACGTCGAGATGCTGCGCCGGGCTTTGGAAGCCTAATCTGCGACCGTACTGGAAATGCCCCGCGCCCGTCTGGCCGGGGTATTTTCATGTGCGCAATAATCCACGATTGCGCGAGAACTGGCGGTGGGATGGCCGGTTGGCCTTGACGGTTTGATCATTCCAACTCAGAAATTCACAAAAAATCCTTGTGCCTCAGGGCGGAACCGGTAACTTGCCAGTCCCGCCCATGTACGCACTCAAGTCAGAGGAACTGAGGGTATGAAGATCAGCATCGAACGCGGCACCCTTCTCAAGGCCGTTTCGCAGGCCCAATCTGTTGTTGAACGTCGCAACACCATTCCGATCCTGGCCAATGTGCTGATCGAAGCCGAAGGGGATCAGGCGCTATTCCGAGCGACTGATCTGGATATCGAGGTTGTCGACAAGGCCCCTGCGCAGGTTGAGAAAGCGGGCGCGACAACTGTCGCCGCCACAACGCTGCATGAGATTGTGCGCAAGCTGCCCGATGGGGCGCTGGTGACTTTAACCGCCGACAGCGCTGCTGGCCGATTGACGGTTGAGGCCGGTCGGTCGAACTTCTCGCTGGCGACGCTGCCGAAAGAGGATTTTCCGGTTATGGCGTCCTCGGAATACCAATCGAACTTTACGGCGTCGGCTGCGCTGCTGCGGCGGTTGTTCGACAAATCGAAGTTCGCCATTTCTACCGAAGAGACCCGTTATTATCTGAACGGTGTCTACATGCATGTCGCTGATGGTTCTGAGGGCGGCAAGGTGCTGCGCTGCGTGGCGACCGATGGCCACCGTCTGGCGCGCATTGATGCGGACCTGCCGGACGGAGCGGCGGATATGCCGGGTGTAATTGTTCCCCGAAAGACCGTGGGTGAACTGCGCAAGCTGTTGGATGATGATGAAATGGACATCGCCGTCTCGGTCAGCGAAACCAAGGTGCGGTTTGCAACGCCAGACATCACGCTCACCTCGAAAGTGATTGATGGGACTTTCCCTGACTACACTCGCGTCATCCCTCAGGGCAACACGCGCAAGCTAGAGGTTGACGCTGCCGAATTCGCGCAGGCCGTTGATCGTGTAGCGACGGTGTCTTCGGAGCGCTCGCGTGCCGTGAAACTGCAATTGGATGCGGACAAGCTGGTTCTTTCAGTGAATGCACCCGACAGTGGTGCGGCTGAGGAAGAGTTGGCTGTAGCCTATGGGGATGAGCGTCTCGAAATTGGTTTTAACGCGAAATACCTGCTCGAGATCGCTTCTCAAGTGGACCGCGAGAACGCTGTCTTCATGTTCAATTCCGCTGGTGATCCGACACTGATGCGCGAAGGCAACGACCAAAGCGCTGTTTACGTCGTAATGCCGATGCGCGTCTGATTGCCCCGACCGGGTGATCTCTAACGAAAGGGAGGGGTCATGGGATTGGCCCTGACCGAGCTTACCGTTTCGCATTTTCGGTCTCATAAGCTGGCGCGGTTGTCCTTGGACGGGCGACCGGTGGCGATCCACGGGCCGAACGGGGCCGGAAAGACCAACATTCTGGAAGCAGTGTCACTGTTCTCGCCCGGACGCGGTATGCGGCGGGCGAGTGCGGCTGAGATGACCCGGAGGCCTGAGGCGTTGGGTTGGAAGCTGTCCGGATTGATGAACGTACAGGGCCAGAACTACGAAATTGAGACATGGTCCGAAGGTGGCGCAGCACGGCAGGTTCGGATTGATAACAAGGCGGCCAGTCAGATTGATCTGGGCAAGTTGGCGCGCGTTGTTTGGTTGATCCCCTCGATGGATCGCTTGTGGATTGAGGGTGCCGAGGGTCGGCGGCGGTTTTTGGACCGGATTGCGCTGAGTTTTGATCCGTCTCACGCCGAAGCCTCACTGATCTATGAAAAGTCGATGCGCGAGCGGAACCGATTGCTGAAAGAGCAGGTTCGAGACGCCCATTGGTATGCGGCGCTGGAGGGACAGATGGCAGAGACGGGGCACCGCATCCACGCGGCACGAAGGGCGGCTCTGGAGCATTTACGGGCGGCACAGTATCAAGCGGAAACGGCGTTTCCTTCGGCGGAGTTGGAACTTGTCCAGACCGAAGGAGCGATGCCTGAAGCTACGGAAGATTTGCGCGAAGCGTTGAATGAAAGCCGGTTTCGGGATTTGGCTGCGGGACGTACGTTGGTTGGGCCGCATCGTTCAGATCTTTATGGAGTGTTTGCGGCCAAGGGTGTGCCCGCCAAAGACTGTTCCACCGGAGAGCAAAAAGCGCTGTTGGTTTCGCTGATCCTGTCGAACGCGCGGGCGTTGGCGGGCATGGTCGGGGCGCCACCGATTGTGCTGTTGGATGAGGTCGCTGCTCATCTGGACGCGGACCGTCGCGCCGCGCTTTACGATGAGATTTGTGCGCTGGGCGCTCAGGCCTGGATGACGGGCACCGGGCCTGAGCTATTTGCGGAATTGGGCGACCGGGCCCAAACATTGGTTGTAACCGAGGGCGACGAAGGCTCGGTTGTAACTGCTTAGGCAGGCTCGCTGACTTTACGCTCCCACAGGAAGCCGCGCATAACCTGGTCGACCGGTGTTTTTGCCATGTGATTCACGTAGTTCGACATGGTTTTCTGCGCCAGTCCCAGAACCACGTCCAAAACCGCGCGGTGGGAATAACCTGCGTCGAAGAACGCCTGCAGTTGTTCTTCGGTCGGGTTGCCACGGGTTTCCATCACCTGCAGGGTGAAAGTGCGCAGTGCCTCAAGCTTTTCCGAGGGAAGCGGAGTTTCGTTGCGCAGTGCCTCTGTGATCTCGTCCGAGACTTTCATCATCTTAGCGATTCCAGTGTGGGCGGGCACGCAGTAATGGCATTCGTTTTCTACGTTAATTGTCTGCCAGACAACGGTCTTTTCGTCATTGTCGAAGTCGGTCTGCAGGAAAAGGCCGTGCAGAACCTGATAGCCTTCCAGGTGCTGTGGGCTTTCGGCCATTACTTTGTGCAGACCGGGCAGGCGCCCGAATGCAGCCTGAGATTTCTCAAGCAGCGGCTTGGATCCTTCTGGGGCAGATTCGTGGTCGTGGGACGGGAAATTGGCCATGTCAAACTCCTGTTTCTGGCGAGATGGGTCGTATTTAGGGTTTCTTGAGCGATCGCTCAAGTATATATTTGAGCGAACGTTCAAGTATTGGTGAGACCATGCCTCGCAAGCCCTCATACGACCGAGACGCACTAATCGCGCAGGCTCGTGATATTTTTTGGCGCCACGGCTGGGCAGGAACGTCGCTGAAAGACCTTGAGCGCGAGCTGAAGCTGAAACCGGGCAGCTTCTACGCGGCGTTCGGGTCGAAAGATACGCTCTACGCCCTGGCGTTAGAGCGGTATGCGCAGGATGGGGTTGCCAGCATGAGGACCTTGGCCGAGGAACTGGGGCCGCTCGGCGCGCTCAAGGCGCAGCCACGTCGCGTAATCGAGGCATCAGAGCTGCCGACCAAAGCCTGCATGTTGGCGAAAACTTTTGCCGAGTT
Organism: Ruegeria sp. AA3; assembly: GCF_056542905.1. Classification (NCBI taxonomy): domain Bacteria; kingdom Pseudomonadati; phylum Pseudomonadota; class Alphaproteobacteria; order Rhodobacterales; family Roseobacteraceae; genus Ruegeria; species Ruegeria sp. AA3. The sequence goes on along the minus strand of NZ_JBQGAQ010000014.1, from coordinate 25,375 downwards.
GCAGGCCAAGGATCACGATCTGGCCGCTCAGGCACGTACTCATATGGTTTCGATGAAGACTTGTTTTGCAGACCTGTTTCGCCGCGCGCAGGATGCCGGAGAAATCGCCCCTGATCACGACCCGGACCGCCTTGCCTCGCGCTATCAATCTGACCTTTTAGGGCTGCGATTATCGGCCGAACGCGACGATGTGAACGCAACAGGGATCGCCGAAGATATTGCAGCGGACCTCGATCGGCTTTGATCTGCAAATAAAGCGGATCAGAACCACAAAATGTTGGGGGATCGCGTGACATTCCCCACCAGAAAACGTATAAGTTACCAAAATAATATAGGTACTAACGGCATGTCCGAAGACGCACAGGCACCCCAGGAATACGGCGCAGATTCCATCAAAGTTCTCAAAGGCTTAGAGGCGGTTCGCAAGCGCCCCGGCATGTATATCGGGGACACCGATGATGGCTCGGGTTTGCACCATATGGTGTACGAGGTTGTCGATAACGGAATTGACGAGGCGTTGGCCGGTCATGCCGACCATGTAACCGTGAAAATTCACGCGGATTCCAGCGTTTCGGTCAGCGACAACGGTCGCGGTATTCCGGTCGATATTCACCCCGAAGAAGGCGTTTCGGCCGCCGAGGTCATCATGACTCAGCTGCACGCAGGCGGCAAATTCGACAGCAACTCGTATAAGGTGTCGGGCGGTCTGCACGGTGTGGGTGTTTCGGTCGTCAACGCGCTGTCCGATTGGCTGGAACTGCGCATCTGGCGCGCTGGCAAGGAACATGTAGCGCGGTTTGAAGGTGGAGAGACGGCGGAACATCTGAAAGTCGTGGGCGAATGTGGGGATCGCACCGGGACCGAGGTGCGCTTCCTTGCCTCGACCAACACGTTCTCGAACCTCGAATACTCGTTTGAAACGCTGGAAAAGCGCCTGCGCGAGCTGGCCTTCCTGAACTCAGGCGTGCGGATCATCCTGATCGACGAACGCCCGGCAGAGCGACTGGAAACCGAGCTGTTCTACGAAGGTGGAGTCAAAGAGTTCGTCAAATACCTGGACCGCTCCAAGACCCCTGCGATGCCCGAACCGATCTACATCAAGGGTGAGCGCGACGATATCGGCGTCGAAATCGCCATGTGGTGGAATGATAGCTATCACGAGACGGTTCTGCCCTTCACCAACAACATCCCGCAGCGGGATGGCGGCACCCATGTCGCGGGCTTCCGTGGCGCGCTGACTCGGACGATCAACAACTACGCTCAGTCCAGCGGGATCGCGAAAAAGGAAAAGGTCAGCTTTACCGGCGATGATGCGCGTGAAGGCCTGACCTGTGTGCTGTCGGTGAAAGTACCTGACCCCAAATTCTCATCCCAGACCAAAGATAAGCTGGTGTCGTCCGAAGTGCGCCCAGCGGTCGAGGGTCTGATGAACGAAAAGCTGTCCGAGTGGTTCGAAGAAAACCCGAACGAGGCAAAGGGCATCGTCGGCAAGATCATCGAGGCCGCTTTGGCCCGTGAGGCCGCCCGTAAGGCGCGCGAACTGACCCGCCGCAAGACGGCGATGGATGTGAATTATCTGGCCGGAAAGTTGAAAGACTGTTCCGAGAAAGACCCATCCAAGACCGAAGTTTTTCTGGTCGAGGGGGACTCGGCGGGCGGCTCCGCCCAAACGGGCCGAGATCGACTGACTCAAGCCGTTCTTCCTTTGCGCGGGAAAATCCTGAACGTCGAACGCGCTCGGTTTGACCGAATGCTGTCGTCACAGGAGATCGGTAACCTTGTGATGGCGCTAGGCACCGGCATTGGTCGCGATGAGTTCAACATCGAAAAGCTGCGCTACCACAAAATTGTCATTATGACCGATGCGGATGTCGATGGTGCGCACATCCGGACCCTGCTGCTGACGTTCTTCTATCGGCAGATGCCGGAATTGATCGAAGGGGGGTATCTCTACATCGCGCAACCGCCACTCTATAAAGTTTCTCGAGGTAAATCCGAGGTTTACCTGAAGGACCAGGCTGCGCTTGATGAATATCTGGTTGATCAAGGCGTCGAAGGTGCGGTTCTAAAGCTTGGTTCCGGCGAAGAATTGGTTGGCCAGGACCTGACCCGCGTCGTCGATGAAGCGCGTCAACTGAAACGTGTGTTGGATGCGTTCCCAACCCATTACCCGCGTCATATCCTTGAGCAAGCCGCCGTCGCCGGTGCTTTTGTGCCAGGTGCGGTGGATGCTGACCTGCAAGGCGTGGCCGACAAGGTTGCGGCCCGTTTGGATTTGATCGCACTGGAATATGAACGCGGCTGGCAAGGCAGGATCACACAAGATCACGGCATCCGCCTGGCCCGTATCCTGCGCGGCGTGGAAGAGGTTCGCACCCTGGACGGCCCCATGCTCCGCTCGGGCGAGGCGCGCAAGACCGGCAGCTTCACCCAAAGCCTGCAAGAGGTTTATAACACTCCAGCGACCCTGATCCGCCGCGATCGGTCCCAAGTCATCCACGGCCCGCTGGATTTGCTGCGCGCGATTCTGGAAGAGGGCGAAAAGGGCCTGTCGCTGCAACGCTACAAGGGTCTGGGTGAGATGAATCCGGACCAATTGTGGGAAACCACACTCGATCCAGATGCCCGGACACTATTGCAGGTTCGAGTTGACGATATGGTTGAGGCCGATGACCTGTTCACCAAGCTTATGGGCGACGTTGTGGAACCACGCCGAGAATTCATTCAGAAGAATGCGCTAAGCGTCGAGAATCTGGATTTCTAATCTAGTGTAGGTTTGCGCATAACACTTCGCGCACCCCATAAGTTTGCGTAGTTCGCCCATAGTTTTGCGCTGCGCGTTTGTATGTATTAGCGACTGATTCAATCAGTTTATGGCTTAGTCGTCGCGGTAATGGCCCTTTGCATTGCTCAATCCCGCAAAGGGCCTCTCTAAAGAACCTTGGATTCTCGCGAAGGTCTGCGATGCGCAGAAAGCTGACTTTGCAAAGTCGAGCCATTTACCTTTCGGATGAAAGCGCGTCCAACGGACCTAACTTTCAGGATCTTCTACCAATTGCCGAAAGGCTCGCTTCACAGCATAAAAAAGCAGGATCTGGCACACGATCACTGCCTGACTTACAACTTTCAGAAGCGCTAAATGTCACTTCTAGGCGTGAAATCAGTCCGAACTGTTATCCAGACTCCTCATGCTTCTCATGACTTTCTCGACATGCGATGGATCTCTGAAAATTCCAGCCAGCATCTTTTCAACGTCAGCGTCAGGCCAGGAATTTCTTAACTCGGCATATTTGCGAGCAGCTTCATTGGTTTTACCTAACTCATACAACGCGGCGGTTTGATACGCGAAGGACGGGGCGCTGATCGGATCTCCATACTCCGCAGCTGCGGAAAAAGATTCCAGAGATTCCCGGTAATTTCCCAAATGGAAATTCGCAGCACCATAGATATTGCGATTTGCGAACCGCTGATTGCTGCGACCTCCGTTAATGGCTTTGGCCGCAGCGTCAGCTGCCTCGTCGAAATGGCCGGAGAACAACGCAATTGAACCGTGAATATCCAAGACGTGTTCATCCTCTGGTGCCAATGTAGCGGCGCGTGTTGAAATCCTCATTGCCTCATCAAAATCTCTGTTCGCAAATTTTACCCAGGCTTGCGCTGACTGGGCCCATGGGTCAGCGGGGGCAAGGCGGCGCGCATTGTCTGCCATGATCGCGGCCTCATCTATCAGCGCCTTTTTCTCGGGCCCCGGTGGCGTCAGGATTGCCAGAGTTCCAAGGGCCTGTGCGGCGCCTGCATAGCCACCATAAAAGTCGGGGCCAAGTTCTATAACTCGGTTGAATACTTCAGCCACTAATTGTTGGCGTGGAGCGTCAAAGAGAGGAAACATCATGCTTCTCGCCTGGCTCGCAAGGTTCATGGCTTGCAAGGATGACGCTGATTGTTCGATTACAGCCTGGCGCGCCAGCGTGTCTTGTATTGGAACCTCGGTTCCGCTTTGGTCCGCGCCAGCGGGGGCACTCTCAAAAGAGGTAAAAGCGATGGCTACGCCAATTGCGGTTCCCACGACGAAAGATAGCGCAGCCCAACCAACTGCGCGATGGGAACTCTTGTTTCCAGATGGGGTGGTTTCGACCTGTTCGAACCTAGGCCTATAGCCTCCGGTATCGACGAATATTCTGACGGGATCACCGGTTCCCGCCGTGTCATAATAGTGTTCGAGATTTTGCCTCAGACGCCGCGCATCTACCCTGACAACGTTGTTCGCGTCCCCTTCCTTGACGGGATCGCGATCATACACATCCTGAGCGATAGTTTTGCCCATGATGAGCTCACCGCGGCCCGCCAATTCTTCGCCTACGATGTACTTCAGAAAGGCGCACAGGCGATCCAAGTGCGAAAATAGCTCACTTTCGCACACCGCTTCCAAAGCTTTGCGTTTGTCGTTGTCGGTAATGCCTGAAGTCACAGAAATCCTTTTATTTCAGGGGCTCATCGAACGAATTCAGATATCATTATGCATCTGATCTCAGTGTGAGTCACCCCTGTGTCACAGTGATACCGTTACGCAACCAACGATCCTGCGGGACACTACCCTTGCATCACAGTCGATGCCTTGACGATGCCTCCGCTTTCTAACCGGAGCGGTCGGCGACTTTAGCAAGGGAGTGCAAGCAATGAATAGGCGAAAACGGCTATTGAAGTACTCGGTCTATTTGGCGGCCGGGATGACATTTGGGTTCTGGCTGGCCGCCCCAAACGGGGGGCTGAAAATCCTAAACGAAACTTTCGGCCCTTCTATGGCCTTGGCTCAGGAGACGCCAGAGGTGTCTCCGGTCAAGGCGAGGGAGAGAGATACGTACTACCCAAACAGTGAAGATCTGAAACCTGACGAAATGCGGGTAATTGCTTGCGGAACCGGGATGCCGACCACCCGAGCGGCGCAAGCGGCAGCCTGTTTCCTGGTAGAACTTGGAAACGGTGACAAGTTCCTGTTCGATATCGGGTCGGGATCAGCCGAGCGGATTTCCTCGCTTCAAATCCCATACAATTACCTCGACAAGGTATTCATTGGACATTTGCACACCGACCATTTCGGGGCGCTGCATGATCTGTTCATTGGTGGTGCTTTGATGGGGCGCAATGTTCCCCTTCGGGTATGGGGTCCCAGCGGTGCGGTGCCGGAACTTGGCACGGCCTATGCGTTAGACCGTATGCAGGAAATGCTGTCGTGGGACTTGGCGGGCCGGGCCGGAAACGTCGATTTCCGCGGCTATGTCATGGATGTGACCGAGTTTGACTACAAACTTGAGAATGAGCCCATCTATGAGGATAACGGCGTTGTCATTCGCACTTTTCCCGCAATTCATTCCATTGATGGGTCTGTAAGCTATGCCTTGGAGTGGAATGATCTGAAGTTCGTCTTCAGCTCGGACACCTACCCCAACAAATGGTTCGTCGAATACTCCAAGGACGCCGACCTGGTCATCCATGAGTGCTTTATTGCTGTGCCGGAACTGGTCAGCAAAATGAAGTTCACACCGGAATCAGCTTTGCAGGTGGGCACACAGGTTCACACTGCACCAGAGGCTTTCGGCAAGGTCATGAGCGAGATTAAGCCCCGTATGGCGGTCGCGTATCATTTCTTCAATGACTTCGACACGGTAAATGGGGTGTACGAGCGTATTCGGTCCACCTATGACGGCCCCCTTAGCATGTCCGAAGACTTCATGGTCTGGAACGTGACCAAGGACGACATCGTCGTGCGGATGGCTGCGACCGAAGAACGAACCTGGGCACCGCCGTTGGCAGCCCCGGCAGAGCCGCCAAAAGTCGAAGACAAAACTGCGATGGCCGAACAGCTTGGAGTGGAAACCCTCGATTTCAGTGACTTTGTCGCCAGTGGCGTCTGGGATGTCGAGGATGTCTTGCGCCCGATCTACGAAGAGGCAAGCGAAGCGTTGGGGCAAGAGTTTCCGTACCCCGAGAAATCTGAACCCAAGTAAGACCTGAAAGCAAACCGGTGCCTTTTGGCATGCCATTTGGCACCGGCCTCTGTGCTTCTTCTTTCAGGCTAAACCTCGGGTCTGGATCAAGAAGCACAGAACAGGGCCTGCAAAGGAGTGTTCTCTCATGACGTATCTGAAACGCTTGTTCATTCTGGCAGTTTTTGCGTTCGTCCAACCGCTGCCCCTACACGCCGACCTGCTGCCGGCAAATGGTGCGGAAACTGCCGCCAATTTCGCCGAAATTTCTGTTCTGGAAGACCGGGTCCGGGTCGCGTTGGAGATCGACTTTGATGACGTTCACGGCTTTCTGGCAAAACCTGCCGAAGGTGAAGATCTTGCTGGCTCCCTGACTGAAAGAACAGGCAAGGCGTTTGAAGTTCATGCAGATGGCACGGCCCTTGTACCCGAAACCTATCAACTTGAAGTACGCCCGAGAAAACCGAGGGTGACAGCGTTTAGGCCAAGTTATGGTCTGCCCTCAATTGACGAACGGTCAGCGCAGGTCGTTTCCGTAGTCCTTGACTATCCTTTTGCGCAACAACCGGCGGAAATTGAAATCAAGCCACCCCTCACGTCGGACGGAATTCCAACTGCGGCCATTGGGATGATCGTTGATCACCTTGGCGTGGCTGTTACGGACTATCGATATCTTTCCCGGCCTGAGGTTTTTTACCCTGACTGGAACGACCCATGGTACAGCCGCTTTGAGAACCCGAACCTGACCCGGCACCACAAGTCAGCGCTCATGTCCTTCGTGTCTGTTGAGCCGAGAGAAGTTCGACACGAGGTGATCTTTCGACTGCGCGATTTGGAAGCCTGGATTGACCTAAATCTTGGGGACATGACAATCCTTGATACCGCTGCGATGGCCAGGGTCCAGCAACAGGCCATCGACCTGTTTTCGAGCAGCAATCCGCTAACAATTGACGGTCAAGTTCTGCTGCCCGGCGCGGCGAAAGTTGAGCAGCTGTCTGTAGGTGTCGAAGGTTTGAAAGTTCTTGAAAACCCACCGAAAACAAACCGGGATACCGCCCTGCTCGGCATAGTTCTGTCCTATCCCCGTGATGGATTACCCAATGAGCTCTCATTGAGATGGGACTTATTTACTGAAGATACGGAAACTATACCTGTCCAAATCACGGATCCCGCCGGGGCTGTGCCTGGTCAAGTGACCCGAGATGTGCCCGACATCTCATGGAAAAACTATATTCAGAACTGGAGTGATCCCAGAACTCATCCAGTGATCGTAGCCACTTCGCGATCTATCCCAGTGCCGATCTTATCACTTGGGCTTGTTATCTTTGCGGTATTCCTTTCGGCGTTTGCCTGGCGAAACCGCTCGGGTCAGTGGCAGGGATGGGCTGTGGGAGCCCTTTCAATCTGTCTCGCTGCCACCGTTCTGAGGACCGCGACGGTGGAGATGACACTACCTACAGGCTCGCTGACCAACAGAGATGCAGCTGCCAACGTTACCGAGAAAATTGTCTCAAACCTCGCAACTGCGCGATTGGAAACGCAAGACCCCCAGATGTTGGAAGCTTTGAATGCGTTCGTCCCCGCAAACGCATTGAATGACGTCGGGGCGGAAATCCGGCGCGGATTATCTGTTTCTCTGCCATCGGGTGCCACCGCTCGGATCGAATCCACTGAAGGGCTGGTGGTGGAAAGCGTCGAACCCAAGGTAGAAGGCGGCAATCAGGTGTTGGCTCGCTGGAACGCCACGGTCAGTGGCGGTCATTGGGGCCACTTGCATCGTCGCACTGTGTCGTATCGAGCATTGCTGAATGTCGAGCTTACAGAAGGCGCATGGTCTTTGTCAGGTCTGACAATTCTCGAAGCCCGACTGAACCGTCAACAATTTCCGGAAGGAGGTAACTCATGAGACGTTTTTTCATTTATTTTGCAGCCTTCATCAGCTTTCTCGGTCAGCCCGCACTGGCTCACTTCAAGCTGAATCAGAACGTACGGGTACACCACGTTTTGCATTCAGAAGAAGGTCTGGACGTTTATCTACGCGTGCCGATGCCCTTTGTGGTAGCCGAATTGATCGGGCCTGAAGGTGCAGACGGTTTACCAAGCCCTGCGCCCTACACCTACAATCAGATCGAAGCCGGCGTGTTGATGCACTATTTGGATCAAAATGCTCTGCACAGTGATCTGGGCGGATTGGCGGAACTGACGGCTGGTGGTCTCAATCTATACGTAGAAGGACAGGTGCAGAATCCATCAGTCAGGGCCATAGCCCTCCATCCATTGGGGTTGGAACCGGGATTTGCCACCCTTGCAGAGGCACAAACTGCAATGGCCGATGGCACTGTGTTTCCCGAGATAGGCGAGACCTACGTCGGTGACGTTATGATCGACCTGCACCTTCACTACGCCATCGGGGCAATCAATACTTACAGCCTGTCCTACACCACCAATCCCGGCCTACCAGGGCAAGAGGACACCGCGAACCTGATCCTCGACTATAACAACAACGATGTTCGCACCTACCGCGCTACGGGATTGATGCACGATCAGGTGAAAGTGTCAGGGTCCGCAACAGCGGCAGTGTCTACTTTTTTCTTCGAAGGCATCCGGCACATACTGGAAGGCCCAGATCATGTTCTATTCGTGCTTTGTATGATCATCGGAGCGCTAAACCTGCACAGCCTACTAGCTCGGGTCACCGGCTTCACGCTTGGCCACACGGTCACATTGATCCTCGGGTTCTTCGGCTTTGCTCCAAGCGGAGCGTGGTTCATCCCGACGGTCGAGCTGGCGATTGCCGTGTCGATCATCTACGCAGCCGTAATGGCCGTCCGACCGCCTCAGCGGGGACACCGTGATCTGAAAGCCTTCGCCATCACTTCGGGCATTGGATTGCTGCACGGGTTTGGGTTTTCCTTCATGTTGCATCAGATCCTACGCGTTGACGCGCCAAATGTCTGGCACAGCCTGCTGGCCTTCAATGTCGGTGTCGAGGCTGGACAAGTGATGATCGTGCTGCTGGTCTGGCCACTGGTACTGTTTCTGCGCAAGCAGCCGGGTCGCATTTGGACCGGTTCGCGGGCTGCTATTGCGGTATGCGCTAGCCTGATTGCCATGGTTTGGGTCGTCGAGCGGGCAGAGTTTTTCTTGTGACCTAAGAGCAGTTGAAAAAGAAAGGCTGCAATAAGCGTGCTCCGTTTTATAGGGAGTTTGGAACAGTGAAGAACTATGTGAAGTATCTGGTTTTGCTCTTCATTTTTTCCCTATCGATGACAATTGGGCTACACGCCGAGTCGCAAACCCCCTACGGGCAATCTAGCCCTTGCGTTGTATCGGGCATTGAGAAGGCCAATCCTTACGCCGAGACCGTGCGACGACAGTTTTTCGATTTGGCCGCAAGTTTGAGTGTTGAGCTGGAAACAGCGTCGAGGACGCTACAGCACAATGAAAACGGAAATTGATGGAGCGACATCCAAGGTCGACTTCTTCAACACTATCTCCGCATAGCAGTCGCTCACACCGAGTGCAGCGACTGTCTACTTCGGAGTCTACTTTGACTGATGCTGCGCGATACACCAATTACAGCAATGCGCAGAAAGCGGACTTTGCAAACTTTAACGAACGACCCAAAACGTGGTCGGCCTGTTACGTTGCGAACCACCGAAAAGAACCCCTTAGCAGACTCTAGAAGAGTCATTGCAATAGTGTGCTTACTGCCCACTACGCCGACATTTGCTATATTCTTTTTTTTGCAAGGCTGGCCCTACTTGAACTCACAGTTTGCGCGGTGGAAGGGGCGGTCAACACCTCTTGTCCGATACCCGCTGAATTGGGTGACATGGAGTGGTAATGTAAGGTGGATTTCCTAACTGAATGTGTGCGAATAGATGGGTCATGCTCAAAAATGCCAAACCGATTCAGAAAGAGAAATTTCACGATCAGGTCTATGATCAATTGTGCACTCTTTTGCGCGAAGGTGAATTTACACCTGGTCAGGCGGTGCATGTCGCTCGGGTCGCCGAAGCGTTTGGCGTGAGCGCCATGCCTGTTCGCGAGGCGCTCACGCGTCTCCAGGCGATTGGAGTGGTGGCAAATGTATCGGGGCGTTCGCTGGGCGTTCCCAGCCTCGGATATGACGAACTTACTGACCTGCGCGATGTGCGCCTGGAAGTTGAAACGTTGGCTGTCAAATGGGCGCTGGCCAATCGTGACGATGCGTTTTTGACCGAGCTCGAGATACTGCTGAAGCAGTTGGAGGCAGCTGAGCAATCCGACGATGTACAGGGATATATCAAGGCCAACTACGAGTTTCATCTAAGGATATATCAACAGTCGCACTCTCCGGTTTTGATCGACATCATCAACACGCTTTGGCTACGGGTCAGCCCGCATCTGTATCAACTGGAGCGAAAAAATCAGTACAAAGTGTCCAACAATCATCACCGGAAAATTGTGCAAGCCATTCGCGACGGCGACGAACCAACCGCCACGCAGGAACTGTTTCTCGACATTTCGGATGCTTATGACGTGCTGGTGAAAACTTTGTTTGATGATGGCACGCCTGCCTGAAGCATGCAGCAAGAACGCGTTGTCGATTTTGCAGAGTGTCGAATGTCCAAGATGCACATCGTGATAGGCGATGTTCAGGAATTTCGTTTTCGGCCTCGATTCTTAGAATCGTAGTGTTATGTGAGGTCCCCAAGTCAGCCTAAACCTATCCAACCAATTGGAATCATGCGCAACAATGGGCAATTATTATTAAGTTGATTTTTGATCAATAATCAAAATATCATGCATCAGCCTTACGAACTGGCCGCTATGGATGTTCGTGTCGGGCATAGTTACGGGAGGAATACAGTGAAATATTCGAAAATTGCCGCGAGCCTTGTTGCCGGCTCCATGGCTTATGGCGCGACTTCGGCATCCGCAGATATTCTGGACGTGCACATGAGCATTCCAAAGGATCTGACGTTCCTGGCGGACAGCGCTAAGATCATGGATGAAACCTTGCGCAACATGAGCGACGGCGATGTTGGTCTGCAACTCTATGGATCGGGTGAACTGGTTCCCGCAGGTGAGATTCTTGATAACGTTAGCTCCGGGGCGATCCCGGCGGGATGGAGCTTCCTTGGTCAATGGGGCGGCAAAATCCCAGTGGCTCAGATCGGGGCAACCCCCTTTGGGGCCGGACCAGATGCGTTGGCGGCTTGGCTGCATGTGGGCGGTGGTCTCGAAATCGTTCAGCGCGGGTTTGACGATCTGAACATTAAGGTACTGGCCTGCCACATCACCGCGCCCGAACCGGGCGGCTGGTTCAACAAAGAGATCAATTCAGTCGAAGATTTTAATGGTCTGAAGATGCGCATGGGTGGCGTTGGTGCACGTGTTCTCAACGAATTTGGCGCATCAGCTCAGTTCATGCCCGCAGGCGAAATCTATCTTGCGTTGGAACGTGGCCGCATCGACGCGACCGAATTTTCCTTGCCAATTATCGACAAGGATTTTGGCTTCAACCAGATCGCAAAATATCAATACTATCCGGGATGGCACCAGCCGGGCAGCGTTGATGTGCTGATGATCAATATGGATGTCTGGAATGGCATGAGCGCGGCTGAACAGGCGATGTATGAAGCGGCCTGTCAGGTCAGTATGGCCTGGACGTTGCAATATGCCCCTGCGGCCCAAACGCCGCAGATCGAAGTGTTCGAGGGGGGTGGCACCATTGTCAAATCCTTCCCAGACGAAGTTCTTGCGGAACTGCGGATTGCTACAGAACGTGTGCTAAGTGCCGAAGCCGAGAAAGATGCGCTTTATGGCGAGGCCTACCACTCGATGAAGGACTTCGTGGCGTCGTCGGGACGCTGGACCGGCCTGCAAACTCTCCCCGCCGAGTAAGCCAAAATGGCACACGATATGGACGCTCCACCGAGTGATCCAAATCGTGGTATCGGCCCTGTCCATACGGTTCTTCGCGGGATCGTATGGATAGGTCGGGCCGCGGCTTGGCTCATTATTCCCATCCTCATTCTGGTTCTTATTGGCGTGACGCTGTCAGCAGCCAAGGTCGGTACAATCCTTCGGTGGGAAAATGACATTTTCCTGTTTGGGTCCAAGCTGACACTTTCTAGTATCGGCGATTTGCAATGGCACCTCTTTGGAATCATGCTGATGCTCACAATGGCCGGAGCAATCGTCAGCGACCGTCACGTGCGCGTCGATTTCCTACGTCAGCATTTTAGTAAAAAAACGAAGGACATCATTGAGGTGATAGGCCATCTGGCTCTGTTGATGCCTCTCTGCGTCATCGTAGTTTTCCACGGTTATGACTTTACATTGCGTTCATTCAACATGGGTGAAGGTTCGGATTATGACGGTATGTATGATCGGTTTTTTTTGAAGGCGTTTCTTCCCATCGGCTTTGGTTTGATGCTGATTGCCGGTCTCGGCCTGACTATCCAAAAACTCAAAAGTCTGTTCGGGACGGGGGATTCCCATGATTGAACACATCATTCCCCTATCCATGGTCATTTGTTTGCTTTTGGGAATTTTCAGTGGCTATCCGGTTGCCTTTGTTCTCGGCGGCATCGGAATTCTGTTTTCTTTTATCGGCGGTTTGCCATTTGCATTCCTCAAAATTGGCGTCTCGCGCATCTACGCAGGCGTTATTGAAAACTGGCTTTTGCTTGCGGTGCCCCTGTTCGTCTTCATGGGTGCGATGCTCGACAAATCCGGTTTAGCTCAAAACCTTCTCTATTCGCTTGAGCGCGCATTGGGTCGGAGACGAGGCGGGTTGGCCATTTCCGTCGCCTTATTGGGCATCATCATGGCGGCCAGCACTGGCATCGTTGGTGCTTCGGTGGTCATGCTGAGCACACTGGCTCTGCCCATTATGCTGCGCGAGAAATACAAGCCGGAGCTGGCTGTTGGCACCATTGCGGCCTCGGGCACTCTGGGAATTCTGATTCCGCCTTCGATCATGCTGGTTCTGGTGGGCGATATTCTTCAGATTTCCGTTGGCGAGCTGTTCCTGGGGGCCGTAGTTCCTGGCCTGCTGTTGGGTGGCCTGTACATCGGCTATATTGTATTCGTTGCGTTGACGAAGCCAACCGATGCCCCTGTATCAACACAGGTTCCAGCCGAAGGATCCCTAGCACTGGCGCTGCTGCGCGACTTGTTTGCACCGCTTGTTCTTATCCTGACTGTTCTTGGGTCGATTGCCACGGGTACGGCCACCCCGACCGAAGCCGCAGGTCTAGGCGCGATTTGTGCGATGATCCTCGCGGCCATCAATCGCAAACTGACCTTTAAAACCCTGTCCGGCTGCGTCCGAGAAACAGGCAATACTTCTGCGATGATACTAGGCGTATTAGTTGGCGCCACGATCTTTGGCATGGTCTTCAAGGGCCTCAAGGGTGACAAGATGATCGAGAACGCAATCCTGTTCTTCGATCTTGGTGCTTACGGCACACTGGGCATCCTGCTTCTGCTGATCTTCATCATGGGGTTCTTCCTGGAATGGGTCGAGATCAGCTTTATCGTCCTTCCACTATTTGCGCCTATCGTAGCGGGATTGGACTTTGGGCTAGGGATATCCCGTGAACAACAACTTTTGTGGTTCGCCATGCTTGTGGCGGTCAATCTGCAAACCAGTTTCCTGACGCCACCCTTCGGCTATTCACTATTCTACGTCAAAGGCGTCGCCCCACCCGAAATCTCTATCCGCATCATCTATCGCGGCATCATCCCTTTTGTAGCGCTGCAACTGGCAGGTCTTGCCCTTCTGATCATTTGGCCAAGCCTTGTGCTCTGGGTCCCGGATGCGGTCTTCGGCAAGTAGAGGCGGTGACATGACCACTAACTCATCTAGTAACCAGACAGAGGCAAGGCAGATGTCCCTGCCGGGGTTGGAGGGCAAGAAGGTCGTGATCACGGCCGGTGCCAGCGGAATCGGGTTCAGCATAGCAAGGATGCTCAATTCACAAGGTGCCCAGATCGCGATTTGTGATGTCGATACAGACGCGCTGCGTCGATCTTGCGTTGAGCTTGAAGGATGCATCGCGGTTGAGGCGGACGTCTCGAACGAAAATGCGATAGATGGCTTTTTTGACGAGGTTCAGGAGGCTTTTGGCGGGCTGGACGCATTAGTGAACAATGCTGGGATAGCCGGGCCAACCGGCAATCTAGAAGACCTTTCGCCCGCAGACTGGCGTCGGTGCATCGACATCTGCCTCACCGGTCAGTTCCTGGCCGCTCGACGGGCGATACCCATGATCAAAGCACGGGGCGGCGGCGCGCTTGTCAACATGGCCTCCGCTGCTGCCAAGCATGGCTACGCCAGACGCTCCCCGTACTCAGCAGCCAAATTTGGCGTCATCGGCCTAACCCAAAGTCTCGCCAAAGAGTTAGGCCCCTCCAATATTCGCGTGAACGCTATTCTGCCCGGGTTCGTCGATGGGCCGAGGATGGAAAAGGTGATCCACGATCAGGCTGTTGCCACGGGTGTCAGCGATGCGGTCATGAAGGACGAGTATCTCAACAAGATTTCCATGCGTCGCATGGTGAGCCCCGATGATGTCGCGGCAACTGTCGCGTTCCTCATCTCGGACGCTGGCGTGAACTTGTCAGGGCAATCTCTTGCCGTTGACGGAAATGTGGTAACACTATGACACTAAATGTAAAATCAACAGAGAATATAAGCAACGGCGCAGGCAAAGTCATCATCACATGTGCCGTAACCGGCGCGATTCACACGCCGTCTATGTCGCCCCACTTGCCGGTGACGCCGGAAGAAATCATCGATGATTCCCTCGCCGCCGCCGAAGCCGGAGCCGCGATACTTCACCTGCACGCACGCCATCCAGACGGGCGGCCTGACCAGAGCCCCGAGGGGTTCGCCGCGTTCCTGCCTCAAATCAAGCAAAGCTCAGGCGCTGTGGTCAACATCACAACCGGTGGCAGCCCGTATATGAGCGTCAAAGAACGCGCCGCACCCGCTGCGACATATCAACCCGAGCTGGCCTCGTTAAACATGGGGTCTATGAACTTTGGCCTCTATCCTATGCTAAACCGGTTCAAGACCTTCGAACATGCTTGGGAACGCGAGCATCTGGAGGGTTCCCGCGATCTCGTCTTCCGCAATTCGTTCAAGGACATCGAGTATGTTCTGGAAACCTGCTATGGCAACGGTACGCGGTTCGAGTTCGAATGCTACGATACCTCCCACCTCTACAACCTTGCGCATTTTGCGGATCGCGGCTTGGTCAAAGCGCCGTTTTTCGTTCAGTCAGTCTTTGGCTTGCTGGGTGGCATCGGTCCCCACCACGAAGACGTCCTTCACATGAAACGCACAGCTGATCGTCTGTTCGGAGACGACTATCGCTGGTCCGTTCTGGGCGCTGGCGCGAACCAGTTCCGCATCGCGACGCAAGCGGCAACCTTGGGCGGCAATGTTCGCGTTGGGCTAGAAGACAGCCTTTGGGCCGGCCGCGGCGAACTTGCCCAATCCAACGCGGTACAGGTTCGCAAGATCCGGACCATCGTTGAAGGGCTTGGCCTTCAAGTCGCCACACCCGATGAAGCCCGTGAAATTCTGGGCCTCAAAGGCGGCGACCAGGTGGCCTTCTAAGCAATTCCTGACACCGATATTCCTCACACCATGGACGAAAACTTATGAGCAAAATCGCTATTATAGGCGCAGGGTTGATTGGGCAGGGTTGGGCAGCGGTATTTGCACAGGCCGGGTACGATGTTGCGATGTATGATCTGTCGCCTGAGGCCGCGCAAAACGCTTTAAAGGCAATGGAAAAGCGTATCGCGGATCTGGCCGAATTCGAACTCATAGATGCCTCTGATGCCCCGACAATCCTGCGGCGCATCTCCGTTGCCTCTGAGCTTGAGAACGCTGTGCAGGGCGCGATCTACGTGCAGGAGAACGGCCCCGAAAACGTCGAGATCAAACGAGAGATCACGCTGGCAATCGACGCCATCGCAGGCGCAGATGTGCCCATCGGAAGCTCAACCTCGGGCATTTCCGCGTCGCGTTATTGCAAACACATCCCAGGCAGACAACGGTGTCTGGTCGTACACCCTATCAACCCGCCACATTTGCATCCTGCTGTCGAACTTGTTCCGTCGCCATGGACTGATCTGCACGCTGTTGAAACAGTGAACGAGTTAATGATCAAATGTCAGCGCGAAACCATCGTGCTGAGTCAGGAGATCGACGGTTTCGTTGTGAACCGCCTGCAAGGCGCGCTTTTAGAAGAGGCGTTCAGTCTGGTCAGCAACGGCATCGTAACTGCCACCGATCTCGACAAGGCAATCTGCGACGGGCTTGGGCTGCGCTGGTCAATCATGGGCCCAATGCAGACCATTCATCTGAACGCTCCCGGCGGCGTAACTGACTATATTGCACGCTACGGGGCAATGTACCGGGGCTTTGGCATCGGTTCGTACGAGAACATCGACTGGACCAGCGTGGCAAATGACAAGCTGGCCACCGAACTATCAGCGCGAACGCCGGTTGAAGATATCCCTGCTGCACAGGTCAGTCGTGACCGCAAACTGATGTCCCTGCTACGCCACAAGAAAGACACTCAGGAGTGCTAACTTCGTCGTTCCAGCAAGACCGCATTCTCAACGCCAAAACTTAGCGGAATCCCCATGACACAACAACGCATTCTCACCCTGAGCGACCACGACAACATCGCGGTTGCACTGCAAGACATCGAACCTGGCACCGAACTTTCGCCCATCGACCTAGTCACCCCATCAGCAATCCCTTCGGGCCACAAAATCGCCCTCTCAGACATCACGCGCGGTGAAGAGATCATCAAATACGGGCGTGTCATTGGTCTTGCCACCCAAGACATCTTGCGCGGCGAACATGTACACGTCCACAACGTTGAAATGGCGCAATTTCACCGCTCCCAATCTTTCGGAGCCAAGGCGAGTGAAACAGATTTTGTCCCACTGCCTCAACGCGCAACCTTTCAAGGTTTTCGAAGAGAAGACGGCAAGGTCGGAACCCGCAACTACGTCGGCATTGTCACCTCGGTCAACTGTTCGGCCTCGGCCGCCAAACACTTGGCCCGCGAAGCCGAGCGTTCAGGCCTTTTGGATCAGTATCCCGGCGTTGACGGCATCGTTCCGATTGTGCACGGAGCTGGCTGCTGCATCGGCACAGACGACGAAGCATTTCGGAAGCTGCAATGCGCGATCTGGGGCTACGCCACCCATCCGAATTTTGCATCCGTTCTGATGCTGGGCCTAGGATGCGAGGCCAACCAGATCCCGCTTATGCTGGAAGCCTATGGCAGGCCTCAGAGCAAGAACTTTCAATACTACACGCTGCAAAGCGCGGGCGGTACACGCAAATCGGTTGAAAAAGGCTTGCTGTGGCTTGAGAGCGCATTGGAACAAGCCGCCAAGGCCAAACGCGAAACCGTTGACGCCTCCCACCTCAGCGTGGCGCTGCAATGTGGTGGATCAGACGGATACTCCGGGATCACGGCCAATCCGGCCCTTGGCCACGCTGTTGACCTGCTAGTCAGGCATGGTGGCACCGCGGCCCTGGCTGAAACCCCCGAGATTTACGGTGCCGAGCACCTGCTGACAGATCGGGCGGCATCCCCGGCAATTGGCCAAAAACTGGTCGATCTTCTTGAGTGGTGGGAAGAATACGCCGCCAAACACGGGTCCGAAATGAACAATAACCCGACACCGGGCAACAAGACTGGCGGACTGACCACGATTCTGGAAAAGTCGCTGGGGGCCGTGGCAAAGGCAGGCAGCACCAATTTGAACGGTGTCTTTAAATACGGGGAAAAGATCACCGCCAATGGTTTGGTGTTCGTAGACAGCCCCGGTTACGATCCCGTCTCGATCACTGGACAAGTCGCCTCGGGTTGCAACATGGTCTGTTTCACGACAGGTCGCGGTTCTTGTTACGGAAACAAGCCAGCGCCATCGATCAAGATCGCGTCCAACTCAGCGATGTACGACCGTATGCAAGACGATATGGATTTGAACTGCGGGACAATTGCCCAAGGTGACGAATCCGTGGCTGAGGCCGGTCAGCGGATCTTCGAAACCATCCTCGAAACAGCCTCCGGGACCAAGACCCGTTCCGAAGGATTGGACGTTGGTGAAGCAGAATTTGCACCGTGGCAAACCTACGCCCAAATGTAGTGGGCAATTCGGGCGGGGCCTGTCCGCAAGCGCTCCACCCAAGTACTCGACGGTCAAAGAAAAGGAAATATAATGATTTATTCTTTGGACGGTTTGGAGCCGAACATAGCGGAGGGCGTTTTTGTCGCCCCGGGGTCTCATGTCATCGGCAATGTCGAAATTGCAGCGAAGGCCAGCGTCTGGTTCGGCGTTGTCATCCGAGCTGATAATGACCCGATGTACATTGGCGAAGGAAGCAATATTCAGGACAACAGCGTTTTACACTCCGACCCCGGATACCCGCTGGTCATTGGACGGAATTGTACAATCGGACACGGCGCAATTGTCCATGGTTGCAAGATCGGTGGCGGCTCATTGATTGGAATGGGGGCCACCATTCTAAACGGTGCAACGATTGGCCGAAACTGTTTGATCGGCGCAGGCGCTTTGGTCACAGAAAACACGACAATTCCTGACAATTCTCTGGTCGTCGGGACACCTGCAAAGATCAAACGGGAACTGAGTGAAGGACAGATCGAGGGCCTTCGCCAAAACGCGCGGCATTATCAGGCCAACGCGATACGGTTTGGCAGAGGTCTTTCCCGTTAATTCTCTGATCCTAAAATAACATGACAGACAGCCACAGAAACACACTTTTGACTCTATTTAGGGCAGCCGTGTCGTCCGTGAAGGGAGACATTTGCGTGCGTAGGTGGGCGTCAAACCCGGATCTCAAACGCCCTACACATATTGTTGCCGTTGGCAAAGCAGCCGCCGCTATGTTTGACGGTCTGCCGGGCGATTGGCGAAACACGATACCTACATATCTAGTCACCAAGACCAAGCATCTAGAGAACAGGGTTTTTACAAATAACGTCAAGACTTTCGAAACCAGTCATCCTGTACCGGATCAGTCATCTTTGAAGGCCGGCAAAGGCCTTCGGAACTTTGTGGAGAACTGCCCAGTTGGCAGCCATCTTTTGATGCTCGTTTCAGGCGGCGCATCGTCGCTTGTTGAACATCTGAGACAACGTGTTAGCCTCACCGATCTTGTGACCCTGACAGAAGTCGCGCTGGCCGAAGGTGCTGACATCAAAGAAGTGAACAAGCGCCGAAGAGCCATCTCTGAAATCAAGGGAGGCGGCTTACTCGCAACTTTCAAAGGGCAACAAGTTGACGTACTCGCAATTTCGGATGTCGCCGGAAACAGTATTTCAGTTATCGGTTCCGGGATCGGTGCCCCGGGCGGGCGCGCCAGTTTTACCTATGAATGCAACATTGTCGCTTCGAACGCCGTGGCGCGTGATGCAGTGGAGCAAGCTGGAAAATCAGCCGGTATCTGGACGATCACCAATCAAGAAAACATGTACGCGGACGTGGCCGATGTCGCGTCGCGGATCGCGCAAGAGATTACAGATGGGCCGGAAGGTTTGTACATTTTCGGCGGAGAGCCAACTGTCGTTCTCCCCCGAAACCACGGCTCGGGCGGCCGCAATCAGGCGCTTGCACTGGAGCTGGCGCGACACTTCATGGGCCATAGAGATATCGTTGGACTGGTCGCAGGAACTGATGGAACGGACGGCGACACGTGTGCTGCTGGATCGTTTGTGGACGTCAACACATACACAAAAATGCCCGGCGCTTTGGAGGCACAAAAGAACTTCGATTCAAATAGCTACCTTTCCCGATCCGGAGACGCGCTTATCACAGGGCCAACCGGCACAAACGTAATGGACTTGGCAATTTTCCTGAAACAGAGCAGTTGAACATTGTTGTCACAGGAACGTCAGGATTATCCGTACCAGCTGGTATCCTTCCGAATGGCGGTGCCAGAAATTACGCGCGATTCTTCCATACTGGTCACATTCGCGATTGCAATCCAACACTTCCCAAGCCGGTTCGTTGCTGCAAAGCGATGGAGACGAGAACATCATGCTTTCGAGAGTGCCTGAAACTGGCTTTCAGCATTGTGGGTTGACAGCTTCGCGCCCCCAAAAACTCCCGTTTCCCGCCCGCACTTATAGCCGTCAAGGCCTGCAAGGTTCATCCAGCACGGCATCGAACCCTAAAAGCGCAAGACCACTGGTTTGAGCGGCATCGACTTCGCGGGGGTTCGTTGACGCATAGTGATTGTGCGTTTTCGCTACTGGTGGGCAGTTGTCTGACCTCCCACTTTTACCCCGAAAGGAGACAACCGATGCTCGATACACACGTCATCCGCCAAGACGACATGCCCCAAGAAATGCGGTTTCTCTTGGACCAATACCCCCGTGACAGTTGGGAAGCCCATCCAGGTTTCAGAGAAAAAACAAAGCATTGGCTCGGCGCGCATGAGATGTTCCGCCGTGTGGCGAAACTTGTCCGCCTAGATACAGAAGGGGTTTTGAGCAACGAGATGGGGTTGGACGACTACGTGGGGCGGCTGTCCTACTATGGCGGCAACCTGATTGGGAACCTGCATGGTCATCACGGCTGGGAAGATCACAGTTATTTTCCTGAGCTGTCGGCTGCGGACCCGCGTTTTGATGCGGGGCTTAAGTTGCTTGAACAGGATCACTTCGATCTGGATAAGGTGCTGAGTGACTTCACCCGCACAGCGAACCGTGTGATCAAGCTATCCGCACTTGATGAGGCGCAAGCTTACGATGAAGCCGGACAGCTCCATGCGACAAGCAACACGATTGAAGCGTTCCTGAAACGGCATCTCAGCGATGAAGAAGAATTGGCCGTGCCAATCATCTTGCATCACCGGCTCAGAGGATGATGCTGACGTCATGACCAACACGTCTACCGAAGAAGACCAAACTGATATCAACAAGCGCCGTGCACGGGGTGAATTCGTGCGCGGTGTTAGCGGCTTTCGCCACGCTATTGGCGATCCAGTGTTTCCGGCAGAACCTGATCGCTATCACCTGTTCGTAGCATTGAATTGCCCGTGGTGTCACAGGGTCACGCTGGCGCGAAATGTGTTGGGCCTTCAAAACAGCATCACCATGGACGTTGCATTTCCAAACCGAACCGGCGACGACGATCCGGAGGCGCCAAACCTATGGGAGTTTGCACCTGATCGGATTGCATCGCTCACAGGTGAGACTTTGCCAGAATGCACGAGCGAGACCGGCACCGGCAAAGGATTTCGCCTTGCCAAAGAGATCTATCGTGCCGAAGGCTCTGAAGAGCAATCCCTTCCAATCCTGTATGACAAGATTGCAGGGCGCATTGTTAACAACGAAAGCGCTGAAATTGTCCGAATGCTTGACGCCTCAGCGGATTCTCTTGGCAGCACAATCCCAGCAGCTGAACGCGTTAGGCTTTACCCAGACGAAGTGCCGCGTCACGAAATTCACGACCTGAACGAACGGATTTATACAGCGATTAACAATGGTGCCTACAAGGCCGGGTTTTCGTCGGATCAAACGATCTATGAAACAGCCTTTGACGCCTATTTTGAGACACTCGAATATTTGGAGGAGCATCTCTCAGATGGTAGGCTCTATTTGACAGGCAAACACTTTTCAGAAGTAGATCTTCGTCTGTTTCCAACTCTCTATCGCCACGATCCCGTCGGAAGACCATCATGGTCAGCTATTGAGAGTAACTTTTCTTTGGTGCAGTCGGCGTTACCACTCTACCAAAGCCTCATGTAAATCGTACCGATAGCTGGGTGTTCATCACGCCACCAAAACCAGCTGACCATTCTTCACCTGGAGACACTGGCCATGCGTCTGTCAATGTGCCAGTTGTAACCAGCTCATCTCCCTGAAGCTGGTCGGCTTCGGAGAGTAGAGACACAAGATGAGCCAGGACTTCAATTGGACCTCCAAGCGCGTTTTCACCCTTGCCGGACTCGATAGCCTCGTTGCCCTTGAACAACGCTAGTGGCACTTCGGCCAAGCCGGTCAAGACATCATGCGTAGCCGCGATTTTGTCGCCAAGAACAAGGCAGCCGTGCAATCCTTGTGCTGCGATTGAGTCTTCGACCGAGAATTTCCAGTTGGGATAAATCGATTGAACAATTTCAAATCCCGGGGCAACCCACTCCACGCAACCTGCCAGCTGCTCATTGTTCATTTCAGCCGTCGGCGCATGTCTAAGGCCGAGCACGATTTCTGGTTCAATCCTCGGTTCTGAGTAACTTGCCAAGTTTACCGGCTGATCAGTCGAAAACAGTCCATCTGAGTGAACCTCTCCCCAAATGGGTTGATCCACACCGTAAACAGGCCAAATCGTGCGGTTCGTGAAGCCAACTTTTCTGCCAACTCTTTCTTTGCCCAGAATCTCGCGGACACGACTAGCAATCGAATATGCGTCATCCAGCGATAGCTGTCCTGCCTCTGAAGACAGTTTAGGTATCTGCTGGGCAGAGGTCAGGGCATCAGCAATTTTCTGAGCGTTCGCTTCAATATCTCTTGTCATCTTCGCATTATACCTGCCGAAGGCTGGATTGCGATGCAATCGAGGTTTTGAAGAACCGGGATGGTGATCTCCGCCTAAGTCTAGGTTCAGGACATGTAAAGTGTCTCGAACTTAAAAGGCAGTTTCTACAATCAGCGGATGTTCGACATAATCGGGGCAACGACTTAGTTGCGGAAAAAGTGGTCGTTTGACTCCGGAGATCCAAGGCCTTTTCTTGCACAGAGAAGACGCATTAATCCTCAATTTTTAGTTAGCAAATTGTTTACTCAACCAGCGAGGCGAAGTGAGGTTGTCGCCATAGCGCTCCTCAATTCGGCTTTCAATCTCTTAGAAATCTCGCGATCTTTGAAGTATTCAGTTTGAATGAATGTAGAAGGTCTAAAGTCCGGATCGTGAAGCAACAAATCGCGAACTGCTCGTTCAAGCTTGTGGTCATTATTCAGGTGAGTTGCGGCCGCAGTCCGATATGCTGCCGCCCGCCGGGTAAGCCTCGCAAATTCATCCACGGTGTTAAAACAAGCCTCAAAATCATGCATGACATAGTAGGCAATTGCCTCTAGTTCGCGGCAATATTCGGGCAAAAAGGGATCAAGCATCTTTGCACGCTTTTGGTACTCAAGAGCAGTCTTCCCATCTCCGAGAAAGTTATGGAGTTCACCTGTTCGCCCGACAATGAAAGCATGATTGGGGTTTAACTCCAGAGCGCGATTGAAGTGGAACTTAGCCCGTTCAAAGTCACGAACATAGAGCGCCAAGGAACCTGCAATTCGATGGCTTTCAGCGTCCGTTTCATCCAGCTCGACAGCTAGGTTCCCTGCTTCGACCAACTCATCCCATACATCTTCACCTGTCCATTCTGCTACTGTAGCGACAGCGCACGCCCTCCAGGCATGAACTCGACCATATCCTGGATCTCGTTTCAGCGCTTCGTCAAACCAATGAACCGCTTCCTGTGCATTCTCCTTTGTGACTCCACCAATCCGGTGATAGTACAAACCGCGGATTAAACATTCATAGGCTTCCAGGTCTCCCGGACGTTTTCGCTGTGCCGTGGCTTCCAGTTGCCGTTCGATCTGGCCGGCCACACTCGCGACGATTTTGGCAACAAGGTCATCCTGGAAATCGAAAAGATCCCCCAGATTGCAATCCGCCCGCTCTGTCCAAAGCTGTTCGCCTGACACTGCATCCGTCAGATACGCGTTGATCCTTATGCGATTTCCCAGCTTGCGAACCCCGCCTTCAAGACAGAAACGCACGCCGAGTTTCTGTCCAAGTTCACGAGCGTCCGCCGCAACCCCTTTTAACCCAAAACTAGTATTCCTGGAGATCGTGAGAACGTCAGGGAACCGGGACAGCTCTGTGATGATGTCTTCCGTCAGGCCATCGGAAAAATACTCCTGCTCGGGATCATTGCTCATGTTCTTGAAGGGAAGCACAACAATTGAGTTGGTGGACTTTTGCAGTTCCGCCACGTAGGGAAGGCTACTGTCCTCGATAAGCGCAGTTCCGCAGCTGTGCGTGCCAAGCTCGCCTGCAACAGCGTAGACCGTAATTGGTTCGGAAATATTTTTGAGCTTTCGGGTGCCCTTGTTCTCAAATTTGAGCTGGGCCGACCGCTTGGCGTGATCAAACACAGCATTACTTACTAGGACCATACCCGGCTCAGCTTCAGACTCAATCCGACTTGCTACATTCACGCCATCGCCAAGCAAATCGTCGCCATCTACTACGACATCGGCAAGATGGACCCCAACCCTGATTTCTAGTCCTATCTCTCGCTTGCTTACTGGTGCAGCGAGTTGAAGTTGTAAGTTGTAAGCGCAGCGAACTGCCGCCACCGGGCTAGAAAACTCCAAAAGAAAACCATCACCCGCGCGGTTAAAGATTCGCCCATTGTGCGTGGACGCAACAGTTCCGATTAACTCGTTTAACAGTGTAACACGATTTATCGTGTCGATTTCATCTTCACGCATCCGAGTGGAATAACCGACAACATCAGCGGCCAAGATCGTAGACAATCTCCTATTCATATTGGAGGTTCCTTTTGCGCATAAATTTTTAGCCCAAATGCACGATTGACCCATAGTAAGATATTTGACTTCAAGAGTCTGCAAGTCGGACAAGCAAGCTTTGATCTAATGAAATGAATATTGCCGACTTTACCCGGTTATGGCGAAACTCAGATACCGACAACGTGGTCCTTGAGGCTATATAGAATGTATAAGACCTCTTCTTGTTCCCGTTGGCCGACGTCGTTGGCCTTTAGGGCGTTCATAGCGTCGTCCAGAACAGCGACAAACTCATCTCCGCTGATGTTCATGTACTGATGCGCTGCAACCATATCCTTGCCTGTGTATATCTCAGGCCCGCCAGAACCAGTTATGAAGAAGTCTCCTGCCATTTGTTTGAGGTGCTCCATATCAGTTCCCGCAAATCGTGCAGCGACAACTAGGTTTTTGGAGTGATTGTCCACCAGAACGTCGACTATTCGCCGAATACCATCCGTTCCTCCCAGACGTTCATATAGCGTCTTTGACATGGTTCCCCCCGTGTTTAGCTCACCTCAAACCTCGATCTCTTGAGAATGCTAGCATGCCGCACTGATTGGCACCAAATCTATAGCAGTCAGGCGATGTTTATGATCGTAAACCATCACCAAGTGTGATGTCTGCTTTGGGCTCAAAGCGGATGTTGGCCGAAATGTCGCCAACGACCGCAATGCGGAGATAGTGTTGAAAAAGTCGGTTGATTGGTTGGTCTGGCGCTGATTCACTCGTTTTGAGAGTGGAGGACTTAGCAATGATGGGACC
>NZ_JBQGAQ010000013.1:0-140022 GCF_056542905.1 Ruegeria sp. AA3 | reverse complement strand
GCCGCACATCCGCCCTTGCATCGCGCCATACCGCGCTTGGCTCTGGGTTGGAGGACTGGAACGGCATGGGTACGGCCTGGACCTATAACTCAGATCCCAATGATGAGCACGATGCGGTCCGTGAACGGGCCGGTATGTTCGACATGTCTCCCCTGAAGAAAGTGCTCGTGCGAGGCCCTGAAGCTCAGGCAGTGCTGGACCATCTGACCACGCGCGATCTGACCAAAGTAGGACCAGGCAAGGCTGCCTACCTCTGCGTTCTGACCGATGACGGCGGGATCGCCGACGATGCGATCGTGTCGAACAATGGTGGCAACGAATGGATGATCGTGCATGGCTCTGGCGACAGCATGGCGCTGCTGGAAGCCTCGGCGGCAGGGCGTGACGTTCAGATCGATTTTACCGACGAACTGCATGACCTGTCGGTGCAGGGCCCTGCCTCTCTGGAGATTCTGAGCGCCCACACGGAAATCGACCTGGCCGAACTGGCTTGTTTCGAACACGCGCCAGCGGTTCTGTTCGGCCATTCCTGTCGTATCTCACGCACGGGCTATTCCGGCGAACGCGGCTATGAGATTTTCGCAGATGGGACAGTTATTACGGATATCTGGGACAAGCTCGTGCAGGAGGGCGTTATGCCCTGTTCTTTTACCGCTCTGGACAAGGTGCGGATCGAAGCCGGGCTCTTGTTTTATGGCTATGACATGACCGAGGACAACACCCCATGGGAGGTCGGCCTTGGGTTTACCGTCAGCAGCACCAAGGCTGACTATCGCGGAAAGGCGGCCGTCTTGGCTGCGAAGGGAAAGGAGAAGATCGACAATGTGTGCCTGGACATAGATCACCCCGACATGGTCGCCGGTGGTGAAACGCTTTCGCTGGGCGGCCAAACTGTCGGCTTGATCAACAGCCCCTGCTATTCACACCGGATGGGAAAATCCCTTGCCCTTGCACACGTTGTTCCAGGACTGCCAGCTGGAGCGACGCTGACCGTGTCAGGCGACGGCCTAAATACGCAAGCGACCATCGTTGCAAGTCCCATCTACGATCCAAAGAAACTGCGAACGCACGAATAGAGAGATCATTGCGAGTTGCTGTTGAGCCGGCCCATTCCAGCCATTCATCGGGTAAGCTCACGCCGCAATGCAGCTTCACCGAACCGGACATTCGCTTCGGGCGCGATATCCGGCGGTAGTCGAACTCACGGCCTAGCGGACCAAGCTGACATTTGTGAAGACCGAGCGAGATGTTAGTCTGATGCCAATGAGGCGTTTCGGGCAGCACATACTTCTGTCAAGATTTCTTGTCGTGGAGGACACCAAATGAAAAGGCTTTTCCCGTCACTTTCCGACGGCGCTACGCTCGGCGACGTATTTCAGATGTTTCCAAAAAAGTTGGCTCCATGGTGTGAGTATGAAAGCCTAGTAATGCGGGGAGAGAGCGAACTTTCTGCTTCTGAGCGGGAGCTTATTGCCGCCTATGTTTCTGGTTTGAATGCATGCTCATATTGCTACGACGCCCATACAGTCTTTGCCCGTGCTTATGGCATTGATCCAAAGGTGATTGAGGCACTGATGGAGGATCCAAACTCTGCCTCGGTGGATCCTCGGATCCGGCCCATTCTCGCCTACGTCGCAAAACTCACACTCTCACCTGCCCGTATGACAGAAGAGGACTCACAGGCGGTCTACGATGCTGGATGGTCAGAAGATGCATTGTTCGATGCTATTCAGGTTTGCGGCGTGTTCAATTTGGTGAACCGTATCATTGAAGGTTGTGGTGTCAGCAAAATTTCGCGTGAATCCGGAACAATCGATGAGCAAACGCGCACAAAACTAACCAGCGATTCCTTCTACACCGATTTTGGCCGAGCCAACGGTCTCAATGTCTGAATTTGGGACGAAGCTGGCATATGGTTGCGCCGTTGTTATACTGCCCGTCTCAAAGGGAGGGACTTTCCATGTCTTGGCGACTTCTCCGAAAAGCTGACTGGGCTTCTGGCGACGGTTGGAACGGAAAGTTCGAAGGGGCGGATACCGGCGTGGGCGTGTCATTTCTTTTCAATGAAGTCAGCGATGCAGGCAAAGGTCCCCCACTTCACAAGCATCCATACGATGAAGTCTATATCGTCAGGCAAGGCCAGGCACATGTAATTGTTGGAAACGACACAACGGAAGTGACCGTTGGTGATATTCTGATAATCCCGGCCGGCACCGCACACAAAGTCCTGACGACGGGGTCAGGTCCGACCGAAATAATCAGCGTTCAATTGTCCGGAAAACTCGAGGTGCAATTCCTGGAGTAACGCCGTGCGCTTGAATCTTGTTTGGCCTGACATGCTAAAGGCCCGCACCGGGATAATTGCTGTCATCAGTGTAATGGCAGTATCTTAAACCTGGCACTGTCTCGCTCTGTCGAGGACAGCCCGAACTGGACATTGAACATCGCCTCCGAATGTTGCGATTGCAGCCCACACTCGCGGCATTCGCTGTAACTGCGAAAGTTAGCATCAGTAAAAATTGCCACTTTGCAGGGCTAAGAAATTTTCGCTGAACGATTCGTCATCGACGTCCGCATTGCGAATTGAGCGCTTTCACTGCTTGCAAATCCAAATTTAGGTTTAGGATTGTGAGCACGTCTCGTGGAGTTGGAAACCGATCATCGCATCCAACTCAAATTGCACACGACACTGTCTCGGGCGAACTTCTATTCAGGCAGCCCCACTGCGCGAAGCCCATCCAGAATAGCGTCCCAACGTGCCGGCTCCTGAAAATGGAACCTGCGCACGCCGCTAATCCGGAAGTCCGGATCGGACGCCAAAAGGGCCTCCCGTGCCCTTGCTCCTTGATCAGGTAATCCAGCCTGACCAGCCGCGCTGGCAAGATATAATTGTGCGACCGGCAACCCCGGCGAGTTTTGTAGAGCCCGGTTGGCATTGGCGATGGCATTCTCAAAATCACCCATAACAAGATATGTCTGGGCTAACGCTTGTGGGACACGATGATATATCCGGTTCTTCGCAAGAGAAAACGACCCCTTTTTGATGGAGTTCAGCGCTAACTCTGGTTGGCCCATCAGGTTCTGAATCCACCCCAGTACCATATGTCCCTGGGCAAACTGCGGACTGATTTCGAACCCACGTTCAACACACCGCACCGCCGCATCCAGATCGCCAGTAATACCGTAGTGAAAAATCCCCCGGATCAGGTGCAAGTAGTCGCTTTGATCATTCAACGATACTGCCTTGCTCAACCCGGCGTCGGCCGCTTCGATATCCTCCGGGTGTATCGGACGGTAACCCCATACCAATTCGCCGATCAACGTGTTCGCCTTCATCCCAACGGCCATAAAATTGCGTGGCTGGAGTGTCAGGATCCTGTCCAACAGACGGCCCGCAGCCTCCCATTCTTCAGGCTGCGATCCCATCATGTAGTGCCCCGCAAGATTCAGCATTGCCTCGGGGTCGTTTGTCTCTGTCTCAGCTGCGTGCTCAGCAATTCGTTGCAGAATTCCGTAACGGATCGTTGTCGCGATTTCGCCCGACAACAGATCTTCAGCCAAGAAAGGGTCGGAAAGATCACCGCTCATTCGCTGGGTCAGATAGGTTGCTGACGTGCTCGTTTCGCGCAACTTAAGTGTTGCGCGGACCTGTTTGCCGGACGCCTGAAACACTGCCGTGGCGACATGATCCGGGTCCGCATCAAGAGCGATCAGATTCACCCCCGTAAGATTGGCAAGCGCCGCCTCTACCGTGTGATTGCAGGCCTCTGCCAACATCTTGGCATCGTCACTGTTGCCAAGGGCTTCGAATGCGGCAAGGGCTATCGTTGGTTTTGGGGATGTAACCCCGATGGACGGTGTGGTGGTACTGTTCAGTGCACCACCTTGGTCGGGGGGCCAGACAAAGGCGTGGATCGGGCGCGAGATGTTTTTCAGCGCCAACTCACCGACATCAGCGAACAGCTCGTCCATTATGCCAACGATCTGGTCACGGACGGCAGCGGAGATGCAAATCCCGCCCGTCGGGGCAGCGCCTTCCAAACGAGCCGCGAGATTCACACCGTCGCCATAGATATCGCCGTCATCAACAACCACGTCGCCTATGTGAAGGCCCATGCGATAACTGATCTGCCGATCCTGAGGCGTGGATTCTTCCTCTGCGCGAACCGCTTCTTGCGCCGCTATCGCGAACCGCACCGCTTCCACTACACTAGAGAACTCGGCCAGAAATCCGTCGCCTGTCGACTTGATGATCTTACCCCCAGCCTGCTCGATGCCGGGGTCGAACACGGACAGGCGCAGTTCTTTCTGACGGGCCAGCGTGGCTTCCTCGGCGGCTTCCACAAGCCGCGAGAAGCCGACAATGTCGGCTGCCAAGATCGAGGTGAGTTTGCGTTTCACACTTCGGCTCGCGTGTCCAAGGAAATCCAACCGGTTCTATCCGGTTCAGGCACTGCGACCCCATCCCCTCCGAACGATGTTGGAACCGTCTTCCACTTCGGCAGGCCATCGGCCATGTCGAAAACACGCTCACCGTAGAAGATGTGAAAGGTTGGCTCAAAGCTCAACCCGGATTCGGCCAGCGACATTGCGTAGACCGCGACGATGTCCTTACCGGGTTTGATATTCACCAATGCACCCCCGCATTTACCACAGGAAACACGATGGCTTTCATCATTCTTGTCCGATTGAACCGTCGGCCCAGACAACGAGACATTGTCTGCCGACCAGAGACACCATGCATTAACCGGCGCCGAATGCCATTTTCTGCAAGAGTGGCAATGACAATACGCCATAACCATCGGCTCACCGGCAGCGGAAACAGTACATGCGCCGCAATAACAGATTCCCTGGTAGGTTTCAGAATCGCCGCTCATCATCTTTTTCCCAAATCGATCAAGGGCGCTCTTTGTAACACACTAGGGACACCCGGCTTCCTCAAAACACTTCTACACATACATCCCAATTGTGCTGCCCCAAAGCAGCTTCTTCGTCTCCGCTGTTGAACTTCGAACGATGTCCTGAAAAAGCCTCTGTCCGTTATTCATCGCAATCACTCGAATCCGAATTGTTGCTGATACGCTCGATTTCGAGGTTTCAGCCAGTTTAATATGTGACCATGCCAAAGGTAACGACAACCACGGAAGCTCTTGCAACCCAAATCATTGCTGCATTTGACGGCCTAGATCCGCCTACTGATGATGAACTTCTTCACCCCGAATGTATGGATGACGTGGATATTCTTGAGTTCTACGGCGGGGTCAAATGGCATGAGATGACCGATCAAATGATCGTTTACGGTTACGCTGCCCCCACTGCCTTCAGCGCCAAGGCATTTCGGTATTATTTGCCTGCGTATCTGCTTTGGGCTCTGCGAAATTCAGACAGTCCGGAATATGCCAGTGAAAGCATTCTTCTGGCACTCGACCCCGGCACATCGAAAGAAATGCTGCACGAGTTCCGGAAGTCCAAGTTCAACCAATTAACACCTGCGCAGAAGGAGGTCGTGTTGAGATTTTTGTACCATTTCAGCGACCATCCTGATCTCGGTGAGTTTGCGGAAGCCGCCCTGGTCAATTACTGGATTGAATAGGGCAGTCGGTTACCGGTTTGATGATATTTACGTATTTGATGTGGCTCTTCGCAGCGCTTTTTGTCGTAACCGGTTTGCCGTTGGCATTGACTGAGGATGAGCAATGGCAACGGCTTTGGGGGGGATCCAGTGCGCTGTCTCTTGGCCTTTTTGCTTTATCGATGGCAGCAGATGGTTTGATTAGAGGCCAGATAAGAATTCATTTTTCGATTGTCCGCCGCTCCAGCCAGCCGCGTTTGTTTTTCAGCGCAATCGCATTGGTGTTCGCTGCCGGCGCCGGAGTCATCATTGCTGCTATCTGGGCAATTTTTTTGAGGGTTATTAAAGTTTACCCAGCACGGTGTGATTCAAAGCCAATGGGCTAGTTTTGGCTGAACTGGCACGACCACAGTGATTTCGTTGTTTCGTCAGTTTTCCATGTTTTCGAACCAGTCGAGCGCCATCGTGCCCCATTCTTTTGGGTAGCCGTGCCCGCCGTCGTGCAAAAAGAGTTCAAGACTACCGTATTCGCATTCCCACCGTTTGCGCCAGAGATTGGCTCTCACTTCGTTTTCTGCCGCGTTGTGTTGGCATTCGTTTCTTCGGCGCCATAACGCAAGACCCTCCCAGATATCGGCCTGGGTAATGGTGATATCGAATTCTTCATTGTGTATTGATCTGCCTTCAAGCGGCACAACCTTGTCAGTGAAACCGTGTGTGTGAAGCATGTGAACAGGCCCGAGGCATTCTTGGGTCATTGGGAGCCAGAAGCCACCGGACGCAGGGGCATAGCCACGCGCCAGATCTGGTGCGAGGCACGCAACTTCCCACACCATGGAACCACCCCGTGAGAAACCTGTCAGCAACACCTGGTCTGGATTCACGTTTGCACGGATCACGAGATCCGCCAGCACGTCACGGAGAAACCTGACATCAGAGCGGGGATAGGTAATCCACCCATCCCTAACCGACCAGTCAGCAGGATTGCCTTCCTGCCATGGCAGTGCGGTCGGCGCCACAAACGCATAACCCCGCGCGGTGAATGCTTCGACGAACTGCTTGTTTTTAAGCACCTTTGCTCCGGACCCGCCATAACCATGCAAGTGTATCACGACTGGCCCGCCCTGCCATTCATCTGGCAGGGCAATATGATATTCACCGGTGTCTAACTTGCAGGGATTGGATACTTCGCCGCAATCAAGCGCAAAGGCCTGCCCCGAAATCAGAAACATGGACAATGCGATTGTTACCTTTTCGAGCATATCTGGGTCCCTCCCGATGTCTGACCGTACCATATTACGGAAAGGACTTTTTTGAGACGGCGGTGGTGCAGAATTCAACTTTGCTGAGCAGCCTCACCTGACTGATCCAAAATGATTGTTAGTGCATCAGCGGCTTTTGCTCCATTGAGGTGCTGGCGGACGATACACGAACTCACATTTCGCGGGACTAAGCGGACGTACGCCGCACTAAAGCAAGTGATCCCGAAAGGATTGAGACCTAGTTGCAAAAGCCACTTAAGACCAAATTAGTTCGAGACCAATCGAAACTGTGCAGATACTTAAACCGCTGCCGTCCTAGTCAGGGATTTCCACCGTTCCAACAATATGAGTTCGCCTCAGGGGCAGCGCTTGGTATGCTGAGGCGATATCTGTTGTCGCTATGCCGCTGCCAGTCATTCCTTCGTAGCGCCCCGTCCCGGTGACGATTTCCCAAGTGTTGGCCTCGCCTTTTTCCCCGGCCTTCCATCGCATGATAAAAGTGTCATCACCTTCACCGAAAACACATATTCCATTGATTGAGTTGGTGCCGTCTTCAAATCCAAATCCAGAACCCAAACACCTGGCAGGCCCGTCATCCATTGGACCCTCAATTACTTCGAAACCACCCGTATTGTCCGTTAGGTGAAAAATGTGATCTCCAAGGTCAAAGTTCTCTTGGTTTAGAGGGTAGACATTGTTGATCTCGATGCGTTGCTCCTCAGCACTGGCGGGAACACCGAGTATCGCCAAAAGCAGGATAATCCGTAGGGTTCTCATTTGGTTCTCCAAAAAATGTCACTCATCTTAAGGGCCTTCGAAGCATTTACAATCAGCAATAACTCTGGGGGCCGACCACTCATGGTGTACGGGGTAAAGCAGTTCCAGCCAATTGATGGCGGCCCAAATCGGCCATTGGCAATGGCTTGATGACTCCGCGGTGCGGTCCGCCGAAGGGGACACTCGCTGCAGTAGCGAGTTGCCCGGGAAGATGAGGTCATGCTCGCGGAAGACACCCTGTCGCCGCCCTAAGGTTCACAGGAGATCCGAGACAATGTAGGTTTCTTGTGAAAACGTAACGGCAATAGGTGTGGATCAGAATGGCGCAACGGCTCCCACTCGAAGGTGACAAGACCTTTCTGGTTTACGCCGGCACTGGCACCGACCTGATATTCAATCATGGAGTCGAGCTACCCAGTTTCGCGTCGTTTCCATTGCTGAAAGAACCTAGCACTAGGGCAATACTGGCCGGTCAAATGCAAGCTCTTGTCGATCTCGCCCGTGAAATGAATGTCGGATGCATCCTTGATGCGCCCACATGGATGGCGAACGCCGACCGGGCAGCGCCTTTGGGGTACGATGCAGAACGGCTCGTTGAGGTGAACAAAGATGCAGTTAGTCTAATGGAAGACGTGCGCCAGGCTGCCGTTCGCAATGATATACTGGTGTCGGCCTGTATCGGCCCGCGCCATGATCCTTACGCCGACATCCCGCCGGTACCCGTCGAAGATGCACGTCAATACCATGCTGTTCAAATGCAAAGCCTGAAAGACACTAGCGTCGACCTGGTCACTGCTTATACATTCAACCGTCCCAGCGAGGCAGCCGGATGTATCCTCGCTGCCCGAGACGCTGAACTGCCAATCATCATGTCTTTGGTTGTTGAGACAGACGGGTGTCTTGCGGACGGAACCAAACTTGTGGACGGAATTGATCAGATCGACGAGGCAACGGACTCGGCGGCGCTGTTTTTTATGGTCAACTGCGCTCATCCGACCCATTTCGCCGGAGCGCTTGGCAACCACCCCCGACTTAAAGGCATGGTGGCGAACGCTTCGAGTTGCTCGCATGCGGAACTTGACGAAGCAGATGAGCTGGACGAAGGCGATCCAATTGAGCTTGGCAAACAGATTGCTGCGATTGCGCAGCAAAATCCGTCGATTCAAGTATTTGGAGGATGCTGCGGTACCGACATGCGCCATCTGAAATCGATGGTCAGCGAATTGGTGTAGAGGGTGGCCCCGTTCAGTAATGTTCGCGGCGTATTACTTCCTAGTTGGAGAAATGGTCGGACCTTGACGGCCCAAAGCCGCCCTCGGTCAAGTCATTAAACGCCGCAGTGCAGCTTCCCCATAACAGACGTTCGCGCATCATCAACTTTTGGAGTTGTAGAAAGGCAATAAAGACAACCGATCAACTTCTACTGGCGCGCCAGAACCTGGCTGGGAAGCTCTCCAAACAATGCCCTGAATTGCGCGGAAAACCGACCAAGCTCCCAAAAGCCAAATCTGGTAGCAATTTCAGTTACGCTTACATCCGCACCATTCGATTGTGCCAGATGGCGTCTGACCTGCGTCAACCGCCAGTTTCGCGCATATGCCGCCGGAGAGATATCCAGAACCGAATGAAAGGCTCGATGCAAACTACGCCCTGACAGACGCAGATCCCTGCAGATTTCCTCCAGGCTGACGGCGCGGTGCGAGTGTTGCCAGATGTACTCCTGTGCTTGTCGGACAACCCGCTGAGGTTCCCTGAAGGCAACGTGACGCAGTTGTTCCAGGCCAACGGCGTCATCGAAAGTGTACAGAAGCGCGTCGATGACCTCACGCCGTGCGGATGCTGCGGCTGCCGGACTGGAGGTCGTATTTTGCGAGCCTATCAACACCGTTTCGATTGCTTGGCTGGTTTTCAATAGATGTCGCGTCGCGTTAATCGATCCCCGATACATTTGTCCTAAGCGCCAGAACTTCCGCGGCAGCCGTATTTCGTGGAATTTGGCACGTTCACGAATGTCGTCCAGATCGGCTGATATTGTCAGATAGCCGGACTGGCCTGAATACCTTGATGCATGCTCAGTCATAGCCGGGAACACTCCGACATCGCCTGTACGGGTGGAGGTTGACCACTGCCGCGATGTGTCGTTGGCCTCCAGTAATACGCCAAGCACAAGTCGGTCCTGCGACAGCGGTCCGTTGATAGCCAGCGATCCGCTAAGTCGCCCGATGGTCAGATCTGAACCTCCAAGGTCCGCAAAGGTCAGCTTTCCCCTGACCGCACCCTTGCCAAGTTGTGTGGGTTCAACCGACGCGCCTTTGACGCCTTCCTGCATGGCTTCTATGCCGTTCACGGGCAAAACCCGAACGGTATCGGCCATCATGTTCGTGGCGTTTTCCATTATTGCGTCCCCTCAGGCGGACCGGGATCCCGTCGGTCAGGCCAGAATCGCATATTGCAAACTACCTCATCATTTTATCATCACAGCGTTTTTCGTGCACGAGGTATGATCATGATATGGTCCCGGATAAACCGCTTAACCTGTTTCCTTCTCGTTACCGCGATCGCGTCAGGTCCGCTCGTCGCCCAAGATCACACTCCGCACGAAGACAGTGTAAAGAAGGTATTGGGGACCGAGGAATTCTCCCCCTATGCCGGGCGCAATTTCCCGACGCTACCCATGTGGGGTGATACACATCTGCACACCATCGTCTCCGTTGATGCGGGAACCATGACCCGTTTGACACAGGAAGATGCTTTTCGCTTTGCGCGCGGTGAAGAGGTGACCACCACTCATGGATTGCGCGCCAAGCTGTCGCGTCCGCTGGATTTCGTGGTCATTGCCGATCACGCCGAAATGTACGGGCTGATGCCACAACTATTGAAGGGTGATCGGGAGATTCTGGCGACAGAGACCGGTAAGCGATGGTACGATGCGCTGACCAGCGGTGATGACCAAAGGGCCTTTGACACTGCGATGGAAATTGTCGGCACGTTGTCCGATGACGAACCTCCGATTGAGAGTGGCGCGGCTGTCAAGAGTGCCTGGCGAGAATACACCGCACTGGCAGACCGTTACAACGAACCGGGCCGTTTCTCGGCTGTGATCGGGTACGAATACACCACCAATGGTGGCAACAACCTGCATCGCAATGTGATCTTTCGTGGAGATGCGAACGAAGCCAATCAGACGCTGCCATTTTCACAATATGACAGCAAGAACCCCGAAGACCTGTGGCGCCATCTGGCCGCGTTCGAAGAGCGCACCGGCGGCGATGTCATTGCCATTCCGCATAACGGAAACCTCAGCAACGGGCGCATGTTCGATGTCGAAAGCTTCGACGGCGGCCCTTTGACCGACGAAATTGTTCGGCTGCGCAACCGGTTCGAACGGCTCTACGAGGTCACCCAGATCAAAGGCACAGGCGAGGCACATCCGATGCTGTCGCCTGACGATGCCTTTGCGGATCAGGACATCTGGGACCGGTCCAATCTGGACGGTACAGAGCTGAAAGAGCCGGACATGCTTCAGTATGAGTACACACGTGAAGCCCTGAAGAATGGCATGAAGCTGGAGGCCCGGTTCGGAGTGAACCCGTTCAAGTTTGGTCAGATCGGCAGCACCGACGCCCATAATGGACTGACCGCAGTCGAAGAGAATAACTTCTTTGGCAAGCATTCCGGCGTCGAACCCGAGCCGCATCGCTGGAAGCATGTTGTAATCGAGGCGCCTGACCCGGATCTGTCGATACTCGGCTGGCAGCAGGCGGCAGGTGGTTATGCGGCGGTCTGGGCTGTCGAAAACTCACGCGAAGCTATTTTTGATGCGATGAAACGGCGCGAAGTCTATGGCACCACCGGTTCCCGCATGTTGGTGCGGTTCTTTGGTGGTTACGGCTTCACCGCTGAAGACACGCTCAGCCGATTGCCTGCGGATATCGGGTACGCCAAGGGTGTGCCGATGGGAGGGGACCTAGCGCAACCTCGGGAGGGCCAGGTGCCGTCCTTTTTGGTGGCTGCCCTGCGCGATCCCCTCTCGGGCAATCTGGACCGCATTCAGATCATCAAGGGCTGGATCGACTCCGATGGAAACGGACAGGAAAAGATCTATGACGTAGTCTGGTCCGGGGATCGGGAACCAAACGAAGATGGAACAGTGGGTGATGTCGGCAATACGGTCGACGTGGCCAATGCCACCTGGACCAATACCATCGGGGCCCCGGAACTGATCGGTATCTGGACTGATCCCGACTTTGATCCGGAACTGCGGTCCTTCTATTACGCACGGGTCATTGAAATCCCCACGCCGCGCTGGACCGCCTATGAAGCCAAGCGCTTTGGCGTCGAAATGCCACCCGAAGTGCCGATGGTTACAACCGAACGCGCCTATACGGCCCCGATCTGGTATACGCCCGGCTGACGGCCCATTGCGGACGTTGAGCACTATGTCCAAGTGCTGCACTCGCAGCCCGGATTGCGGACATTCCACGCAACCGTAATTTGCCGTGGAAATTGGATTGGTTAAATCCGGTACCTATGACTATCCGGTAAAACGGATCTAATCTGGTACATTACCTGAGTGAATTGGGGTTTAGCGTAGGTGAGAAATGGATATTGCAGGCAGCGTGGCTTTGGTGAGCGGTGGCAGTGGTGGACTTGGAACTCGGATCTGCCAGTTGCTCGCCGACCATGGCGTAAAGGTGATCGTTGGATACCAAAGCGGCGCACACCGGGCGCAAACTGTCTGCGAGAGCATCACTGACCAGGGCCAACTGGCGAAAGCGGTTAAGATTGATCATTGCAACCCTGCGTCTGTTTCCAAGTGTGTTGATGACGTTGTCGGCACGTTTGGCAGTTTGGATATTCTGGTCAACAATGCCGGCATGGCATCCGGTGGACATGAACTTCCTCATGGTGACCTCGAAGCTTTGACGCCAGAAATCTGGATAGAACTGCTGAACGTCAATCTAAACGGGCCGTATTACTTGACCAGAGCGGCTGCACCATTTCTTCGCGCATCCCAATGGGGTCGGGTGATCAATCTTTCATCCACAATTGGGCACGGAGTTTGGGGCGCTGCAGCAGCCTACGCTCCCAGCAAGGCAGCCGTGGCGCCACTTACCCGGTTTTTGGCGGCGGCGCTGGCTCCGGAGGTCACCGTAAATTGCATTTCTCCAGGTTTAATGGAGGGTACACAAATGTCCGGGGGCGCTCCGGATGAGTTCGTTTCAAGCTGGCGCGATAAATCGATTTTAGGCACGACGACATCCATCAACGACGTCGCCCAACAGGTTTTAACTTTTTGCAAGAGCCCATCCGTCACAGGGCAAACGGTGGTTATTGATGGCGGGATTCACTTCGACTGAAGTCAGCTTTCGAGTCTCTTTACGCCTAAGAAGTAGAATTCGCCTAACATGGCTGGCAGATGGTGGATAAGTGTTCTCGTTGACGGGCAACTCCACTGCTGACTATGATTTTGGAATGACCAGCGGCAAGTATTTTGACGATCTGACAGTTGGAGATACCTTCGAAACCGGCGGGATTACTCTCACCGAGGGCGCGATTATTGACTTTGCACTTACGCATGATCCTCAGCCCTTTCACGTGGACAAAGTAGCAGCAACAAAGTCGATCTTCGGCGGGATCATTGCCAGCGGCTTTCAAACCATTGCACTCACCTTCCGACTATTTCGTGACACCGGTGTGCTCACCGACACCAACTTAGGCGGCCATGGTATGGACGAAGTGCGGTGGCTCGCTCCTGTGTTTCCTGGTGACACGCTCCGCGCTCGGGTTGCTGTCGAGATACTAACCCCTTCACGCTCCAAGCCCGATCGGGGAACGGTACGCTTCCGTTATCGAACGTTTAACCAGGATGATGTCGAGGTGCTCAATTTGGTCATGGACCACGTAATGGCGCGGCGTACATAAGTCTTGTTGCCTTTATGTTGCGGTAGGTGGGTTCCAAACTTTTTGTGGCTCCTGATGTCGGCCCATTGCGGACCTTGAGCACATCGTTTGATTTCTGCCGTCGCGCCCGCATTTAAGACATTCGCCGCAGGTGCAACAATTTGAGACTATTGAACCGCAACGAACCTGTCGTTCACATCGTCTGTGCCAATTGCTGCTTCCAACATAGTTCCTCAATCACCCTAAATTGTCCCAATGGCGCTGACGTCAGACAAGTCCAGGCACACGCCAAACCGATCAGTCCGCCCCCCGTTTTGAACAGCTGTCATAAAAGCGTTGGATGGCGTCAACCGTGTGCTCAAGATCACGGAGCCCGAGATGCGCATGCTGCATCACATGACCGGATCGCACACGATATTGATTGTACTCAATCTCGTTCCTGCAACCGGTTGCGCGATGAAATGCACTGTCTCCAACAGCCCAACAGGACACCAAGTTTCTTGCCAATGCACAGCAGATTTGCGCCTTTTGGCAAATCCTGTTCCGGGAGAAGCTCGGCGCGTTCGATTTTTTTAACGGGCTCGCTCCGAGGGTCAGGATGACGAAATCAGGACAATTGACAAGTTCGTGCTGCCAGCACAATCCCGGCCCCCTCGGCGGGGCCGGGCATGAAGTTGCGAATGTGGGCCATCAGTAAGTTGCCCTGCCGCCAGAGAGATCAAAAACCGCGCCCGAGTTAAACGTGCAGTCCTCGGAACTGAGCCACATCACCATCCGCGCGGCTTCTTCGACCCAACCCAGCCGTTTCATCGGCGATTTGTCGATCATGATCTGGACAAATTCTGGCGTCATCTGGTCCAGAATTGCGGTCTTGATTGCGGCAGGGGCGATGCAGTTTACGCGAATATCGGTCTGCGCCAGCTCTTTCGCGAGCGATTTGGTAAAGCCGATCACACCCGCCTTGGACGCAGAATAGGCCGACGCATTTGGCGTACCTTCCTTCCCGGCCAGCGAGGCCATGTTGACGATGCGGCCAAACCCGCGTTCTTGCATGACTGGCACGATCGCATGAGCCAGATAAAAGGTGCCGGTCAGGTTCACTTCGACGACACGCGCCCATGTGGCGGGGTCACTCTCGATCACCGGCAGGGTTGGCCCGGCAAAGCCTGCATTGTGAGACAAAAAATCGATGCCGCCAAAGGCCGCGCGGGTTTCTGCAACCGCTTCGTTAATCTGCTCGGGTTTGCTTATGTCCACTTTGCACGTGATGGACCCGACTGGCGCATCTGCGGGCTCGGCCATGTCCCAGATGGCAACGTTTGCACCCGCCGCAGCGTAGTGGCGGGCGATCTCTGCACCGATCCCAGCCGCACCACCGGTGATGACAGCGGTGCGACTTGCGAAGTCATAAGTTACGTTGCTCATAGACCTTACCGGATAAAATTCTTCACGTAATCAGCGCCAAGGCCGACTTTTTCAAAATGCGCCCGGCACATGTCAATCTTGGTGAACACGTCCTCGTAGCCAAGATGATTTCCGTCGGGATCGCAGTAATACATTACTCCGTTCACCTGAAAATAGGTGATCATTTCCTCGACATCTTCCGGCACAACCAAGGTGTGGGTTTCGCCCGGAGGCTCGTAAACGTAAGAGCCTTCGGTGGCCTCCCAGTCGTGCTCCAGATAATGCCAGCGTCCTTTCAGCACAAAGCCGTGCACTGGATTCGGGTGGCGGTGACGAGACAAAACACCTGCCTTTGTCACCTTGAGCAGGTTCATCCAATATCCCTGACTGACATTCAGACAGAGCGGGCGGAAGAAAACTGTTTCGGTCTGTTGGACCCACATCCGGGGGTCGTCTTCGGCCAGCGCATTTGGCACTACGATCTCGGGCAGCGCGTCCTGTGGCGTGGGGTGCTTGTATGGCACCATTGGGTTTTC
The DNA here is from genome assembly GCF_056542905.1 of Ruegeria sp. AA3. NCBI lineage: Bacteria > Pseudomonadati > Pseudomonadota > Alphaproteobacteria > Rhodobacterales > Roseobacteraceae > Ruegeria > Ruegeria sp. AA3. Next base: position 124,567 of record NZ_JBQGAQ010000013.1, on the reverse strand, counting down.
GTCGATCTCAGACAGTGGCATTTCGCTTCCCTTGCTTTCAGACGGCGGCATTGCCGCCATCACGGTTTAAAGAAGTTTTAACAAAAATGTACCGGGGATGTCCGGCCCATTCCTGCCTTTCACCAACCGGTCAAGATACTGCGGTCGCAGCCCGCTTAGCGGTCATTAGCTGCAAGCGCGATTTCCGAGCCTCGCCGAACTCACACATCGCGGAGATAGTGTTGAAAAACTCCAATTTTGGCGGAAGGCGTTAAAAAATCCGGCCGTTGAAAGTCGGCTGCAAATTTTAGCTAGGGGGTCGGCCAATGCAAGGCATTGCCGTCGTGTCGCGCGCTCATGGCCTTCTCCGTTCAAACTAGGGCAACTTTTCAGGCGCGATGGAATTTGGCGAGAAAATGCAATGATCGGAATTTTCGAGTTTTTCAACACTATCCGGACAAAACGAACGTTCGGTCATTGTCACGAAGTCCACACCCGTCCCGAAGCGGACGTTCATAACTAAGCACTGCAAACTAAGGGGCGCGGACCACGCGTGCACAAAGTGTACTTTTCTCAAAATCCGAGTGATGCAAGAAACCACTCTCGACCACCTGATCCCCATTGATTTCGTCTACAATCATCGCTTGTTGTTTTTGATCTTAGCCCGCACAGTCAAAGTTAGTCCGGCCACGGACGCGGCTGCTCCAATTAGCGTAGCGGTGTCGATTAGGTCCAAGTGCTGCAAATGAATTACAATCATCGAGTTCAACTCAGCCAGCATCTTCATGTTTCATCCTTCTCTCAAAATCATGGAGGGAAAGCTTGCATCTGAATGGTTCGGCTACCATGACCCGAGAGTTGGTGAAAACCACCTGCCGGTGCGAATATCAGGTTTTGGGTGCGACCTGTCTTTGAAGTTGATTGTCATACGGTAAGGTTAGCTTGCACGGAACAGTAATTAACCAACGGTAGGAACGGCATGCTTAGCGTATCAAAGTCAACGATAGCAGCGGCCTACGATTCATGGGCAAAGATGCCGGAATCGAAACAAGGCAAGCCTGGCGGGATAGATGAGCTCACGTGGTTTCACAGGTGCATCAAGAGGCAGCTTAGTCGGCAAGGTGTGGACGAAGAACCAACATTTCTTCCTCGTGCAAAGACAACATTGTCAGGTTGGAGGAGGTCAAACTCTAAACAAATGATAAGCCAGTCAGGTTGCCAAGCCATTTATCAAGTATGCAAATACGACGTGTCACCCGCAAAAATATTCTCAACGCAAACAAACTTCACTGATGTTGCATTTCTACGAGGTGAAATTTTAACAAAACGTAAATCTAACCAGATGGATGATGATGGCAACGAAGTTTTTGAAATATGCCTACCTAGGATTTCGTTTCGTCCTAGCCAAGGCATTGAAGTCACAAGTGTTTGGTTGAAACGGCCTGGGGAACGCGGCTGTAAAGATGACCACGTTAGAATAGGTAGGATCGAATGGGGTATATTCCAAGCAAAACTAACAGTCGAGTGCGATGGTATTGTGATACCTTCGATGGAGAGCAGTTCATCGAGTGTCGACGACTTGCGGATCGATGATGATCCTCAAACGCTTGGTCGATGGATTATCTCTGGTCCAGCAGGGCAGCTCTTGCGTGGCGACGTGTATGTTGAGCCATTCGCTGACCTTAAGTGTAAGGAAGGTGAGCTGGTCGAGGTTAAAGTGTCTACGAGTGCCGCCGACATCCAAACACTATTTACCCGCGATGGTGATTGGAATGGTGGTGCAGACGATCAGCATAATGCTCGCAACACTCTTATCTCTAGAGTCCTGCAAGTGTTTACTGACAGTGCGGATACAAATGATGTTCTGCTATGCCAAGCAAAAGTGAGGGCCGCAAGCTTTGAGCAATAGGATTGAGCTGACGGAGATCCAATCTCATATCATAAGGGCTATTGAGGAAGATAGTCTGGAAACTCCCATTAAGTTGATAACTGAGCTTGGGTTTGACAAGAGTTCCTTTTTTAAAGGGTCATGCTTTTCCGGGCTTGATCTACGAAACGACGATTTGAGCGGAGTTAATTTTGACGGAACCAAATTAATAAAATCCAAACTTCTTGAGTCGCAACTCAAGTTTACTCAACAATTCGAAAAAACGACATTCGTTGACTGCGAGTTTTACGCGGATACCAAGGCTGAAGACATGGGTGTACCCCATGAAGAGAGCGACGCTGGACAAGATCAATATGAGCTAGACAACGAGGTCGAGTGGCATCAAACACTAAAAAGGTCGATTGACGAAGCCCAGAATGCTCTCTTCAACCTTGAACAAGCTTGGAATTCAATCGAAGTTGCGTTTGAAGATGATGACCGAATAACTTCTTATGGCGAAGCTATCAAAGAACTAAAACACTTTATATCACGAGAGCCAGAATACCTTGATAGTGACCTAATCCAAATTGCCATGGAAGAAATCAACGCTGCGCCGCTTGACTTGCCCGATAGCGTTTTGGCGTTTGTTATTGCATTAATGTCAGCCTGCGACAATATTCTGGAGGCATTGGATAATGACTGACTCGTAGATTCTTTAATTGCATATAACCGCACATGCAGACAATTGAATTGAAGGTTTTTAATAATGAAGCAGGCATTGGTGGTTACTGCAGCAATGGATGTTTTGGGCTGAGGCTGTGTGAAAACTCTGGCGGTCTAGCAAAATACGACGAAAGCACCCTCTATGTGCATTCTCTGGCGCTTCTGGGAGAGCTTTTGCACAGGTGCTTAAAACGAGCGCGACGAGAGAGCTCGTGGGCCAGAGTTTTCACACAGCCTCGGCTCGGAGCCGACCTCAGAGGCCGCGCAGCATTCCACGAGCTCCGACAAGAGTGGCTGTCAGTCGCGGCCCTGAGCGGACGCTCGAGAGACGGGTATGATGCTGCACTTGCAGTCCGCATAGCTGACATTCGTTGCGCCGCCGTTTAGATGGGATCTCCAAATAAAAATTGGTGAGACAGCTTCCTACAGATCACTTGTTGCAATGATTGCTGCAGCAATCTTGCCAATGCTGGTTTGCGAGCTTTGCGATTTATCCCGCAGGCGCTTGTAGGTTTCCTTTCCATCGATGCCCCGAGTTTCGGACAGGATCGTGACCGCCTGTTAAATCTTGCGACGCGCCTTTAGGTTTTCGTCCAACGAACGAATTCGAGTTTTGAGAATATTCTCGCGTCGGCTTTTCCCGACCGCTTCTGTCAACGCCGCCGACCCTCGCGATGTTGCACTGCGGTTCGACAAAGCAGACAACTACTGCTGCTATCTATTCCGGAATTTAGAGCAAAGCCGGATGGACCAGGAAATTCGTGTCGTGTTGCCCTCGATTTGTTCAATTGGGCTTACAGCCGGTTTGTCGCAAAAGTATCGCAATTGTTTGGATCCCCGGTTTCATATCCCCGATAGAACCAGCTTTGCCGTTGTGCACTGGTGCCGTGCGTAAAACTGTCAGGGACGACGACACCCTGTTAGGCCTGCTGCAGAGCGTCATCTCCGATCGCGGCGGCGGTGTGTAATGCTTCTTCGATATCACCCGGCTCCAATACACCAAACCGTTGATCAACGGCGCGGGCCCAGACACCGAAATAGCAATCGGCCTGCAATTCAACGCGAACGGACAGAGCATTCGCCTGTGCCTGGCTGGACTGGCTTTTGGCTTGGTTCACTTGTTCCAAAACCCCAAGGCTGTGCTGTACGTGATGGGCCACCTCATGGGCGATGACATAGGCTTTGGCAAAATCACCTCGCGCGCCTTGGCGTTTCTCCATCATCCTAAAGAAAGACGTATCGAGATAGACGCGCTGATCGACCGGGCAATAGAATGGACCGGTCGCGGACATGGCACGCCCACACGCCGACTGAGTTCTGCCTGCAAACAGGACCAGTACCGGAGGCATGTATTGAATACCTGAGTCTCTGAATATCTCGCCCCAGATCGCTTCGGTATCTGCAAGGACGACGGCCACAAACTCTTCGGTTTCATCGTCAACCTGCACCGGCGCGTTCGCTTGCGGAGGAGCAACCTGACCTCCGCCACTCAGAAACGGCGTGATATCAACACCAAAAAGCAGGCCGATCACGAGGACAACAATCAATCCGGCACCGCCCACACCAGCACGAGATACGCCACGGGGTGCGTGGCGTCGGTCGTCGATGTTTTTGCTTGTACGTCGTCCTTTCCAACGCATGTGGCCTCCAACCCTTCGGGGCGTTGTAAAAGCTAATTCTGACGGTTCCCCGGTCTACGAGGTTTGAACGGGGAACCGATCCGGACTGCCAGAACCTGAGAAAGTGACGCCGATTTCATTAGGACGATACCGGGTGTCACTTTGCCACCACTCACGTTTCAGTCAGAATTCTGGCGCGCCCGAATTCCTCAACCGTCGATACCTGCGGTATCGCGCGCAGTCTCAGCCGGTGTGCACCGGTTGCTGACACCTATGGTTGCTTGCTGGACCTGACGTTTTGCGGCTTTTTCGGGCGTGCAGTCCGGGTCCACTACGTCACAGCCGCTGATCGCGAATACTGCAACAACCATCGCACCCCCCAGTATCTTACTCACTGTCTATTCTCCTTTTCTGTGTTGAATCAAAATCCGGCCAAACGCTCGGCCAGCCAAAACGCGGCAATGCATCCGATAGGATATCCGAGGAAACGGCGCGACGGCCCCGGCGCGAGGGACCAGCCCCAGACGATTTGCGCGGTCTTTTTCAGCACCACGAACAGGCCCAGCACGGCAAAGATGAACGCCAGTTGCCCCGCCTCGACCCCGAGATTAAAGGCCAGCAAAGCTGCAGGGATGTCCTGTTCAGGCAGACCAATCTCGGCCAGCGCACCGGCAAAGCCCAAGCCATGCAACAGGCCGAACCCAAAGGAAATCACCCAGGGGAACCGGCTCGCCAGTGTCTTTGGTTTATCGTCGGAGCGTAGCACCTCGGTGGCCAGAAAGACGATTGACAGGGCAATTACGGCCTCAACCGGGGGGCCGGGTACGTTCAACACACCGAACGTGGCCAGACCCAGCGTGATTGAATGCGCGACGGTAAAGGCGGTTATCGCCCAGATCAACTGGCGCAGGTTGCGGATCAGCACCAGCAGGGCAAAGACAAATAGCAGGTGATCCCAGCCTTCCAGGATATGTTCGAACCCCAACACGCCGTATTGCCAGAGCGTCTGAACCAGCCCCTGTTGCGCAGGCAGCGTGACAGCAGGCGCATCCGGCGTCAGGCGGAAGGTGGCCATGTTCACCGTGTCTAGATACCCCACTCGCAGCAAGACGTCCGTGCGCTGCGCTTCCAACCTGTCAATCTGGATCGTATTGCCGCGCAGGTCTTCGGTGCAGGTCATGCGCCAGATCTGTATCCAGGCGCGACCGTCAAAGACAGGGGCTTCGAAAGTGGGCGCGCTACAGACATCAGGAAGCGCAACGTCAATATCCATCGGCGCGCCCCGAACGTCCGGCTTGCGCCAAAAGACATGCCAGTCAGTATCGGTTTCCTGCGAGATCTCCAGATAACCGGGTTCCAATGCATGGGCGTAGACAAATGCAGGCATCAGAAGCGCCGCCAATACCGCAAAACGAGGGAGCAGACGCCTCATGATTCACCCGCAGACTGCGCTGTTTCGATGCGTTCCTGAACCGTGTAGGTAGATCGCAGATTGTCGACGAATGTTTGCGTTGTCTTTTGGGTCTGTTCTTCCTGCCAGTCCGCAAGCACGCGATAACGAATGGCGCCCAACGGCGGCAGAGCCTCCTCCCATAGGTTGTCCAATCTTACCAGATGCAGTCCGAAAGACGATTGAACGGGCCCGCTCCATTCACCCAGCGGCAATTGCTGTACCTGCTCGAAGAATCCTGCCCCGAAGTTTCCGTCAACTGAGGTGCGGACACTCAGGCCGAACCCGGAAGGTAGCAGCGACGCCTGCCCCAACTGTCGATGATCCGCCCCTTCGGCCAAACGCTTTTGGATATCCGCCACAAACGTATCGTTCAGGCTCTGCCCCAGATAGACAAGACTGACCGCGACACGGGGCGGGGTAGAAAACCTTTCGGAATTTTCCGACAAATAAGTTTGTAATACCGCGTCTTCTGGGCGCGCATTACGCGCCTGAGAAGCCAATAGGAACTTCATCTTCTGAACCAGCCGGTTGCGGATGATTTCATCATGATCATCCAGCCCCAGCGCCATCGCTTCACGCACCAGAACTTCCCGGTTCAGCCAACCTTCTTTGAGCTGTCCCAACTCATCAGCATCCGGAAGACGCCGCCATGTGTCTTCGAACTGGCTGGTTAGAAGATCAATCTGCTGTTGGTCGACAACGATAACCCGCATATCTGGTTCCGCGCTCCATTCCGCAGGTTGCGCCAGCTTGAACCAGCCAAAGATCGCAACGCTGAGAAGCGTGAATTGGACAAAGGGTTCCGTTGCAAGGCGGCGGAACAAGCTTTGTTTACCCTTCGACGGCTCTGGCTCGCGCGGAGAGTTCGTTGTGCGCCAGTGTACGTTCATGAGAGACCCATCCATGTTTTCGGTAACCTTTGGGCACCAACAGCTTCAGCGTAAAACTGACTGTGTCGGCGACCGAGATCGTGTTATCGTCAAAGTTGTGTTCGTAGGACAAGGACCATTGCCAAGGCAGACCTCCGCCCTTGTCGAGCTTGGACACCTTGACCCCCAGCGGCAGGCTGTTGAAATCGTCGGCCTCCCAATCATAGACAATCACCATCTCAGATGTTCCGGCGGACCAGCCATTGCCAAGGTTGTAGTTGAAAACCGGTTGGATTGTGGACAGGTCGACAGCCGGACGGACGTCATCTCCGGCGACGGTGAAAAGGTTCTGGTTGAAAAACCCACAGAGCCCCCATTTTTCCTGTTTCGCAAAGCCTGCAGCTGGCCCCAGAGCCCATTTTTCAGCGCTCAACCCGTCTTCACCGGTGGGCAACAAAGCCACCGCGCCAACGCCGAAACGACCCCAGCGTCGATCAAAGGTCATGAGGTCAAACATTGTTGTGTCGCTCAGCCCCGACTGCCCGGTGGCGCTGTCCGTCACATATGGCAGTGTAAACCGCGCAATGTGGTTGCTTTGCCCCAACGTGAACGGGATCGCTGCGCGGAATTGCAACAGGCTGCTGTCTTCGGGCGAGTTGTGCAAGTTGAACGAGTGAAAGCCCTGCAACTGAAACGACATGATCGACGCCGTCGGATCGTTGGCAGCGGTTTGCAGCGATTCCGAGTTGTCCTCCCCCCGAACAGCAATCGGGCTCAGTACGCCAACAACAATCGCCGGCAGGATTGTCTTCATTCTCACCGTCTCGCAAGTCAGAATGCGAGCGAAATCTGAGCGGTCAGTATGTCGCTTTCCAGTCGCCGTTTCGCTGAGAACTCACGGGTGTATTTCAACTTGAGAGATGCATCGGCCCCAAACAGTGTTCCTCCCGAATATGTTACGACCGGTCCAAGTGCGCTGACCCTCGCTTTCAGGCTGCTGGCACCCAGAGCGGCTTTCAATGCATCGGCCCCTCTGCCGCTGTCGTCTTTCCACTGCTGGTATGTGTAGCCTGTCAAGCCAACCCCCCAACCTGATCGAAATCTTTGCATAACCGTCCCCTCCAACTGAAATGCAGGTGCAGTTTGAAAGTCAGTGGCTTGGTTCTTTGTGCTGAACAGCAGGCTGGCAGCGCCCGATACTTCAAAGCCTGTGCTTTGGTTTGTGTAGGTTGCGGCGACTGTGGGCATGAAACTCCAGACATTTTTGCCGTTCGACAGAACGTCCAGTGACCGGCCACTGATGTTCACCGTCGCTGTCTCGTAATTTCCAGTCGGAGCAAATACGGTCAAACCCGCACTGTAGTGCATGTTGCCTCGGTGCCATCCGAGAAGACCGGTCAGACCGATGTCTCCGATACCGAAGGAATCGTCCTCGATCTGGCGACCTGCAATCGGGCCAGCTACGGCCGATATGTTAATGTTCGTGTCCGGAAAAGGGATGGCAAGGTTAAGTGCTGGTGTCGCCCCCCAAAGCGTCGCGTCAAATGACTGAGTGATGCTCAACCGGTACAAGTTTACGGAAACATCCGCGTTGCCACGAACTGGCAGGCCACCGATCGACAAGCCCTCGACGCTTCCTTCCAAATGGTCGTAAGTGAAAGCGACATAAGTTCCCGGCGGCGGAACCACCGCAGCAAAAGTGTCGCGCGACCCGAGGAAATAGGCACCTATTCCACCTTCTACGGCTTGTGCAGGTTCGGAGGACAACATGCCCAACGTCGCAAGGCCAACAGAAGATAGCGCGGACCAAGGATTGAATTTCATTTTCGTCACGTTGTCACCTCGTTCGTTGATGCACGCTACCTGCGGGCATCCTCCAATAGAGTGTTAAAGGATTGAAAAGTCGCTATTTAAGACCGTGGCGTGTACCAGATCGGCGAAGTATAGGCGCGATCCTGAATGACTTCCGGTGCACCTTCCGGCAGCTCCACTCCAAAGAACTTGCGATCAAAAGTAGTCCAGCGCGGCGTTGGGATTTCCAAAACCCGGACGTAGTAGAACGCGCTTTGAGAGGAGTCGAAGTCCGGGTCTTCCCAGTAGCCGCCCAAGATCGCCTGACCGATATCGTTGGTATACGTGGCTTCCTGCGCGTTAACGGTATTGCCGACCAAACCGTCGCAAACGCCTTCGATCAACTCGCGGCCTCCGCACGAGATGTCATAGACTTTCTCGGACGTGGTGCCATCGGCGTTCAGCCAGCCCTTGATGATTTGAACCCGATCCAGATTAGCCCCGTCCGGGTCGCGCAGGGCGCGTACAAGAAATCGCGGCGCACGGCCTTCACTCATTCCCAGATCACCCCCCATAGGTACGCCATTGGCGTAGCCATGCGCCGCGAAGTCCGACCGAGGGAGGTCGGATTCTTCGAAATCATAGCCAGCAAAAACACGAACCCGGATGCGTGTCCCGGTAGTGGCATAAACCTCCCGGCGCATCATCGCGTCAAAAATATCTTCACGGGTGTTTTCCTTTGCCCATACAGCCGCCAATCCTGAAGCTGACGTTTGCCAGGCGCGGACCACGTTTTCGGGCGCCCCAAGCCGCCCAGCAATTGGTTCTTCGAACCGAATGGGGTCTGCGGTCGGTTCCAACTGAGCCACTTTACCAAAAAAATTGTTTTCGCGCGTGGTTGATAACGAGGTGTGTGCGTCGGTTGATCCAATCATGCCGAATTTGAAGGGGTTTGTTCCAAGTTTTTCTTCATATGCCAAACCACGAGCCAACGCCGGACGTGCATATTCGTTAGGCAGCATTTCAGGCGTCTTAGCATCGGCCCCCATATTGGACGTGTCCCAGGTTTCGAAATCAGCAAATTCATCATCCGGGGACAGCATCGGGTGCGCCTCGCCGTCGCCCTTCATCTGGGTGACTTCATACAATGGTTCCCACCGAGCGCGGCGCTTGGCGTAGGCGCTGTCAATCGGCCTGTCAGAGCCATAGTACGTGTCATCGAACATTTGCCCGTTTGACACATTCCCGTTGTGAGGTATGGCCAGAACTTTCCCACCGGTTTCCGCTTCAAGTTCCTCTAACCACGCCCACAGTGCTTCTGGGTTCGGATCCGGATCAGAGGACGGCGGGACTCGTGTGTTGGCAACGTCTTTGCCATCGCGGAACAACACGACGCGATGCAGGTTGTCACCGCCCGGTGTCGATGACCACTCAAAACCGATCATTGCCGTGAACAAACCTGGCTCATTGGCTGCTTCAGCGGCATCAATAATTTCCTCCCAGGGCTGCTTTGAAAACTCTGGGTTGTCGGAGAATGGGTTTTCATTGGCCATGCGCGCACCGGCCCAAAGGTTCCAGGCCTCGCCTGCGGCTTCAGCCGTACCTTCTTTCACGTAACCATGCAGTTGACGCCCGAATTCATTCTCCAGAATAAGCGGGTCGTCTCGTTTTATCATCGGGGCAACACCAAGCCCTTCGGCGTGGTCGGTAACAGCCAGCCAATCCAACGGTCTGATGAGTCGGGCCGGTACGCCCATTGAGGATGTCACGACCTCGCCTTTTGCAAACCTGTAGGCATCAGCCGGGCCAAGGTTATTCCCGATCATTCCGGCATCCGGTGAATAGGACGTGTGTAAATGGGCATCGCCGAACAGAACTTGATTTGGAAATTCTTCTGTTGGGAAAGGCGAATATTCACGGTCACCCGGGTTCCACGGAGGCGCATCCTGAGCGAATGCCGAGTGTGCTAAAGTGGCTGCGACACATACTAAAATCGCGTGGCTCAATGCGGAGGTTGAGAATAGGAGCCCAAGTGACTTTTGAACGGAATACATCTTTAGCGTCCCCATAATATTGTTTATTATCAGGTGGTTATTGTGTTGTCACGCGCATGTTATTACGCAAAACTAACAGAACGGTTTGCCAAATACTTTCCCATATGGGGTAATTGAGATGAAGAAATCCAAAGCTCAGCCTTTTCCTGTTTTTTCCTCGGCCTGGCTTCGTGGTGTTTCCGGAGAAAGTTTGGAGAAACTCAAACAGATTTCGGAAATCGTCGATTACAAAAACAAGGAAACGATTTACGCAATTGGCGGGCCGCAGAACTTTCTCTACGGTACTGTCTCTGGAAAGGTTCAGGTTCGCCTTGCCCTGACTGAAATGGAACCGGTCCTGGGCCATATCCACCACCCCGGTGCCTGGTTCGGAGAATCAGAGTTGTTGCTGGGCGTTGACGGTCTGGTGGAGATGAAGGCCGCAGGCGATGTCAGATTGGTCAGGATCACCTATTCCCGGTTTCGGCCACTGGCAAATGCACGGCCAGATCTGTGGGAGGCATTTGCCCGACTTACTTCGATGAACCAATTGCTGGCCATGTCCGCGGCCAATGATCTTGCACAGCGAACCACCCGCAAACGCATCGCTGCCGCCCTTCTGCGATTGGGTGGGTGGCGCGGCGCATTGCAGGGGGCCGAAGCCACAGATACCGTCGTTGCCAGCCAACAGGAACTTGCGGATCTGTCAAATATCGCTCTGTCGAAGATCTCCGTCTATTTAGGAGAAATGGCAGACGAAGGCCTGATACGTCTGGAATATGGGCGCACCGTCTTGGTCGATTTGGACGGGCTGCGACGTGTGGTTGAGGAGTAGAGTGATGCGTGCTGGTTCCCATCATATCCGCAGCCATTTTTGGAAACGCTTGTGTCCGTCCATTTCAAGGGTTTTCTTGGTTTTTTCGATCTTGTGTCTTGGACTATTCGGCCTGCGTCCGGCGCTGGCATGTCAGGTTTGCATTACGCTGCCCGAGGCCTCACTTGCGGATCATTTGATTACGGCCGACGTCGCCGTCATTGCAGGACCGGCGCAGAATAACCCGTTCAAATTTGCCCCGCGTCAGATCATTAAGGGCAAATCGGACAATCTGGAGAGATTTCCTGAAATTCCTTTCTTGGTCGACAACACAACCCGAGCTGCCTTCCGCGCTGATCCCGAGATGGCAGTTCTGCTGACCTACGGAACCGTTGCCAAGGATGGTGCCGGTCGTAGTTTTTCACGCAAGTGGACAAGGATATTCACGCTGACCCCCGAGCGTGAAAAATTCCTGGACGCGCTTTGGACCGAAGCAGAGCTATGGCAGGACCGCGCAACGGCGTCCGATGCGCGTGTTGCGTTTTTTTCACGATACCTTTCGCACGAAGATCGGGCGCTAAAGGACACCGCCCTGATCGAAATTGATCGCGCACCTTACGGCAGTATTCAGATGTTACGCAACACGGTTGCCGCCGACGAGCTATTGCGTGAGTTTGACAGCCGCGCGCGGATAAGCTTCGTGCCGGTTGCGATCCGACTGCTGGGCCTGCAGGACGAGGATGACAAAGCCAGACAAATTGTCCGATCAAGATATCCCAGGTCGGTTCTTCAAAGCTCGGGATATGCGTATGATTGGGCTCTGGCTGGGATTTCTGTCGATGGGCCAGACGCGGTCATAGTTATCGACGCCGCGTTAGGGTCGGCAAACCTCAGAAAGGAACATAAGCGATCCCTCATTCTTGCCCTGGCTGACTCAGGTACGGTGTCGCCTGCACTCAGAGATCAAATCATCAGGATTTTTTGCCGCGAGTTGGAGCACGATAGCTCGTCGGCTTTGAATATTGCGATTGCTATGCGCAATTGGAATGATAGGCGCTTGGACAACCAGCTTGCGAATTTGCTTCAAAACGAACGCTTGGACCCAGTGACGCAGTTTGTCATCCAAACCAAAATCGCTTCAAAAGACTGAAGGGTGCAAAGAAGCTGTATTGAACTCAGTTGCCGCTTAACATTTCGTTTGCATCGAGAATGATTGCCTTCGGCGGCAGACATCAGCTGTTCGTAATTGCTGTAAACGACGGTTTCGCCCATTCCCACGCGTATCGAACGGCCCAAACCTGCCATTGAGCAAAATCCGAGATCGCTGCAATGCGCCCGCCAAAGCCGCCATTCGCCGCAGCTGCAAACATGGGTGTCTGGCGAACCAACGGTCTGCGGGACAAAGCGGTCATTGCTCCGGAGTTCTGCAACGGCCGCTTTTGAGGGTTAGGTTTTTCGCGCCAAGCCTATGCGTTTAGTGACTTGGCCAGAACCACCTTAAAGGTGGCACCGAATTCAATCCGACCATCTGCTTTTCGGAATGGCGCAATAGCCGAACGATGCGCTTCATCCACCGCATCCTTACCCACCAAGCTAATTGCTTTGGCTGCAACGCCAGACGCAGCAAGACCCGCGAGTGCCGCCGGTTCATCGGGATACGACCAGGGGCTGTCGATATCGAATACATCGTGTGCTTCAAACCCACCTTTCTTGACGAACCGACGGAGAACATTGTCATCAGACAAAGCAAATGGGCCTGGTGCGTTGGGTGGCGGCGGCGGCAAGAGCGGCTTCAAAACTGTCACTACCTCAGCTGCTTCCATGCCTTCCGGGTCACCCCAAGTCGCGATGGCTATTGTGCCACCTGGTGCAAGGACGCGTTTCACCTCTGACAAAGCTTCGGCGACATCCCCGGCATATTGGATTGCGTTGAAACTTGTCACCAGATCAAAGCTCCCATCTGGAAATGGGAGCCGCTGCAAATCTCCTACGTTAAAGTCCGCTGCCGGTAACCGAGACTGGGCAATATCGATCAAGGCACTTGATGCATCGAGCCCGGTCACAACCGCGCCCAGTGCGCTTGCCTTTGCTGCCGCCATTCCTGCCCCGCAGCCGATATCAAGATATCTGGTCCCCTCGCTCACGCCAGTTCGCTCAAGAACCGCATCAAATACAGGAGCGATTGAGGCTTCCTGGTACTTTGCCCAATCTTGCGCCCGGTGGCCCCACAACTCTCCGTTTGTGACCCCTGTCATGGTATTGTTCTGTGTCATCGTTTTCTCCTCACCTTGCGATGACCAACACAACCATGGCGCAGTTCTGCTAGCGTAGTGCGTGGAAAGTACTGATGCTGGTACTTCAGACGTACTAGCCCAAGTGCCTTCGTCGGGTATGATGGGTGGTGAGGAGTTTCTTATGAACGTCAAACCATACGGCCTTCTGTGTCCGATTTCCCGTGCCAGCCAATTGCTGGAACCTCGATGGACTATTCCAATTTTGACGGAGATTTGGGCTGGAGCGACCAGATTCAACACATTGCGACGACGCCTCGGCAGCATCTCCCCCGGCGTACTTTCACGGCGACTTTCGGAGATGGAGCACAATGGTCTGGTTGAGCGTGTCGAAGACAAAGCAACGGGTGCCGTGGACTATTTCCGTACGCCGAAGTCCGAAGCGTTGGAACCTGTCATCAAAGCGCTCGGGGTCTGGGCACAGCAGAACATTGAGGCAGAGGTTGCGCTCGCTGGAACACTTGCCTCACCTATGATGTGGAAGTGTCAAAGCGTGCTTCAGGTAGATGCTCTGCCTGACAAGCGATCCGTGATCCGATTTCATTTCAGGGATGAGCCAACGGACTACGACACATTTTGGTTTCTGGCCCAGCGAGGAGCGCCTCCTGAACTTTGCGTTCACGATCCTGATCTGGATGTTGACCTGTATGTGGAAACTACGTTGGTCGCGATGGGCGGCATCATCATGGGGCGAACGACGTTGGCAAAGGAGACGGAACTGGGTTCCTTCTTTCTGAGTGGTGATCCGCGACTGGCGAGGACATTTCAAAACTGGCTGCCCCCCGCACCTTACGCGAAGGTTCCTGACATCCTCCCACTGCGACTGGAGTGAGAAAACCGGACATTCGCTGAGCCCGCCGCACTTGGCAGGTTTGGGCTCATTGCTGCCAATCAAACGAAACCAGTATGTTCCAGCTAAACTGACTTACGAGCAGTCATAATGTAAGCGGTTGTTGGGAATACGGCAGTTCCATTAGGCGTAGCGTATTTTCCTAGTTTAGGTTCGGCCTCAATCAACACTTCCGAAACCTTCTCCTCGCTAAGATGTATATCGAACAGCGGTAACCATCCGCGAAGCTCAACTTCCACCATGGTTCGAGTGCTGGGAAAATTTGCGCATTCGGTTTTTGTTTCAAAATCAATATCTTCAAAGCCGGAAAGTGATAATAGTTCAGCAACCTGATCCGGGTTTCCTAAACAGAACGGCAACCTGACAGCATCCCCTGCTGCAGAAGATACGTGTTCATCCAATACCGAAACAATGTCGCCATACGCGGGGTTCTGATCAATGGAATGCCAGGCCGCTATGGCCAGTCTCCCACCCGGTTTGATCACCCGAAACATTTCATTGGCTGCTTTCTGGCGGTCCTGAAAGAACATGACGCCAAACTGAGAAACAACACACTCGAATGAATCATTATCAAATGGCAGTTCCTCAGCAGTGCCCAAAACCCATTCGATTTTGGATTCAACTTCTCCTGCAGCAGCAATCATTCCGGGAGCTGGATCAAGACCAACCACGCGCCCTTTCTGGCCAGCACGCGCGAGTGCATCTCTTGTAAGCGCACCCGAGCCGCAGGCAATGTCCAAAACATGGTCGCCGTCATTGACACCTACTCCATTTACTAGGTGCTTGGTCCAAGGGGCAAAAAGAGCTGGGACGAAAAGAGTTTCATATCCGCGGCCAGCCTCAAGTTGTTCTTGGGTTGCTTCAACCGCCATTGGTTTGCCTCCATACTAGAGTTTTCCTGCCCTATTATATCACGATGTTTTTCCTGCTTTGATAAATCCTTCGGGTGGACACAAATGATATCCGCTTCGGGCTCCGAGCGGACCTCGGAGCAGACGCTGTATTTGCCCCTTCCCCGCTTGTCACGACCTAACCATCGGCCCTTTCCTGCCGTTCATCGTGTCAGACTACGCCGCAGTGCAGCTTCACCGAACCCAACATTCGCTGCGTCCGCGAAAATGCTGTGTTGCCCGAGGCGAGGAGTGCGGACGAAAGCCGCATTTGAGGGCCATCGGTTAAATGACTGCTTTCGGTTTGCATGAGCACTACCCATGCAAGAATTGTTCAGCAGCAAACCGGTCCGCCTCTGCAATCTCGTAGGCCCATGATCGAAAAGCCTCAACCTTGGGAGAGTGCCATTTGTGACGTCCGGCAAGGAGGCAGATGTCACCGTCAGACGATTTGCACACCATGTCCGGAAACGGGGCAACCAACGTTCCCGATTGCAATTCTTCGCGACACAGTACGAGGTCGGCCATCACAACTCCAACACCCATGACCGCCGCTTTGGTTGCGATGTCAATGTTGGGAAAATCCTGACCTTTAGCCGGGTCTACGCCTACGTCCCGGAAAGCACCGACCCATGTCTTCCAGTCGGAGTGACTTCTTGTTTCGTGCAGCAATTCACAGTCGGCAAGCGCCTCAGGAGATTTCAGCGACTTATTGCGACGATAGTCCGGCGTACAGGCCGGGGTGAGAATGATCGGAAAAAGCGTCTGCACCTCAAGATCATGCGAGCGGTTCGACAAGTTGGATATAGAGAAACCTATATCAGCATTGATTGGGTCGAAGCCGCCATCTGGATAAAAATCCGTTGTCAGACTCACATTGAACTCTGGATGAGCTTCTCTGAAGCCTTCCAATTTTGGCAGCAGCCACCTGATTGACGTCCCCGGCGGGCAAACGATGCGCAACTCATTAGCATCCGCGGAAACTTCTTCCGCTGCGCGCCCGATCATGCCAAAAGCTTCCGATATAGTGGGCAGAAACGCGGTGCCCGCTGGCGTCAACCGGACGCCCTGAGCCAGCCGCTCAAAGAGCTGAACGCCCATATGGTCTTCCAATAGCTTGACGTGCCGACTGATCGCGCCTCGCGTCACATTGAGCTCTTCGCTTGCACCCACAAAACCGCGGTGACGTGCTGCGGCTTCAAAGGCCCTGAGGGCGTTAAGTGGTGGTAGTCTTGTCATCTATAAGGCTCATTTTTTTTAATCCTTTGGATGCAAAAGCTTGGTTTGCTTGAAAGTCTCCACTCGCGGTATCCCTCAGTCAAGCTAGAAAGCATGAGGAAAATTATATGTTAACCGGTCTGCTCGGGAATGGTTCGTCGATTAGGAAAGTCACGGATATTTTGGCTGCGTGCAAAAAATTTATGCCTATGTCACGGGTAGAAACACCTGACGCGCGGCTACAAAAGCAACTGGAGCATCTTGCCCTGAGCGCCCCGCACATGCTGGCGGACATAGGGTTTGAGCGCGACGTCGAAGCGAGTTCCAGCGAAAAGGCAGTGTGGCGCCGGGGCGCTCACAGCGTGATCATCTTTAGCCCCATACATGCCTCCGCCTTCATTTGAAGTCTTTTCAAGCAAACGAACAGAAAGTTTTGCGCCAATGCCATCTCTTGGATGACGTAAAGAACCAGACATTCGAACCGGTTGCAGCATTCAGTAGTTCGGGCTCATCTCGGACCCCGGTGCCGATGCAGCAAAAGCCCCTACTCTGCTACGACTTAACCGAGGGTGCCGACTGGCACCCACCAATTGGTTAACCTCGGGAGGTGAGGACGCTTCTGCCGCGATATCGGACCAGCCTTTCGGAGCGGTTCGAGAGTTCGAACAACATCAATTCAAGGGATGTCGAGGCCATTCTCCCGTCCGAAATCGGTATAGAAGCTGTCACTGCGGTATCGGTTCAATGTGGCTTCGTCCGCCTGCCTTGGATCGTTGCCAGGGCTTTGAACACCTGTACCTTCTATGAAACGGTTCACAAGATTGAAGACACCGCACACTTGAATAGCATCGAACAGCGCGCTCTCTGACCAGCCTGCCGCGTAGACCGCATTTGCGTCGGCTTCTGTCATTCGGGATGGCGAGACAGTGAGCTTTTCAATGTATGCCAGCAATGGTTTGAGACGATCTTCGACTGGCGCCGTATCGCGGTCTTCCATCAGTGCCTCGATGGTCTCGACCTCAATGCCGTAGGCTTTGGCGAAAACGATGTGCGCCCCATGACAATACGCACATGCATTCAAGCCAGAGACATAGGCTGCGATTAGTTCACGTTCAGCAACCGAGAGATCGCTCTCGCCCCTCATCACAAGGCTTTCGTACGCGCAAAGCGGAGAAAGCTTGTCTGGAAAGGCTTGATAGACACTTCCCAGTGTTGCGTTCTCCGGCAGAGATGGAAACAGGCGTTTCATTTAATTCTCTTTCAATCTTGCCATGGATAACTTTGTCTCAAAGTGAGGAAGCAACGATGTTTACGCAACCTTAAAGCAATTCAGGGTTTCGCGCAGAGATTCTGTTGGAGTACTGCGAACGGCAGGTTTGCCTTACGACACTCCAGCATGTTCGTCGTTTGGTTAAAGGCAATTTCATTTGAGCCATTCTCGTAAATTTGCAAAGTCCGGGTTAGCCCCCAACCGGAGCTTCAAATCCGAGCGTGGCGATTTCCGTGTTGCGGACCTAAGCCGACCTTAGGAAATCGAGC
Organism: Ruegeria sp. AA3; assembly: GCF_056542905.1. NCBI lineage: Bacteria > Pseudomonadati > Pseudomonadota > Alphaproteobacteria > Rhodobacterales > Roseobacteraceae > Ruegeria > Ruegeria sp. AA3. Next base: position 106,631 of record NZ_JBQGAQ010000013.1, on the reverse strand, counting down.
GATTCATGCATAATCGTTTCCCATGCATCTGTTCCTGGCAGAGGCACGTGATTTCTACCTTCAACGATTCTCAACTGTGCATCTCGCAGCAACGATGCCAGCAAGCTAGATTGGCTTATTGGATTGACGGAATCTTCAGTTGTGTGAATCACGAGAACCGGCACCCGTACTTGGTCGAGGATGCTTGATACGTCGAAAGTGTCTATCGAACGCCTTAGTGCGATCGCTGTGTCTGGTGATGCAGAGGCCAACTGCATCCTGCACATGTCATCAATCTGCGCCGCCGATGCATCGGGCATAAATAACGTTGCATAAGCCTTGCCAAATGCACCGCCTGGCTTGCCCCAACCTTCTGATATGAGGTCAAGGAAGGTATCCGCCTGAACAGAATTGGGTTCGGGCTCACGGATGGTGCGGCCCTGAAAAAAACCACCGTACAAGACCATTCGGCTGACGCGATCAGGAAAGGCAGCCGCGAATGCCAGTGACACAGGTACTCCTTGTGACGACGCCCAGATTGGAAAGCGTTCGAGTTCGGCGTCGTCGGCCACTGCAAGCATGTCCTCGACCAGCCGTTCAAGCGCGAAGTCCGTCGCGGAGATTCCCGAAAGCCCGGTCCCCCTCTGATCGTATCGCGTCAGAGAAAAATGTGCGCCAAGGCGATCAAGCGTCGGTCGCCTGACTTCACTCTCCCAATCCATATTCAGATGCGTCAGGAATTGCCCGGCCCTCATCAAAGGCGGACCTTCGCCGCTGGTAGCGTAGGCGATGACAGTGCCATCTGCGGATCGAGCAGCTTTGGTGATCTGGCGATCAGAGCGTGTTGTAGGCGCATCAGGGCCTGTCCACGCGTCGCTGGTGACTTCAACAGAGAACCGATAACCCCGCTTACTCAGCGTTTCGAGCATGCGGTTCGCACGATCGTTGTCGCCAATGGCCCGTCTGACCGCATTGATCCTGGTTGAAATAGTTGAATCTGAGACGATCCTGGCATCCCAGACATATTCAATAAGGTCGTCGCGCGAGACCACTATTCCTGGATTCCGCAAGAAGTAAGCCAACAGGTCGAAAACCTGCGGCTCAAGACGTACGGATTTACCTGACTTCCAAAACATCTGCCGACCAGTATCGACAGCGCAATCTCCGAAAGTGACTTTCATAGACAAAGCATGACTCAATGTGGGCAACCCGGGAAGGAAGAAAAATTTCTCAAGAAAATCTGGATGCTCTCTTCATGTATTCGCCCACCTGTGAAGGCACAGTGTTCACGTCGCAAAAGGAGCAAACACATGCCAATCCCTAATTCTCAAATGCCTGACCTTTGCCAAATCGGCGCAGATTGTGCATTCGGTCGCAGCCAGCAATGCAATTACATATCTACCGCTGTCCGTTCAGTGTTCATTCGACTTCGCCATTTTGCCACAAACACGCAAGACAACAGAACGCAAAAATAGTTTCCGAAATCTCCTTCGCCGCGTCAGCACCAGTGTCTTTTTTGGACTCTCTCCAGACCTCGATGCCATTGCAGCACAGTTCCCTGCTCCGCCGTCAGCTCATTGCGTAGACGGCCCTTACCAGCCATTCGACCAAGGTGGACGTCTCTGCGATGCAGCCCGTCAGATGAGCTATTCGGTGCGACGGCAAATTCTACCTGAGCTTGGAGGTCGGAATCGCGGGACAAAGCTTCAATTCGCGGCGGCGGCACCAATGTCAATTCCGGCAATCGGACTTCCGTGCGGGTCAGATCGCTAACTGTTGCTCAACAATTGTAGCAAAGTACGCGCAGCCATAAGCGAGTGCGTCATCATTGAAATCGAAGGCTGGGTTGTGCAATGCCGCGCTATCTCCGTTGCCGATAAACATGAAATTGCCCGGACGTTGCTCAAGCATGAAAGAAAAATCCTCTCCACCCATGGTTGGCGTTCGGTTGCCGTCAACTGACTCGGAGCCCACCAGTTTGGAGGCTGCATCAATAGCAATGTCGGTTTGTTTCGGGTCGTTTTCCGTCACCGGCAAATCGTCAATGTAATTGAAATCGATATCCGTACCCGTCATGGACGCTACACCCGCGCAAATGTCGTACATCCTTTGTTTGCCCAAAGCACGTGCCTTGCTGGATAGGCTGCGCACGGTCCCTCTGATCTCCGCTGTCTCAGCGATGATGTTATCTGCATTCCCCATGTGGATTTGCGTGATTGAAACGACGTGTTGTGCCGACGCATTTATTGAACGCGACACAATCGTCTGGAAACCTTGGATGATCTGAGCAACGGCAATGGCCGGGTCGTGACCCTCGTGTGGAAAAGCTGCATGGCAGCCTTTTCCAGTTATTTGCACTTCAAATAGGTCCGCAGACCCCATTATGCCACCCGGGCGAGTAGAGAAATGGCCGATGGGCAGACCAGGAGACGTATGAAGCGCAAAAACGCTTTGAATACCAAAACGATTCATCAGACCATCCTGAACCATGGCGAGGCCACCGCCTTCCGCCTCTTCCGCAGGTTGGAAAATTAAAACCGCAGTTCCATTGAAATTACGGGTCTCGCTCAGATAACGAGCAGCGCCCAGCAGCATCGTTGTGTGCCCATCATGTCCGCAGGCATGCATTCGGCCTTCTATTTTTGACGCGTAAGGGAGATTTGTCTGCTCTTGCATGGGCAAAGCGTCCATGTCCGCGCGTAAGCCAATCACTTTGTTGCTTGCTGTACTTTCGCCTTTTATCACGGCAACGACGCCTGTTTTCCCAATACCAGTATAAACTTCGTCGACACCCATCTCATGCAAGCGCTCAGCAACCAAACCGGCGGTTCTATGAACGTCGAATGTGATTTCCGGATGTGCATGAAAGTCGCGACGCCATTCAAATAGTTCAGTTAGTTGCGTGTCAAAAACTTCAGTGTGAACCATTGGTCTGCCCCCAGAAATGACTTTAAACGACATGATGCTACACAAAAGCGATCATGATCAATTGGCGGTTCTTCGTTAGCCTTGGGGCTCACAGCGGTCATGCGGCGGTGCGGCGGGCCAAAATCAGTCTACTTGTACATGCCTTGGTAGGCTGAGCGGGACTGAGCCGACACCGAATGAATGCCGGTTGCGGCCAGCACTAGTTTTGAACTTGGCCTTCACACGAGCTTAACCATTGTACTCTCGGGGACACAGAAATTGCGCTGGCACTACGGTATTGCGCTTTTACTTGACATAATCAAGTAATTCTATTTTGCTTGAATTTATCAAGTAAATGGAATTGCAGAATGGATCACATCTCGACAATTCGCGCCTTCAATCGGTTCTACACACAGAGAATGGGTTTGTTCTCCCCCGACTACGGCGGTAGTGGAATGAACCTCACAGAACTGCGGGTTTTCTATGAGATCGGAGTGCAAAATGGCTCAACTGCCCGGTTGATCGCCAATGCCCTGGACCTCGACGAAGGCTATGTCAGTCGTATCTTGAAGAACTTTGAGCGATCCGGATGGATTCTAAGAAAACCTTCTGAACATGATGCACGGCAAAAGGAACTTCATCTTACTGAATCTGGGCACCAGAAGTTTAGCGAGCTTGTCGACCGGATGGCGCTTGAGGTCCACAAGCGATTGGATGGGGCAGATGCAGGGCGCGTCGCCCGGGCTTTGGAGCAGGCGGTGAGATCATTTGACCTGCCGGGTCCAGTCGAATTTCGCGATTTAACCCCAGGCGACGCCGGATGGGTCGTCAATCGGCACGCCGAGACCTATTACACAGATTATAAATTTGATTACCGCATGGAGATGCTCGTCATGCAGATCCTTGCGGCTTTTTTGCCGATCCAAGGCATTGATGGAAACCGCGCCTTTATTGCTCATAGCGGCGAGACGCGGCTTGGATCAATTTTTTGCATGAATACAGAAGAACCCGGCGTCGCGAAACTGCGATTATTCTTTCTGGAACCCGAGGCCCGCGGAATGGGCTTGGGCAAGCGTTTAATGACGATCTGTCTGAATCACGCGCGTGCATCAGGGTTCAAACGCATGACGTTAATGACCCACGAGACACAGGTAGTCGCACGCGCGCTCTACGCTAGATTCGGATTTACTTTGACAGAGCGCATTTCCGGGTATCACTTTGGCAGTGAGAGCGTGCAAGAAACCTGGGACCTCACACTTTGATCTCACAACTGGGCTTTGCGCTAAGTGCGGCCGCGCATAGACAACCAGACATTCGCTGCACGGCGTCGCTTGAGCAAAATGGGCTCTTCGAGGCCATCGGATGCATTGCAGCATCAGCCGAAAGTTCAGTCTGAGGGATTGTTGCGGACGGCCCATACCCGCCGTTCGTCATCATCAAGACGCTGCATTGCCGCGTTGCCAAAAGCAGACCTTGGTTCCAAAGGCACCCACGAATAGGACAAATGCGGCTTACCCATCGGGTTGATCCACTAAATGTGCCTCGTCGAACTACTGCCCTGTTGACATAACGCAACTCTGAACGCAAAAATCCTTAAAAACGCAATATCGCAGAATCGGAGCAGTCATGGGGGATTTTGTGAAAACCCGCTTTCCAGTCGCCATTTATCGCGGCCTTGTCATTGACCTTGAAGACCGTCTGCGCGGTGAGGCGCTCAAAGCGCACCGGATGATCCAGGATCATTCTGGCCTCGATTCCCGACGCGCACGGGCGCTGGAAGGCCTCTCTCGATTTCACATGATGGAAAAGGGATTTCAGGAAGTCTGCGAGCTTCATGGCGGTTCGCTTCTTGATGGCGGCATCATCCCCGGCACTGATTTCAAGGTTTACCAACCGTTCATGCGCTTCGAACATGGAGGGCAAGGATTCATCCTTGGCCTCGCCGCCATGCCGGAACCCAACAAGCTGCCGGTGAAGAACAAATCTCGGAAGGCTGGCGTTACACTGAACTATCGTCTCTCGCCGCACTTCGACTTTGACGGAACTGCACCCAAAGTCGGAGATATCTGCATTCTGTTTCTTTTTGCCCGTGATCCCGAACAGGCGGGCAAGATCAAAGAACTGGCCATCGGGGTCATTGATTCAGATTATGAACAGTACCTGTTTTACGAACGGATCGACCAGTACCTCGCGGATGATGGGGATGTGTCGGAACCTAGCTCGCCGTTTCCCACACCTCCTGCGTCGCCTGCCAGCGGTGCTGTCCGCTTGAAACGCACAATAAAGACCTTTGTGCCACCAGAAGCGCCATCTACGGATGACGAAAAGGACGGTAAGGCGTAAAGGGTGCCATCGGCACTGACAGGAGGGAAAAATGCGTGTGGGAACACCCGGCTTCGTGCCGGAACGCCTCGTTGAGGCCCGCGCAGCTCGGCGCGTTCAAAGTATGAAAGAATTGGCCCGCATGTTGGGCGTAAGCCCTAGCTCGGTATCGCGTTGGGAAACCGGCAAACAAGCGCCCGAAGCGGATGCCTTGGCAGAGCTTGCTAAGGCTTTGCGCGTTCGGCGCGAATTCTTTTTGCGCCCTGTATTCGATAGCCCGCGCCCGATGTTTTACCGCAAGCTGGTCAGCACACTAAAACGCGACCGCGAATATCAGGCATCCCAGGTGAACTGGTTGCATGAGATTAGCGATGTCTTGCAGCACTATGTGGATTTTCCGGAACTCGATGTCCCTGACGTTTTGGACGGAGCCAGCTACAGCCAGCTCCGGGATGAGGATATTGAAGACATTGCGGGTGAGCTGCGTGCCCATTGGCAGTTGGGGGAAGGCCCCTGCACCAATGTTGTTGCCGTGCTAGAAAAGATCGGTTGTGTTGTCGGCTCTATCGAGATGGGCACCTCAAAGCTGGACGGAGTATGCAGTTGGTCGAAATCGGAAGACCGGCCTCACATATTGCTTTCTTCAGACAAGATGAATTTACCTCGGCGCCAGATGGATGCGGCGCATGAACTGGGCCATGCTGTTTTGCATAGGAGCGTCAGCGCCGAAGCGTTGCGCGACGATCTGAAGGAGATCGAGCGTCAGGCTTTCCGGTTCGCCAGCGCATTTTTGATGCCTCAGACCACCTATGTCCCGGAGGTTCCGAATTATTCACTGGCCGGGCTGCTGTCGCTGAAAGAACGCTGGCGGGTATCTGTAAAGGCCCAAATCAAGCGCCTAGTCGATCTGGAAATCATCCCTCAGGACCACGCAACGCAGCTCTATAAAACCTATTCTGCCAAAGGCTGGAACCGGCAGGAACCTATGGACAAGGAATGGGCGGTGCCAAAGCCGCGTGTGCTGCGTGATGCTTTGTGCCTTATCGTGGATTCCGGCACGCGTACCAAAGAAGATTTGTTGTCCGTCGAGTTCACCATGCACCCCGGTGATATCGAGAACCTGGTCAATCTCCCGTCTGGCTGGTTTAGCAAGAAGACCGGTGATGTGGTGTCTCTGACCCTGAAATCCGATGCTTCGCGCGAAACCAGTTCCCCTGCAGGGGGATCGGTCATCCAGTTTTCAAGACGTGAATCGTCGTAACAGAAAGCCAGGTCATGCGTGTACCCATCGACATTTCAGAAGAGGATTTGGATGGCGACTACGGGACAGTACCAGGGCTGGTCATCACCTGCACCCGCTGTCGCCACTCGGTGGAAGTATTTGGGACAGAAGATAACTCGGTGAAGCGGGGTGCCGTCATGTTACGGGAAGAATGCCCGTTCGAAGAAGACAATTTTTATACCGCATGACGTCGAGCCAATCTGGAACTTCCGCAATGTTGCGGTTGCCTCCGTTTTCGACACATTAGCCGCGTGTACATGCTCAATTTCCATAAGCTGCAAATGTCATGAAAAATGCCAAATCGCGCCCTGTTTGCGCTGAGCAAATGCGACGCAAGACAGTGACTGATGGCAGAACTAACTGTAGAGGTTTTCAATTATCGCGAAGAGCTCTCGCGGAGTGCCCCCAACTTCTATGTTGCCTAGGCGAGGAGCGGCGCACCCTTCGTACCATTTTTCGACCTCTCCCTCGTCAGTCTGTCGGCTCCCCTTCTCAAAAATGTCGCGGTAACGTCGCGGAGAGATGCCATAGAAATGTTCGATCGAAACTGTGGCTGCATCGGGCGTGTCCGGCACGATGATATCCTCAAACAGGCTCTCAGTTTTGCTCTTTGGGTACGGCTCGATAAAAACAATTCGTTCGACACCTGATGCCACGAGATGCTTTGCGCAGTTATGGCACGGATATGTCGTCACAAAGATGGTCGAACCTTTGACAGACCTACCAAGACGCGCAGCGTCCGCAAGTGCATTCATCTCAGCATGAACCATACGCCCGTACTCAGTGACACCTGAAACAAGCGACTTCTTGATAGCCTTTCGATGATCCGGGTCGTTCAAGATCTCTTCAACTGTACGGTCTTCGGTTATTAGCCCTTGCTTCTTCAGGATGCCCAGGAAATCAAAGATCATGCGGTTGATCTCATTCTTGTTGGCTTCACCCCCAAGATCAATGTCGCGTCGCTTGTTTTCCTCTTCGTCCCAGTAATTGCCTCCGCCGTACTTTGGAACTTCATTGCATCCAATAGAAATAAGATCGCCCGACGGGGTGCAGATAGCCGCACCGACCTGTCTCGACAAATCAACTGACTTCAGCGAAGCAGCCTTGGCCATGTAGCTACCGAACTCATCTGAAGTTGGCGCCACGTTATTTCTTCCGAAGAATGCTTTGATGAATCGTTGGCTGGAGTGCTCAATTGATGCTTCAGAGGTTCCATCGAAGAAAACATCTCCGAGATGGAAGATTTTTGAAATCCGCTGACCTCGGTCTTCGGCTTTTTCGTTTTGATCGATGGCGATCAACTGATCCGCATGCTGCTCACATCTTTCATTGTCCCAACCATGTTGTTCAGTCCGAATTCTTCCGATCAACGAACGTCTTCGTTGTTCCAAAGGGGTGACAACTGAGACCTGCACAAAGCGTTTTCCGAACGCCTTTGTGAGAAGCTCAATCTCTTCGGGCAACTTAAGTTGGTCGATGATGAATGCATGCTCATCAAGCGGTACAACGGCTTGCTCATCCAGTCTTGCCTCATCTGTTTCGCCGCTTGCCGAAGCGGCGGAGCGCCTAAAATCGACAATTTGCCTGATAGCCTCGGATGCAAGAACGGCATTATTGCCAAACGCCTCCCGAACCGCATTGCCCTTCTTGATCTTTTTGTGGAGTACGGATGTGGGAGCTTCCGCAAAGCCTGTGCCCTTGGCAGTCAGTAGTCGATCCATCTCCTTGCTGAGAGAAATCGTTGTCGGGGTGTAGTCCATCTTCTTCAGCGTTGCTGCAAGGCTTTCGCTCGCTTCGTGGATCGGGCATCCGATTGGACCAACCAAACCAAAAACTAGCTCGACACGGCTTCGCATGAAGGAAACTTTCCATAGTTATCAACACAATATTTTGCCTATTATTACGTTCCGTCAAGGCAAGTCTTGATTTGAACGGGCCATTGCATCAAAGTGATCATGCTTGGTGGGGAGGCAACGATGGACCATGAAATGGATCAAAATGTGATGCAGAGCAACCAACCAAAGGCCCAAGCACAAGACGATCAGACGCGTGATCTAGAAAAGGAGCGCCGAGTCTACGAACGTATGCTAGAACGGCAATCCGAGGCATCACGTCAGTATAGTATGGGAAAATTTAGATCTGCGTGAGGCTGGTCTAGGTACACGCTGAATCCTACTCAAGTGGCTAATCCATTGAGTTCTATATCTTTTAGCGCGCCATCATATACTCACTCTTGAGAACCAACAGCGTCATGATCTCGTCATCTCCTACGCGGAATGACTGCTCACATAACTCATGTCGGTCGGCGCCCTCGGTATCGAACCAAGTATCCGCGTCCATAAGTGAAAGCGAGATGTCGTCTCGGGCACCCTTATGCAGAATATCGTAGGCATTGCTTTGCGGATCGAGGGTCCGCCGCAGAAACCACCGCTCCCCGACACTCTTTGATCGCTTGAACCAGTTTAGGCCCCCGCGGCTGTAAGAAGCCAGAAGGCTCGGTTCGAAGTCAAGATCCACCAATCTATATGCCATGGCCGTCTTGCTGACAGAAAAGGCGTCTGAAAGAAGACGCACGGTGCGCATGTCGAGTTTCTTGAAGTCGCTCAGTGCGCTCTTGAGCATGAACTCTGGCATCAACAGCTCTGAGGCGAACCGGTTCGCACCCTTCTCCCGAGACAACCCTCGTTCCCGCCCCTTACTACCCCCGATATCCTCTTTGGCACAAAACAGATGTTCTCCCCTATGCCATTCCCAGTGCCCCAGTTCGTGTGCAAGGGAGAACCTCTGGCGCCGAAGATTTCCGTGAGCGTCGTTCACCGCGATTATCGCGCGGCCGACGTCGGCTCGGCCATGGATGCAAGCTTCACATCCATCCATTTCCCGATAGTCGACCTTGGCACCTTGAAGCCAGGCAATGGCTTCAAGGTTAATGTCTTCAGGTCGCTTCAAGCGCAGCGCCTGGAGGATCTCCTCAGCACGACGCGGAGAATGGGTCATTCATCGTCGCCCTTTTTATCCGGCCACGCATCATCGTCGAACAGATCTTCCAAGTCTTTCTCAATCCCTTTTCGGTCTCTCTCGGACAGCTTCTTTCCATGCCGCGCGGCTATCGTATCCGGCATAAAGCTGTCGGGTCTGCTCCCTGGCGTACGCCAGGTCATGGAGACGACATTCTGGTCGCGCATCGCACGATCCTTGTCAGCGGCGACCTTCGCTTCCTTCATTGCCATTTCGGCGACCTCGTCTTTCGCGTTCTCCAGCCAAGCTCTCATGCGATCACCGAAAGCGGCAATATCTTCCCCGGCCTCTTCAGCCTCCTTCCGAACATCCTCGTCTGACGCCACGGAGATTGCTTTGTCGATTTCCTCCGCCAGGCGATCTTGAAAAGTTCTTTTATCTTTCGCCATGAAGCATCTCTTTCATTTCCGGGTGGGCGTTTCGTGTCCTTCTAATCCGCTGCACCACAGTGTTGTATTTCCTTTCGTCCCATTCAAAGCCCGTCATGATCTCAGACTTCGACTGCCCTTCTTCCAGAGCAAGGAGGTATAGCTGTGCATCCTCGTCCTTCTCAAAAAGCGCTATGAAGCGCTCGAAGAGCGCCATAAAACGTGCCATGTATTCCTTCTCGAGAAGCTCACTTTCTTGATTGCTGGACGAAGGCATGTCCTCCAAAGCATCCATGTCTTTGTCGGTGTTCTTGCGAAACCCGATTTTGGGGCGTTCCGACGCAATGCTACGCGTCACACCGGAAAGAAAGTCCATAAGCGCAACACCTTTGGGCCACCGGCGCGTCCCGGTGATCTCGCTCTTCATCACCCTTAGGACGGCCTCTTGGAGGACCTCTTCTTCGTCACCGTCCCGGTTGTTCCGAATGCACCAGTTCCGTGACTTCTGGAGGAGCTTTCTCAGCGCGACGTCATCGCGGAAAAGAAGGTCCAGCTCGTCATTGAATTCTTTGAGGGTGTGGAATTCCTCGGGTGTGTCTTTCGCCATGCCGATCGCCGTCGTCGCTGCTCTTCAAAGTTATATGCGCACCAAGCGAAACTCCGCAGTCAAGAAAATCAAAAAAACTTCTAAAGGCTGCGAACGCGAACCCTCTTTTGCCGCGCATACACCTTTGAAGGCGCCGACAACCGGCGTCGAGCAGACAAAAAGAGGATTTGCTGCCATGACTGCAGAAAACACCGAAATCGAAGACCTGCTAGCTGCGCTGAAGGCAGGCTGCAAACCCCGCGATCACGGACCCTACAAAGTCGAAGTCGGGGATCACGACTTGAAGTTCACTGACGCCGTCATTGAGGATCCGACGCCTACAGGCCGCCAGATCATCGAAGAAGCAAGCTTTCGCAAGGCCGAAGAGCACCTCGTGTTCCAGGTGCTGCGCAACGGTGAACTCGAGGAACTGCGCCTCGAGGAAACCACGGATCTGCGTCCCGGCCAGGTTGAGCGCTTCCTGGTCTTCCCGAGCGCGGAATCCTTCCGCTTCGACATCGATGGCAAGCGTCTCGAGTGGGGCCACAAGGTCATCAGCGGGCGCGTGCTCAAGAAGCTGGCCGGGGTCGATCCCGCCAAGTTCGCCGTCTGGCAGGTGATCCCCGGCAAGGATGACATCTTGGTTGGCGATACAGATCTGATCTGCCTCGCGGATGCGGGCCTGGAGCACTTCTTCACCGGCGTGCCCCAGACCACGGAAGGGGGTGCGGCATGAGCCTCCTCCCCCGTCAGGATCGCCGCTACCTTGAGGCGCGCGGCATCAACGTTCGCGAGGTCATCGAAGGCGGAAAGAAGGGCGTGATCCTTACTGGGATCACGCTGCCAGAAGGCAAGTATCAGGTCGCCCTGGCGGATATCCTAATCCTGCTGCCGCCCTCATATCCCGAGGTCGCGCCCGACATGTTCTACGCCGTGCCGCATCTCAAGCTCCTTGCCGGCCAGCGTGAGCCCCGTTGCACGCAGGTGCGGGAGACTCATGCTGGCCAGACTTGGCAGCGCTGGTCTCGCCACAACAACCAGTGGCGTCCCGGCATTGACGGCATCTGGACCATGCTGAAGCGGGTCGAAGAGGCCCTGGAGGTGGCGGCATGAAACGCAGCGATATCACTCTCCATGCCCGTCACCGCGACAAGCTGCAGGCGCTGCTTGCGCACCCCCGTGGGCACGAAGGCGCCGCCTACATGCTGCTCGGCAAGAGCGAGATCGCACAGGATCCCTGGGATCTCGAGCCACGGACCCGTTACACGTCCTACGAGGTCATCGCGATCCCGCAGGAGGACCGCGTCGATGCCAGCGACAAGCATGTCACCTGGAACACGAACTCCTTCGCTCAGCTGTGTCGCCGCGCCAAGGAGGAAGGCTTGGTGCCGGCAATCGTTCATAGTCACCCAGGAGGCTTCGATGGTTTCTCGGAACAAGACGATCGCAACGAGTGCGACCTTTTCACCATGGCCCGGAACCGGAACGGTGAGGGGACACGTCTGGTGAGCGTCGTGCAGGTCGGTGACAGCCTGTACCGGGCGCGGGTCTGGGAAGACGACATGACACCTCTGCCCTGTCATCGCATGACTACCATCGGCACCCGGATAGAGATCCAGTCTACCGACGTGCCGCCCCCGTCGGAAACTTTGGCCCGACAGGCACTGGCATTCGGCCCGGAGATCAACGGCCTCCTCAAACAGCTCTCCGTTGCCGTGGTTGGCTGCGGCGGCACCGGAAGCCCGGTGGTCCAACTCCTCGCTCGCCTCGGCGTGGGGCGCATTGTGGTCATCGATGATGACGTGGTCGAGCATTCCAACCTGAACCGCCTGTACGGCGCGACCCGGAAGGATGCCGACCACGCGGTGCCCAAGGTCGACGTCATGGCGCGCGAGGTGACGATGATGGGTCTCGACATCGAGATCCGGTCGATGAGCGGCTGGGTGGATGCGCCGGACATCCGTGACGCGCTGAAATCCTGCGACGTCATCTTCGGGTGTACGGACGATCACGCCGGGCGCCTCTACCTGAACCGCGTAGCGCATTTCTACCTGATCCCGGTCATCGATGTCGGGCTAGTCCTGATGCCCCGTGACGACGGTGAGCCAGGCCTCCTCGAGATGGCCGCGCGGGTCAGCGTGCTGTTTCCCACGTCTGCGTGCCACGGTTGCCGCGGCACAGTCGATCGCGTCAGGGCCCGCGAAGAGGATCTTGAGCGATCGGACCCCGCCGAATATGAACGGCAGAAGACCGAGGCCTACGTCCGCGGCGCGGGCAATCCGGCACCGGCCGTCGTGACCTTCACCTCCGAGGCTGCCACCATGGCGGTGAACGAACTTCTTGCTGGTCTCGTCGACTTCCGCGGTAGCGGTGGATGGACATGGCAACGCTATCGCAAGCTCGACAAAGGCTTCGAGCGTTCTCAAGCGGCGCAGCCCCGGTCCGACTGTCCGGTTTGCGGCAGCGAGGAATACTGGGGGCTCGGCGACGTCGACCCGTTCCTGGATCGCATCGGGTGAGTGCCATGATGATCGACATTCTGCGGAAGAGCCTCGAGCTCTTCCGTCTGATACCGCGAAGTGACCTCGTCGCCAAAGTAACACCCACACACCCGACACCGGATCAGATCGTGCCAGGAGAGATGACTATTGTTCGGGATGGCGTCGACAAATGGGCCTGTTTCCGCTGCCCTGGAGGGTGCGGCGAGACCGTCAAGCTTTCTCTCAGTAAGAACCGCAGGCCCAAGTGGACGGCCATGTCAGACTGGCTGAAGCGACCGACAATCTCACCGTCGGTTCGGCAGACTAATGAGTGCCGGTGTCACTTCTGGATCCAGCAAGGGCGGATCGACTGGTGTAAGGACAGTCCTCGCCGTTAGCTTCACGGCACATTCATTGCGCAACTTGAGTTCAGAAAAATGGATGATGGTTCTGAATGACTGCTTTTCTGAATTGCCAGAGTTTGTCGCGCGAATGCAGCGAACTTCCGCTTTCCGCCCTTGGCACCGGAATCTTCCATTTATCCCAGGTATTCCGATGGGTTTCCGCGTGGCGCTGTGTTTTTAATAATGTGTTATTCTCAGCGCTATAGACGCTTTAAAGATGTAGTTTTCAAAGAGATCCTCTTGCCTTTTCTTTGAAATTATATGATTTAGGGCGTCATGAACGCTGGAAGATCGCAAAATCTGAAGAAAGTTCTCGACTCAGTGCCCGCGGGATATCTCGTCGATGCCAAATGGCTCACCGCCCATGGCATAGCCTACGAAACCTTTCGCGACTATGTGAAACGGGGCTGGCTCGAACGCGTTCACCGCGGCGTTTTCCGCCGACCTGTTCCCAATCCGCCCGCATCAAACACCGTTGACTGGAAGGCCTGCCTGATCTCGATGCAACATATCATGGGCTATGATATTCATGTCGGTGGCAAAACCGCTCTCTCACAACTGGGCTACGACCACTACCTGCGTTTGGGCAACAACGCCCCCGTCTGGATCTATGGCTTCAAAATACCCAACTGGCTCACGAAGCTGCCACTCAATGCGCCTATAGAAACGCGCAATACGTCGCTGTTCGCTGACCAGGCACTTGGTGTGACAATTAACGACATAAAATCTGAAAATTCCCTCCCGTGGGACTGGCAACTGCGCATGTCGACCCCCGAGCGGGCGGTTATGGAAGCCATTGACGAATTGCCGGACCATGAGAGTTTTCACAACCTCGACATGGTGTTCGAGGGCTTGACGACGCTACGACCTAAGTTGCTCTCGGCACTCTTGCTGAGCTGCAAAAAAATAAAGGTCAGGCGCCTCTTCTTCGTTTTTGCGGATCGCCACAATCACCCTTGGCGCAAACGACTTGATGCTGACGCCTTCAATCTCGGGAAGGGGGATCGAGCATTGGTCGAAGGGGGTCGGATACATCCGCGATATCGCATCATGGTACCCGAAGAGTTCGTCACGACAGGGGCAGAAAATGGCGCGTAGGAATTATGAATCCCAGGTCGCCCTTCTCGTGCGTGTATTGCCTTACGTCGCGAAGGAAGAGATATTCGCGCTCAAGGGCGGGACAGCAATCAACCTATTCTATCGCGAACTACCGCGGCTCTCGGTTGATATCGACCTGACATATCTGCCGATCAAAGAGCGTGAACAGAGCCTCGCCGAGATCAACGAAGCCATGGATCGTATCGCTAAGTCGATCGAACAGGGCATCAATGGGGCCAAGGCTCAAAGAATAACGGGAGGTGGCGGCGGGGCCACCCGCGTACTTGCGCGTCTGGAAGGTGCAGAAGTCAAAATCGAGACCTCGCCAGTCACGCGCGGCGTTGTTCACGACCCCGAAACCCGGGCGGTCTCCGACGCTGTAGCAGATGCGTTCGGCTATGCAGAAATGCAGATCGTCTCATTCGAAGATTTGTTCGGCGGCAAGCTTCACGCAGCCGTGGATCGCCAGCATCCACGCGATCTTTATGACGTAAAGCTTCTCTACGAACACGAAGGACTAACGGATGATCTGTTCCGGACTTTCCTGATCTACATTGCCTGTTCGGCACGTCCGGCACACGAATTGCTGAATCCCAACCTGATTGCCCTAGATCAACCTTATGTGCGTGAGTTCGCGGGCATGACTAAGTCAGCCGTCGGCCTGGATGACCTACTGACGACGCGCAACCAACTGATTGCGGATATCCAATCTCGCTTCGACAAACCCACCAGCCAATTCTTGCTCAGTCTGCAGGATGGCGCGCCGGATTTCGCCGTAATAGATCGACCGCAGGCCGCCAATCTTCCCGCCGTGCGTTGGAAGCTTCTCAATCTGGAGCGCCTAATCCGGGACAACCCGAAAAAGCACGCCGAGCAGAGGGAAGAACTCGAAAAACTCCTAGGTCGCCTCTTCGACTGATTGAAATTCAGAGTTCGACCAATTGAAAGCGCGGGCACATTTCCGCACCGCTTATTGTCACTGCGTACAATGCCGAGAAATTCGAACATCTGCTTACGATTCCGGGGCGCATTCTTCTCCGTCTTGGGAGACACCTGTCATCAGGTCAAGAATCGTCAATCGGTAGGTAAGCCGTAAGGCCGTCAAATTGGGTTGGCTTCAGCGAATTTCCGAATGTAGGCGAGAAATGCACGGTCAGGGTCTTTGGGTGGTTCCATTCCTGCTGACCAATCACGCCATTGGCCCTCAATGTAGTAGATGTCATACCCCGGATGGCGCAGACGAGCAGTTTCGTAGGTTTCGGTCTTTAAGGCGTCACCTCTTTTTTCTAGCCAGGCCGGACGCGGTTTGATGCTTGGAGCAACAGGCACATGAACGTTTTCTTCCTGTTCTTGAGCTTTTGCCTTACGTCCAACGGACGAAAACTTTAGAGCGCGTTCCGCAGCCCCCTGCCCTTCTCCGTCCTTTTTCCACCAGCGCAATTCGACGTGAGTCACACGGCGCCCGGTCTTTATTGGATCGATCGCCACCATGTAATCCGACAGCGCATTGACTTCAGCAACTGCAGGTTCGATCGCGCGTAGCTTCAAGTTACTCCAGTTGGTTAGCTTCCCCTTTGGTACACCTAGAATCCCGCGCAGGTCATCGACGGAAAACTTCTCGGATGAGCGCCAGCGCAGATTGCCGCGCTTCTGTACGATCTCATATAACGTTAGCGCATACTTCGAACTCAGCGCGAACATGATCTCGCGCTGTAATCGGGCAAAAACTGTCGAATTGGAAATAATTTTGCGCAACCGAGCCGGGATCTCGTATTCAATTAGCCCATCGCTTCGCACTGTTTCCACGTTACCACCCAGCAACTGGACCCGCTCGACCGCAGGTTCGCCATCCCATACAACTTCCACTTTCACAATGGCGGACATCAATCGCTCAATAGACTCCCCTACCCTGTCGTTCGAATTATGCGACCCACGCAGCATGGATTTCTGGATAACATGGCTGACAGGCTTGTCGATCGCATCCCAAGCGTTTTCCAAAAGCTGATTGTAGATCCGCCGATCGTTAAGCGTCAGCGGTGTTACCTCAATCACGTCTACAAGCTCACCAGGCTTGACCAAGCTTTCAGAATTTGGCCGTGCGTCCAAAGTGCGGTATGGTTTTTTTGACATGTACTGCCCAACACCTAATTATTACTTTTGTATGGCGTATGATGTAAGCATAGACATCACTGTTGTCTCGGTCCAGCACCCAATCTGTAATTTTTCGAATCAGCATCGAGTCTCGCGCGATTCGAAGGAAGTCTCACAAACCCCAATAAAACAAGGGTTTTTCGAATCACCTCACCCGTCCCCAAAAGTAGGATTTAGGCCCTTCCCGAAATGTAAGCTTTAACCATCCGAAACGTAAGGTAAAGCACCCCAATCTGTAAGGATTTGCGCCCGATATGTAAGGGAAACATATCATAAAGCATTGATTTTAAATCAATAACACTCCTACGAACAATTGAACCCAGGAATCTTGAACAAGATTGTTTTTTATATTTGGATTTTTTGGGGGATTGGTACCAGGCAACATCGTCAGACATCAACTTCACCCGTATTAGATGTTCTGAGTTAGAATGTTGTTACTATTGACCTCCGGTTACCCCCAATTTCCGATCCTGTGGCCTTTGCCTTCGAATTTCCCATTTTTTACATGATCTGCCTCAAAAACCACACTTGAGCCGATTCACCATTCCGGGCATGATTCACGAAAGGCAGATTTCTACAGGACAAAACCTATGACTACCTCCCCCTTGCCCCCTGTTGGGTTGGAAGAGATTGAGCAACTATCTGATCGTGCCAGTACCGTTATGGAGCGATTGCGCGATCGAGTATTCTCCCCTGACACTGAGAAAACGCTAAATCTAAATTTTAATGTTCGCTCCGCAGCCGAGATGGTAGGTCGATCAGAGAAGTTAATCCGTGATGCTGAAGCGGACGGCCGCTTGCCTGAGCCGGAAAAAGACCCAGTCACTGGAAGAAGGACCGGGTACTCACTGTCTGACATAAACCGGATGCGGGAAGTGTTCGGTACACTACCTCATCGTGCAACAGATGATCCAACACTGGTTTTGTCAGTTCAGTCATTCAAAGGTGGCGTTGGAAAGTCGACGGTAACGACCCATCTTGCCCAATTCCTCGCGCTCAAAGGCTATAGAGTTTGCGTTATCGATTGCGACAGCCAAGCTTCAACGACATCGATCTTTGGCCTTAATCCTGACATTGATGTGGATGAAACTGAAGATACGCTTTACCCATTCTTTCAGCATGGTGGGCCGCAGACGCTTCATTATGCTTTACGCGCTACGTATTGGCCTGGCATTGCGCTCATCCCTGCAAACCTCGGTCTCTATGACGCTGAGTATGAATTCGCAGCTCGGATGGCCAGGGATCAAGTTTTTGTGTTGGACCGTTTGCGAGATGGGATCAGCACCATAGCCGATCAATTCGACGTAATCCTTCTAGACCCCCCGCCTGCGTTGGGAATGATTTCTCTTTCAGTGCTTCGAGCAGCAAACGCGATGGTGATCCCTGCCCCGCCGAACAATATCGACTTTGGATCTACTGCCCATTTCTTGAAGATGATGGGCGCAACGTTGAATGAACTAGCTCAACATGGCGGAGCTCGTGACTATTCGTTTGTCAAGATTCTGGCTACCAAGATGAACGACAACAAATCTGCGCATGCAGCCATCAAACGAATGATGGACGCGGTTTTTCCCCAAGACATGTTGGCCAGTGTTCTAAAAGACAGCGCCGAGATTGATAACGCCACAGCGAATTTGGGCACAGTGTACGAGATTACGGGACCAGCAGCTCGTACAGAAACCCACAAACGCTGTCGGGCATATCTGGACGCGGTGGGACGCGAGGTTGAAGTTTTGATGCGCAAAACCTGGCCCAGTCACCATGCTGCATTGCGCAAGGAGGGAGTGTTATGAGCAAGAAACATGACGCAATTTTCGATGACGTACTAAGCGGTCTCGATAGCGGCCCTGCCCCCAAAGCCGAACGCGCTGGCGCTCGCTTTCTAAACCGCTCTAACAGGGTTGCGGAACGGATGTCGGGGGATATCGAGGAGAAGTCCCTGAGGTGGGTTGATCCCGGAGAATGCCGTATGTGGGAACGACATAACCGGGCGTATGACCTACTATCGGAGGACAACTGTCGAGATTTGATTGACGGAATCCGCAGTCAGGGTCGGCAAGAGTTTCCAGCTATCGTGCGCAAGACAAGCGATCCAAATCAGCCGTATGAAGTGATTTGCGGTGCACGGCGGCATTTTGCAATCAACTGGCTACGCGCAAATAACTATCCACAGTTTCGCTACTTGGTGGATGTTCGAGAGTTGACCGATGAAGAAGCTTTTCGATTGGGCGATATCGAGAACCGCGACAGAGAAGATATCTCCGACTATGAGCGTGCTCGTGACTATGCAGACGCTGTGACTCGCTACTACGGTGGTAAGCAAAAGGCGATGGCCGTACGGCTAGAGGTCAGTGAGGCTTGGCTTTCACGTTATCTGCAACTGGCCAAGTTGCCGAACGAGATCGTTGAGGCATTCCCTTCGATCCGAGAGATCAAAGAACTGCACGCCCGTACGCTAAAACCGTTTCTGGGTCGGCCCGAGGATCGTGAGAAACTGTTAGAAACTGCGAGGCAGATGGCAACGGATGGGGTCAGCCGTGACGGCGTGCAAGTCATGAATGTCTTCAAGGCAGCGTTGAAACCTCCCGCTTCGACAAAAGCAGATCCAGTGACTCTTCAATCGTCACCCGAAAAGCCTGCGATGACTTACAAGCGCAAAGGCAAAAAGATCGTGTTAGAGTTTCCGACCGACGTACGCAAAGATGAACTGCAAGAGGTATTTTCGATCTTCTTGGAC
Organism: Ruegeria sp. AA3; assembly: GCF_056542905.1. NCBI lineage: Bacteria > Pseudomonadati > Pseudomonadota > Alphaproteobacteria > Rhodobacterales > Roseobacteraceae > Ruegeria > Ruegeria sp. AA3. Next base: position 87,299 of record NZ_JBQGAQ010000013.1, on the reverse strand, counting down.
AGGCATTTTGACACAGATCGAGACTGATCTACTGAAGCGAAACTGGAAATTGCCAATTGGCAATTTCCCTGCAATGTTGGTCTTTCGAAAAAATTGCCAATTGGCAATTTTGGTAATCCCCTCACTCAGAGGTCGTTTTAACCACTCGAACTGGCTGCAAATCTGCCGGCGCAACCGAAACGTTTGCCTCGGCCATTGAAGAGGCTTTCATCCGCGACAAGCCCAATAGCTGAAGATTGGAATTTGATCTGCGTAACTTGAATGGAATCCAGATGAGCGATCACGCTTCAGAAACGAATCCAACAAATGAGCAAACGAATTCTTGCCAGCGAATATTCGGGTTCGGAGCTGTTGGCAGGGAGTAGGGCGGCCTTATGGTGCGAGTTGGTTTTTTTGGCAAACGGTTACCCCAACAGGTCCGTTGCCGGGTTATCCGCGATGTCCACATCGTCGTAATATTTCTGCGCCTGGGCCATGGAGCGGTGCAGCGACAGGCGCATCGCGGCCTGGATCGGGGCGCCGTCCAGCGCGGCTTGTGTCAGAAAGCCGGACCGCAACCCGTGGGGGGAGGCAAAATCCTCAGGCAATCCCGCCAGTGTCAGCCGATGCTTGACGATCTGATAGACAGCGTCCGGTGAAAGCCGACGTTTCAGCACACGATCCGCTTTTGAGACTGGTCTGAACAGAGGCCCGGTCTTAATCTGTCCGATCTCGATCCAATGGACCAGCGCCTGGGCTGCGCGGCCTTTCAGCACCAGCCGCGGCGTTTCACCTTTGGTTGTCGTCTTGGTCTCCAGCAGTGAAATCCAAACCAGGCTTTTCTCGTGGAACTCCTTCAGCGAGACGTCTTCAAACATCAACCCGGTGATCTCCGAGCGCCGCCGTCCACCAGAAGCCCAGCCCAGCATCAGGATCGCCCGGTCTCGGCAATCCCTGCGGGATCCGCGGCAAGTGGCCAGCATCTGTTCGAGCACCTCGCGGGTAATCGGGTGCTGCGATTTTGGGGCAGGGGGCCGGGCGGCAGCGCGGCGGGCCTTGGCACGCGCCTGTTTCACCTGTGGCGCATCAAATGGAGAGGCCAGGTTCTTCATACGGTGAAACGCCAGCCACGAGGCGATGCGACGATCCAGCGTCGAGGGCGCAGGGCAGGCGAGGGACTTGCGCAGGCCTTGGTTGATCAGCGCTTCGGCCGCTTGGCGCGCGACGTCGTCTTGTGGCGCGTCGTCCAGATCGCGCGCATGATCGAGAATGAAGGCCAGCGCCGTGGCTTCGGATTCCGGCCAGCGCAGCGCCAGATCGAATCGGGCCGCTTTCCACGCAGTCACGTAAAGCAGATCCCGTTCATATGCCCGCAGCGTGTTTTCCGGTGTGCCGCGCACATAAAGATCAGTGAGCGCCTCCTGATCTGTGTCCGAGAGGGCAGGGGCGGCGGCGGGGAGGTTTGGGGCAGGGGGCTTCATTGTCGATTTTCCCTAACCTGTAGACTGTTCTTGCTTGTTTTCACCATGTTTCATGGTTGGCCTTGTGCTGGGTTGGTCCTTTAAGTGTAGACTCGGATCTAATTTGTGCCGGTACTTGTTTACAAAATTGCAGGCTTCTGTTCTGCATCGACAAAGATTTGCTGCCGGTGCGGGGCAGGGGTCCAGGGGTTTTGGACCAAACCCGTCGCGAGTCCAGTGGTTAAGGAAAACCGACACATGAGGCACATTCTGCGCGCATTTCCCGGCAAAATCAATCAGTCATGATAAGGGGTACTTATCAGATATAATGTGGATTTGGTGATGTGGCAAAAGTAACGATCATTACTGCCAGATTATGAGCACAAAGTGGGTAGGGTGGTTTCTATTACAGCCGAAATCAAAGAGTCTGCTGTAAACTCTTTCATCAATTCCGACGCGAACGCAGACATTCCCCATTTCGTGAGTTTTGCGTGTCCAATCTGAATCGGGGACGAGGGCGGGCGTTGATTGAAACCAGCAGTTTCCCACCCATGCGACAGAAACGTAAGGCCGACTTTGGTTGACCTCTCGTGTCATACTCTTCAGTCTGGTGAGTATCTTCAGCCGCGAGGCCGCAATGATTCAAAAAAGCTTGCTTATTATCCTTCTTATTTATTCCTGGATCGGGTTGGCCGGTTCGGTCGGCGCTCAAACACAAGGCATCTGTGTCATAATGCAAACGGATGGGCAGGCAGTCGTTTCTGCCCGAGGAGCAGGCGCCCAACCTGCAGTCGTTGGTTTGGGTTTGGGGTTGAATGCCAAGCTGCGCACGGAAGCCGATGCAAGGGTTACCATGGCCTGCTATGATGGGCTTGAAGTTGTTGTAGGCCCGGAAAGCGAGATCGACGTGCTTGGTCTATTGGATCATGAAACGCGCCCCTTTGGACTGCGACTGATCGATGGCATCGCCGGGTTTCTTTTTTCTTCGGAAGACGGAAACGGCGTCCAGGTCAGAACCCCTTCTGCTGTTGCCGCGGTCCGTTCCACCGAGTGGGCGATGCGAGTCGAAAACAGTGCAAGCGCCATCTTCACACGTGAAGGCACGGTGTTTGTTTCTGCAGATGACACCGTTGCGCAACTAAGCCCAGGCAAAGGCATTGATGTATCCTCCTCTGGCGAAGTTGGGGCGGTCACGGATTGGGGATCGGCGCGCATTGAGGAATTCGATGCACTTCTCGGGGCGGAATGGTAGCACGCGACGGGTTTCGACGCGCACGACGCATCACTGGGGTGATCGTGCTGCTGTTGAGCTTGTTGATCGCGATCTGGCACCCCGGAGAACGCAGTGAGTTCTGGCAAGGAGTCGAAGGTCAACTGCTTGACACCAGGTTCTTTTGGCGCGGCCCGGTCACACCCCCGGACGGTGTCGCAATCATTGCGTTTGACGATGCCGTGATGGCACAGCTCGAAACATTTCCGCCGTCTCGATCAGCCTTGGCGGAGGCGGTGACGATTGCCTCAGAGGCGGGTGCCGCAGCAATTGCTTTGGACTTTCTGTTGATTGATCCTCGTGGGGGTGACGAAGGTCTTGCTGAGGCATTGGCAGGTGCCGACGCAGTTCTTGGGGTAGCCGAGGCACCCGCTGATGCGTCTCTGCAAGATCTCCAGAGCGGCGATTTTTCTGTTGTGATTGCCCCTGAGTTGGACAACCCACTGCCCGCGTTGGGACCGGCTGAAACCCTGCGCGGTGTGGCATCGATCGGACATGTGAACCTGCGCCATGATCCCGATGGAGCAGCACGTCGGCTTTTTGCTGCGCAGTATCTGGCAATTAAGGACGGCAACGCATGGTATCCGCCGCTCGCCCTTGCGGTCCTCAAGGCGGCGGATAATGAGCTGGACCTGCAGTTGCGATCATCCCGAACAGGCGGGCACCTGACAGTTGGGGACACCTTGGTCACGCTGGACATGCAGGATGCCATCCCCCTGAACTTTTACGGGCAAGAAGGGACGATCCCGACCTATTCTTTCGCAGAGCTTGGGGAGGCAAACCTGCGGGACAAGATCTTGTTTGTCGGGGCCACGGCGACCGGGTTCGGGGACCGGCACGCTACGTCCTACGATGCCACCTTTCCCGGCGTTGAGCTGCATGCAACTTTGGCTGCAAACGTGATCGAGCAGCGTTTTCTGCGTCGTGACGCGCTGACATGGTCATCGGACATCGCGGTGGCGCTGATCGCAGCCACGCTCGGATTCTTCGCCGCAAGGTTGGACCGGCCCTGGCTAGGGGTTTTGGCGACCGCTACAGTGTTCAGCGTGCTGGCCCTCATGCTGCAGGCTGCATTCGTCGTTGGTTGGTGGCTGGACGGGGTCACAGCAGTCTTCTCGCTGCTGCTCGGAGCTGGTGCCGGCGCCGGGCTGCGGCTCATGGAACATCGTCGGCGTGCTGCTAACCTTGCGCTCTATCAGTCGCCCCTGCTCGTAGAGCGACTGGCAGATGCAACTGATCCCCGCTTCGAAGCCTCGGCAAGACCCGCCGTTGTTTTGTTTGTCGATGTCGCTAACTTCACGACACATTCCGAGAGGCTTGGCCCCGAGGGCACCGCCGATTTTTTGCGGCTGTTCCACGGGCTTGTCGAACAATCCGTGGAGCCGCAGCACGGGATCATCGCACATTTTGCGGGAGATGGCGCGATGGTCGTCTTTGGGCTGCCGGAACCCGGCCCGGACGATGCTATGCGCGCGCTGTGCTTCATCGATGCGCTGTATGTGGCGATTGGCTCAAGCCCGGACTGGCCCGGTCTCGGGATACGGGTCGGTGGGCATGCGGGCCCGGTCCAGACCAGTGTAATCGGCGGCAAGCGCCACAAACAACTCGCAGTGAGCGGTGACGTGGTAAACACAGCCAGTCGCCTGCAGGAGTTCGCCAAATCTCAAAACGCCGCCATTGCCCTGTCCAGCGCACTTCTGGAGCCAGATCCGCGAACGCGCGAACGAGCAGAGAAAATGGGATTGCACCCAGCCGGCCAACATACGCTTCGTGGTCGGGTGGAGCCGATTGACATCTGGACAGGACTGCCTCCAGGTACAATCCAAACCTAGCCCAGCTTTTGCGGTGCCCTTAATTGCTGGACGCTTGCTCAAAAAAGTGAGCAAAATCAGTGAAAGATTGTGCCTTTTTGTTTCTGGAAAATATCATTAGTTACTGGACCATCCCATTAAAACCCGGGCGGTGCGTCCTGTGGATAATTCGCTTGGCGGTTAGACGTGAACGGGGAAATTGATCCAGTAAATCGCTCACGGGGCGTATGTGCGACTGCTTGTTGGTGGCCTGTGGATATCCGAGAATTTAGGGTACAAAAACGAGGTAAAATCATAAGAATGTATCTGCGTCCAGAAATTAAGGGCACAGTGACAGCCTCCCTCGATTAAAATCCGTGATGGCATTAACACCGAGATCTCCTGGCCAAAAGATTGCCACAAAGCCGTGCAGACGCAATGAACTACCTCATTTTCGATGCATGATCGGGATCGACACTCAACTCGAAAAATAGATTCTGTGCATGTAGCGTCATATAGTATTCGTAGAATCTATTACGGTCAGGGCATGACGCATTCCAACGCAGCTTCCGGGTTTTCCCTCAACCAACTGGATCTCAACCTGCTTCGTGTTTTCGATGCAATCATGCGCGAGCGAAGTATAACCAGAGCGGCAATGCGCCTGGGTAGAACGCAACCATCGGTCAGCCACGCGCTGAATAGGTTGCGCGACATCTTGGGCGATGAGCTATTCCTGCGCGTTGACGGGCAAATGGCGCCAACGCCCCGCGCAAAAGATTTATCGGTGACGATCAGCAAAGCACTGTCAGACGTAAACCTCGCGATTGAACAACATCTGCATTTTGAGCCCAAGTACACGACGCGAACCTTTCGGCTGTGCGTGTCAGATTATACCGCTGTTGTGGTTCTGCAGGCCCTAATTCAGAAATTTATTACCCAAGCCCCGAAGGCCAAATTGAACGTCGTGCATGCACAGAACTTCGAAGTGGCCTTGAAGTTGCGTAAGCGCGAGATCGATTGCGCGATCGTCGGGGATTACTCCGGGAACGATCCGTTGATTGAACAGGAGCTTGTGTCCAAGGACCGAATGGTTTGCGCCGCCTGGTCCGGCAACACCAAGCTCAAGGATATGACCCTTCAGCGGTACCTTGATGCACAACATCTCCAGATTTCATCTGATGGTCGCTCATCAGGCATGATGGATCGGGCGTTGAAAGATATCGGATTAAGCCGCACTACGATTGCTGTGACGCCCTATTATATGGGGATACCCTATGTTCTGGCGGGCACAGATATCATGACCGTGTTTGGCGAAGGCACGTTGCTGGCATTGCCGCCCGACAGTGACCTCACAATCTTTCCTCCGCCCGTAGAACTACCTGACCTCAGGGTCGAATTGCTGTACGAAAACTCGGTGTCGCCGGATCCGGGGCGAGAATGGTTAATGAACGTCATTCGCGAAGTCGTGGGGCAACAGGACAGCCGCAAAAAGGCGCTTTACAAAAAGATGCTAACGGTGATTTAGCAAACTAATGTAGCGTTCTGCTGGCATCATCTGGCAAAATGCTAAATCTGAATTGCCATCACTCGATTTCAAAGATTGCCTCGACTTCAACACTGGCCTGAAGCGGCAGCGAGGACACACCCACAGTGGCGCGCGTGTGACGACCGGCATCACCAAAGACGTCGACCATAAGGTCCGATGCCCCGTTCATGATTGGTGCGTGATCCGCAAAATCGGCATGCGCGGCGATGTAGCCACGCAGCTGAGATACACCCGTGACACGATCAAGCGATCCCAGTGCGGCTCTTGCCTGGGCCAATACGTTCATTGCACAAGCTCTCGAGGCCGCAACGGCATCTTCGATAGTTGCCCCTGTACTGACGGCACCTTTCGATACAAGCGTGCCCTCGATATCCAGACACAGTTGACCTGAGATGTACAATTGATTGCCGGAGATCTTGGTGGCCACATAGTTGGCCACAGATTTCGGGGGCTCAGGGAGCATAAGGCCCAATTCCGAGATCCGCGCTTCTGCATTTGTTGTCATTTTTGTGTCCTTGAATATTGTCAGGCGGTTTTCTGATGGTTTTGAAAGGCCGCAACAAACCGGTCCAGCCCGCTTTGAAGCGTTATCCGGGCCGTTGCCAAGTTAAGACGGATATGGCCTTCGCCACCGGGGCCAAGCGGCTTGCCGGGTGTGACCGAGATCCGCGCCTCTTCGATGATGGCATTGATTTGGTCGTCCGAGAGGCCCAGCCCTCGCATATCCAGCCAAGCAAAATAGGTGGCGTCCGAGTCAAAAACCGTGATTTGTGGCAATGCATTCTCGAGCGTGTTGCGCAGAAGGGCGTGATTGCCTTCGATATAGCCCATCAACGCCCTGCGCCACGAGTCCCCGCCGCGTAGGGCGGCCTCGGTCGCGGCCTGCCCAAACATGCACCCTCCGAAATAGAGGTTGTTTTTGGCCAACCCGCGCTCGAATGCCTGGCGGTACTTGGGATTATCGATGATCACCAAGGAATGCTTGGTGCCGGTCAGATTGAAACTCTTGCTGGCCGATGTCAGCGTCGCTGAATTAATTGCCGCGGCCTCGGAAATCGAGGCGAACGGAGTATACTTGTGATCTGCTTTGACGAGGCCAAAGTAAACTTCATCACTGAGAACAAAGATGCCCCTGTTCAGGCAGAACTCGTTCAGCGCACTTAGCTCGTCGTGGGTCCAGGCACGCCCAACGGGATTGTGCGGGTTGCAAAGGAGCAGCATCTTGGTGCGCTCTGTCACTACTTGGGCCAGCCCGTCCAGATCCATGACATAGCGGCCATTTTCTACCTTGAGCGGGTTGGCCAGCGGAACACAGCCGCTTTCCCTGATGATCTCTTCAAAGCAGTGATGCACGGGCGACTGGTATACGACCTCGTCATCCGTCTGGGTCAGTTCCTCAAAGAATGGCTGCATCGACGGATAGATTGCGACGTGGCTGTAGATGGAGTCTCGATCAATCGTCCAGCCGTGGTTGCGTTCAAAGTGTCCGATGATCGCATCGAAATAGCTTTCCCGCTTCTGCGGATATCCAAAATGCCCACCCTGCGCGACGCGGTTGATAGCGTCCTGAACGGCGGGGGCGGCCTTGAAATCCATCTCGGCCGTGCCAAAGCACAGCCAGGAGGGATCGTTCCTCTTGGCTTGTTCAAGCTCCCATTTTTTTGTGCTCAGACCCGTGCGATCGAGCGGAATTTCAAAGCCGAAATTCGTGCTGTCGGTCGTTTCCTGAATGGCCATGGAAGGAGATTGAAGCATGGGGTTTCCTGTTCTTGCTCGTTTTCGTCGTGTGCTGTCTAGTCTTTCATAGAACACGCGCCAGAAACTCTTTGGTTCGCGGCGACTTCGGGTTGGCAATGACTTCCTTTGGGTCGCCTTCTTCTTCAACGATACCGCCATCCATGAAGATCAGCTTGTCAGCCACTTCGCGTGCAAAGCCGATTTCGTGGGTCACAACCACCATCGTGATGCCCTCTTTGACGAGGCCTTTCATCACGTCGAGCACTTCGCCGACCAGTTCGGGATCAAGCGCCGAGGTCGGCTCGTCGAACAACAGGACCTTAGGGCGCATGGCCAACGCCCGGGCAATGGCCACACGCTGTTGCTGGCCACCTGACAACTGTCGCGGGTAGTTGTCCCGCTTGGCCGCCAAGCCCACACGCTCCAACAGCTCTTCGGCATAGGCGATGGCGTCTTTCGAAGATTCTCCGCGCACCCGGATGGGGGCTTCGATCAGGTTTTCCAACACGGTCATGTGGGGGAACAGGTTGAAGTGCTGGAAGACCATTCCGATCTCGGCGCGACGCTGGCAGATGGCCGAGTCAGGCAGCTCGTGCAACTTGTTGCCGTCCAGCCGGTAGCCGACAAAATCACCATCAACCAGCAACAGCCCCGCATTGATCTCTTCGAGGTGATTGATGCAACGCAGGAAGGTGCTCTTGCCCGATCCCGATGGACCAATAATGCAGGTGCAGGTTCCGGCAGGCACCGTCACATTCACGCCCTTCAGTACTTCCAAGTGGCCGTAGGATTTGTGCACTCCTGCGGCGTGGACCATGGCTTCAGACGGAACACCAAACTTCTCACGGTGATTAAGTGGCGCAGCCATGCTTATTTCCTCCGGTTGAATTTAAAGAGAGATTTTAGGAATCCTTCAGCGTCGCCATGGTCTTCCTTGCCATAGTAGCGCTCGAGATAGCCCTGCCCGACCGACATGATCGAAACAACGACGAGGTACCAAAAGGTCACCACAATCAAGAGCGGGATGGTTTCAAACGTCCGGGCATAGATTGCCTGGGCCGAATATAGAAGGTCACCCACGGCAATGATCGAAACCAATGACGTGGTTTTCAAGAGGTTGATGGTTTCGTTGCCGGTTGGTGGGATGATCATGCGCATCGCTTGCGGAATGATGATCCGGCGTGTCAGAAGGCTCGGTTTCATACCGAGGCAGGCAGCGGCCTCGGTCTGGCCCTTGTTCACGGACATCAAGCCACCACGGATGATTTCCGCCATGTAGCCAGACTCATGTAGCGACAGAGCGATCGTGGCCGCCACAAAGGGTGTCATGACATCATTGGTTGGAACCGAGACGAGCATGACAACGCCGGGAATCCCAATGCCGATATTTTTCACCAGGATAGCAAGGTTGTACCATAGGATCAGCTGAACCAACGCCGGTGTTCCTCGGAAAAACCAGACAAACACGCGGGCGGGAATGGCTAGTAGCTTGCTCGTCGACATCATCATGAGCGCAGCAACCATGCCCATCGCCGTAGCTAGAGCCATCACCACAATCGTGAGCCAAATGGTGGTCCAAAGTCCTTTCATGATCAAAGGATGGAACAGGTATTTGCCTACGATGTGCCATTGAAGTGCTTGATTTGTCACTGCTCCATTGACGAGGAATAAGACGCCAATGACTACAAGGGTCGCAGCTATGACGCGACCGGGGTGACGCAAAGGGATAACCTTGAGTTTTTCAGGGTCAAGGTACACGCTAACGGATTGGTTTTCGGCTGATGAACTCATGGCAGAATCCCCCTCATGGGATAGGCGTCCCCTTAGCGCGGGACAAAAGTGGAGAGGTCAAAAGGAACAGGTGATTGCTGGCCCCACCACGGGAGACTATGGCAGGGCCGGGGCCGTTTAGTTCGGCAATTGGGACGCTTCGGTGTATACCGTCGACTCCGATAGTCCGGACGCGTTCAGCTTATACCCTGACAGAATCCGCTCGTAGCTCCCGTCGCTGATCATCGCGTTAAAGACTGCCTGCATCATCTCAGCCGTAGCGGTATCGCCTTTTCGAACGGCTACGCCCAACGGCAACGGAAACATTGGATCACCAACAACAACCTGCGCGCCTTCGCTGGTGACTTGATAATACCCAGCCGAGGTCGAGTCTTCGAGCCGCGCCTCTGAGCGACCTGCCATGATCGCCTGGATTGCGTCTTTTTGCTCGGGGTAGATCTGCTTTTCGACAGCAGGCTTGCCAGCCGCCTCGCAGGCTTCGGTCAGCTTGTCGGCTACAAAGTCACCCGAAGACCCGGTCAGAACAGCGATCTTGCGACCGCAGGCACCGTGTTCACCTTCAAACGACGCCGCTGCGTCTGGTGTTGTCACAATAACCACACCGGTCTGCAAGAATGACACGAAGTCAACTTGCTCGAGGCGTTCTGCCGTCACTGTGAACGTCGACCAGGCGATTTGGAACCGGTCGGCTGCCAGGCCGGGAATCTGCGAGGCAAATGGCACCACGTCGATGTCCAACTCCGCTCCCAAGAGATTGGCGGCCGCAGTAGCCAGTTCAATATCAACACCAGCGGGCTTGCCATTCTCGTCCGTGTATTCGAACGGCGCATAAGAAAGCGAGTTTGCAATAGCAAGTTTGCCACTGCCTTTGACAGCATCGGTGACGGGGATGTCGCCAGCTGAGGCAACGGTTGCGACTACGGCTAGTGCAGCAACTGCAACAGGCTTGTTCAGAGATTTGAGCATGGGTTCCTCCCGAGATAGTACTCAGAGGTAGGCTAGAAATGCACAGTTAATTAATCCAATTCATAGTTAGCATACGCTAAATGCATCACCTGCATAAATGCGCACTCACGAGCTTTGCTAAAACGTCGAAAAAGCCTTTACCTCTTTGACTCAAATAAATCCTTGTAGATTTCGTTAACTGCTTTGCAATTCTCAAGTATCTTGTTCATGTCCGTGTTCTTTTGTTGGGGGCTGCCTAGTGTTCTGCCGAATGACAGCCTGCGGTACGCCGTCAAGAGCGCGATGTCGTCGTTGGCGCCACAAAAGATCCGACTATGTCATGTCGGAATAACTGGAACCAGAGGTATCCCGACTATCAATGGTGTGCGCTGGCCATCCCACCAAAGGCGGCTCATCACACAATGAGAACAATCTTTCGATCGTGACGTTGTGTTTCGGCACGTGTAGTTGGGTTTCACTAGCCGAACGGCCGATTGGATGGAGCACGACCGATCTTTCCAAACATGCGGCGAAGGCCTGAAATTCACCCATCTGCGGATTGCTTTACTCCAAGGAGGTGTTCTTTTGAGACCGTCGCGAATTCATCCTTTGTCCCACACACGGTATTGTCTACTAGTGTTGGCTGGTAGTCCACACCGGGATAAAGCAAACACATGACTTCTCAATAAGTTACCAATGACGACAGGCTTCTACTCCTACAGAATTCGTATGGTTTCCGCACAAATCACTGTTGCGGATCCGACCGGAATTGCGGCAAAAGACACTACCTTGGCGAGCGCAGTTCTGGTTGATTGGTCGACCAACAATTTGTAGCGCCTGAACTTCTTGGATGTTCTAACCGTTCTCGGCGAGCGTGACTTGTCGCTGGGATTTTGGAGGGCACAATGAAAGCCTATCTCGTTGCGCATATTCTATTGCTGCCATTTCTCACCTTCACTGTCCTCGCACCGTTTGGTTTTCCACTCGCTGGTGCGGTCTTAGGTGCAGTTATCGGTATTGTTGGCTGTGCCGTGCGGTATGGCGCTCAATTTCCTCCGGCATTTATGGCCGCCCAGGTTCTGGGAGTTCTGACCGTGACGCTGGTTCTTCTGCTCGGGCCAGGGATTCGGGAGACCGACTCGCTCGCCATTGTATTCTCGTTTCTCGCAGTTGGGGCATTCGTGAGTATCCGCCAAGGCAGGCCGTGGACAGCAGAACTATCTGCGGCCGACGTCGGTGAATTTGCTCAGCATCCGGCCTTCATCAAGTCCAACATGATGTTCTCAGTTATGTGGATGCTAATCTTTGCTTGGTTCGCTTTTGCAAACTGGCAAGAGCTCTCGGCCATATATCGGTGGGTTCCGATGATCCTTGGTGGTGTCATTACGGTTATTGGGCCGAAACTTCTGATGAGAATTGGCGTCAAACGCGGCGTTGTTCCTCCGCAAAAATAGAATGATGCAGCGATGCCGGACTCATTGAAGGACGGAGAGACGAAAATCTAACGGTTTCAAAACCTTCGTTTCTCCAATGGCCTTCGTTTACGAGACAACCCCTTGGATATTGATGCTCCGTTTCTCGATGAACCGGTCACCTCTTCGTCAAAACCGATAAGTTGCCCCAATGAGCGGCCCGGACTGACTGAACGTGTAGTCGCTTCCATCAATCTCGTGATCGAATGAGATGTATCGGTAGCCTCCCCTGATAAGCCATCTGTCGCTAATAGCGTAGTCTGCGGTCATCAGAACCTGCCAGGTTTCGCTTCCGCTTCTAAAGCCTCCATAATCAAAAAAACCGGTACCAGACCATTTATCCGAAAAGGCAATACGTGCTCTTGCGGCGACAACCGGATCGGTCCAGCTTTCATCGGCAATACTCGATCTCCCGGGCATCATTCCCGGCGTAAATTGCAGGTCTGTTTTAGTTCTGTACCATCTAAACCCGCCGGCCAAGTCCAATTTGACGGATGGGTCCTCATAAACCCTGTATCCCAGATAACCACTGAAAAATTGGGTTTTGACCGAAGTATCCAGATCGGCATTTGCAGGACCTGACAATGTGTTGCTGAAGCTTAAATCGACGTAGTTGTAGTCCGCTAGAATGCTCCAACGACCATTGGTTGCGGCAAACGCCCCCATGAATGCTAGATTCAGATTCTCAAGCGCATCTGAAAAACTCAGCGTACCCTCAATAGTACCTATGGGTGTTGCTTGAGAGGTTTTGGTCTCTGGCGTGAACAAATAGATCGAAGCCTCGTAGGACCAGTCATTTTGCTGCGCTGAGACCGCATTCGCCGCAAGCATATACACTGCGACCAGTGGTGCGAGGTCTTTCAGTAGTCTATTGAAAATCATATCTTCCACCTGCCGATCAAATGTAGTTGAGCTTCTTGCTTATCCAAAAAAGGATTTCCGCCAGCGCTGAGATCGCACCGGCCTCTTCCGTGATTATCAGGGCTGTTCCAGACGTACCAAGCTGTGCGCTATCTGCAGGAAGGCCTTCTGGGATATCCATAGTGACGATGTAGCTGGACGCACCAGTTAGTTCGCGCAGGCTTGGCAACCCGCCTCTCGCATCCACCGCGCCTTCTCGCGTTCCCGGCGGAATTGCGCGGATTGTTGTCTCAAACTCGCGGCCCGGCATTGTTCCCAAAGCAATCCGGATCGTATCGCCTACTGACACGTTGGGATAACTACTTTGCGGCAACTGCGCGATGAGCAACCGGTCTGCAGGAAGCGAAAAGTTCATGGCACCTTGAAGAGTCGTTACGCGATTTCCGGGACGCAGCGAGAGGGCAGTGACGATACCGTTATCAGGCGCGCGCACAACTGTCTGTTGCAAAGCCCACTCAGCCTGTGCCAGTGCCTCCTGAACTTCGACAACTCCAACATCAACGCCGTCCACTTGGGCCGCAATTCGTCGTTCAAGACTACGCTTGCGTGCCTGTGCAGCGCGCAGTCCGGCTTCGAGTTGTTCAATCGTGGAAACTGCTTCCTGAAGTTGGAATTCAGCGGCAGCACCGCGTCCGGTAAGTTGGACTATGTCGTTGCGGCGCTGCACACCGAAAGCAAGTTGCGCTTCGAGAGATTCAATCTCTGCAAGCGCCGCCTGATGATCTGTTTTCAACTGATCTGCGGCTGACTGTGCGGATGCAAGTGATGCTTGAAGCCGGGCTACTTCAGCCGCATAGGTGGTATCATCGATACGAAACAACACATCACCCTTTGCGACCGGTTGGTTTGCTTCAACGGCCACTTCGGTGACGGGACCAGACACGTTGGGTGCAATATTGATGACAGCACCTTGCACAGACACTGACCCGGAAGGTGTCGTGTGGTTCAAAGCTCCGATTACAACCAGCGCTATGACCAATGCTCCACCATATACGACTGTCTTGAAGAACCCGTTCCAAGGCAGGACTTTGAGCTTCGCAAAAACCAGCCAGACAATGCCGAAATAAAGACCAAGAATAATGAGCATCGTTAATAGCCCTCACTGTGTTTCTTTTACATCCGCTGCCGTCAAAACTCGCGCGTATAGCTGATGCCAAGTAGGTTACGTTGTCCGAACGTGTTGTCGATGTAGCTACCAAACACACTGATGCTGTCGTCTGGCGACGCATTGAAGGTAACACCTGCACCGATGCTGAACCCTGAGTAGTCGTTTGAGCCGGCGGATAGGACACCCGCGGTCTTTATCGTCCAGCGTTCAGAAATAGGTTTGAGACCCAACAATCCGACATATCCACCTTTGCTGGCGATTTCGGTGGGAAAGGCATCGGCGAACTCGAAATCGCTATTGCTGATCCGACCATCGGTGTAGTTTGCACCGAGAGCCGGGAACAAAAGCCACCCTTTCGGTCGGATGCCAAATGCAGCAAGAGGTACGAACGTTCCGATGGCGTATTGCGTTTGCATGACACCGCCTTCGAGTTCCTGCTCTGAGGCCGAGATATTCACGATGCCAAAATCGAAGAGGTAAGATCCGCCTATGCGCCACTGATCGTCCTCCGAGATTGATACGTTGATCTTAGTGACAGGTCCGAATGCTACTGACCCGAATAGGGTGCCAAAATCGCTGTACCGGACGCCGATTTTTGTAACAATTTTTGTCGGATCATCCGAGAGTTTTTCATCTGGAACGGTCTGCGCCCAAGACGTGGAAGCCGCCACAGCGAAGAATGCCCCTGAAAAAGCACGGGATATCATTCGCCATCTGGTCATGCTCCGGTATCCTCACCATCTTTCGTGGCTTGGTTTTGCCGTTTCCGCGCTACCGCGCAGATAATGGTGAATACCAGGTTGATTGGAACCATCAGCGCCATGAATGCCAAGACACTTGCCGAATAGGCCGGGTTGAAGCAGCACGCATCCACAAGAAGGTATACGAGGCCGACATTGCGTAGGTTTGTACAGATGGCCAGTACCTGCCTATATTCCCGATTGCTGCCGCCTAAAAACCAACCGACCGCCATGAGCGAGAGAATGAAGATCAACATGGCGATCAGGCTCATCGGCCCAAGACCTACAGCCGCTTCTTGCCTGGTCCCGAGACTCGCTACGACAGATGCAATAAAAGAAACTGTCGATATGAGCATCGCCGGTTTGTAAATGTGCTCGGCCACTGTTGGGAAGAAACGACGGATCAACATACCCAACAACAGTGGAATCCCAATGACAGCCACGATACGGATTAGCAATTGATCCCAGGCGACGCGTTCAAGCGCATCGGTTGGAAGGACAATCTGTGCTGCCGCAGGGGCGAGTATTAAGCCAATGATTGACAGCAAGAACAGCAACGCTCCAGCAGCACCGACTTGTCCCGGTGCTTTGGTTGAAAACTGGACTGCGTTGATACCGCCAGGAGCTACCGCCAACAAAAACAACACGACGTTCACTGGTCGTGGGAGGGGAAAGAAACCGATGATGAGAATCGCGATGATAGGCGGAACGAACACATTCGCGGCAAGTACTCGCGCAAGTTTTTTTCGTTCGAGAATGGAGGAGCCCATTTCGCGGAAAGTTGCACTCATCCCGATGCAGAGCATCGCGAGGCAGAGAAAAATATGGATAAATAGCGTGACGGATTCTTCGAAGGGAAGGGGGGAGTCCATCACAGTGGTTCCACATTCCAAAGGATGCTAATTGTAGCGTAAATCGCGACCGCGAAAACCAACCCGGCTGAGATCAAGGCAGGTGAAATCGGAAAAGGCTTTCCGGAGATATCAGACAGTCGCTTAAGAAAAGTTATCTGTTGTATGATAGCAACTGACAGCATCAGCACCGCCAGTACCAGCATGAACAAACCAACAAAACGTGCGCGTTCCACCGGTGCGTCTTCTAACCCAGGCACGTCAGTTAGAATTCGGAAAAGTGCTGGTATGGAGAAGCCGAACCCAATGAGTGACGTGGCCGTTCTCATATATCCCATCGTCGTCCTGTCCGATGCAAGCCGGGAACGCTCGAATGCAAGATCCGTGCGCTCTCCAGCCAACTGATTGGTAGAACGCTGCGGTTCATCCTCATCGTCAAAATCCATGGTATGCCTCAGTGATAATTCTAGGTCTCATTTGGTTTGTCTGCGACCCGCTCTTCACGAATTTCCCGAACAAGAAAATAATCGAGAAAAGTTCGGACAAAGGCGATCGCCGTCAGCTTCGCGAGTTCTTCAATTGTCGGGTCTGTCGCAGTTGCGATAATGTCCGCGCCTAACTGCAATTCGAGCGCAACAATCAGGTACTTTCCGAGGATGCGCCGCGCGATTGGCTCTGCATCGGAGTTTCTGTGCAATATGAGCGCTCTAACGAAGGCAACACCTCCTGCTGCAACAACAATGACGCTCGCCGCTTCGAAAAGGATCTGGATATAGCTTGCCGCTTGAACGATCAGTATTTCCAACGCATGCATGGTAACTATCCTGTTGCGACAGGTTCATCTTGACTTTCAGTTCGACCGACAGACGACACTGCGCAAGCATTGAACAACTCACCCAAGTGATGTGGATCGAGCGTTGATTTATGGGCGATGGCAACGATGCGGTTGGCCCGATTCTCAGCACCCCAAGCACGGTCCTTTGTCAGCTCAACGCGCCGTCCAACAACTTGCAGCACATATCGGTAATCCCGATCGTCATCCAAGTGCACAAAGCCTTTGCAGCGATAGATATTAGAAGGCAGTTCTCTCTTGATCATTCGTTCCAGTGCTTTGCGCTGTAACGGAGCATTGTGCGTATAGCTCCATGTACTGAAGAATGAACCGTGATTGTGCCTATGATCATGGTCATGGCTGTGTTCTTGATCAGCCATCGCGCGAGAAACATCGAACCGCCCAACGGACAGCAGGATTTCGAGGGGAACGCCACACTTGACCGCAGGCACAATGCGGACCCTCGAGAAGAAGCCGTCTATCCACCTCTTTACCTTTGCAGTTTCCTCGACACCCGCCAGATCAACTTTGTTTAGGATTACAAGATCCGCAAATCCGATCTGCTGCAGCTTGAGCTTGGCAAGGTCCGGGTCGTCATAAGTGAAGACTTGATCGGCGTCGACGACACACGTCACACTGTCAAGCCGTATCAGGTCGCGATAGGCTGAATCAACGAAGGTCATATAAATGCTTGCTGGGTCTGCCACCCCGCTGGCTTCAAGCAGTATGTATTCGATGGGATCATCACGTTCGATCAATGCGGCGACAGACTCAACGAGATCATCTCGGATTTGACAGCAGACGCAGCCGTTCGCGAGGCTGATCATCCCATCTTCGACGTCAACAACCAATTCTGCATCGACATTGATCGAACCGAAATCATTCACGAGAATGCCGACTTTCAACCCATGATCACCCTCCAAAATCCGGTTCAGCAGAGTGGTTTTTCCCGCACCCAGAAACCCTGTTAGGATCGTCAGCGGGACAGGTTCTTTTGGGGCATTATTCATGGCTGCATCCTTGGCAAGAACTGTGATCGCGCCGCGTGGCTCAGAAACGCGGCGCGTATTTTTAGTCAACAATCAGATCAATCCGTATGATCGCGTGCAGCAATCAGGGCGTGGAGGTCGAAGCGGAACGTTTCTTCGTCGTAGTGCTGCGTCAGTGGACGGAGTACGTCCTCAGGCATGTAGAGGGCCGGATCTAGTTCCCGTTCCCGGAGGAAGGCATCCTGTTGTTCCTCACGCGGCAAACGCGGTTTCGGGATCTGAATGTAATCCGGCATCTCGCCATCCGGGAACGGTATCGTTCTGGGATCTGGTGGCTGCATCGCCGGCATTTCCGGACGCAGGGCCATGCGTTCCCAGATACGATCCTTGGTGACGTTGATTACCTTGGTGTCTGGTCCACCAAAGAGGAATAGACCATCCCAATGCGCGCGAATTTCCGCGATGGCTTCGCCCGCCGATTCCTCAGTGTAGTGGCAGATCACACCGGCCCGAGGTTGAATTTCATTCATCAGATATCCCGCCGCATAGTAAGGCGTGTGGTAGGTATCCAGAGTGAATTCCAGAACTTCTTTGGGCGTGCCGTATTTGTAATTGAGCAGTTGCGGTAGATCGGCTTGTCCTTCGGTCACGAAAATGTCGCAGCCTTTCGCAAACTCGATCGTGCTTTCATCAGGGCGCCCGTCGCCTGTCCAGACAAAGGACAATCCGGCTTCTTCCCAATCCACGCGATATGCTGACGCACCGCTTTTCACGTGGCTTCGCGCCCAATGCGTGACTTTCAATCCGGGTTCTTCCAGAACCACACCGCCTTCGTCTTTGTAGTCGAACTCGACAACTTCGGTGTCGTAGCCTGCGCCAATCGGGCAGTGGTCAAAGTTTTCAAGATGCCATGTCATCATCTCATGCATCTTGTCGACCATATATTGAGTGCCCGTCTCTGGCCGGTCACCCGATGGGCCGAAAATGCGCAAACCGTTACGCCAGCCACCCGACCATGCGCGGAACGGCATAAAGTAGGGCAGGTCTGCATAGTGGTCGACGTGCAAGTGGCTGATGAAGATGTCGCGCACCATCGGCGGCAAAATGCCAAGCTGAATAATATTCCTTACGCAGCCATTGCCGAAATCAAAGAACAGGCGGCGCGGGAATGGAGTACCATTCCCCAACTCCAAGATAATGCATGTGCCGGACTGTACCATCGTCGGAGGCCAAGGCGTGCTACCCGGAAAACAAATCCGCATCTCGCCTTTTGGCAAAAGCTCGTTGGGCGGGAAAAAGTTGTTGCTTGTACAGCCGGGTGTTGGCCGGAAATATTCCGGCAGCGTAATGCCACCGCCGGGGCGTTGCCCGTAAGGGTTGCGTGGTTGGCTCATTCTAGATTCCTCCGGATTTGGTTTTGGTGCTCAGTGTTTTGACTTCTTCTTGGTTCCTGAAGATCAGGCCCCGCAGTTCGGTGACATCGTCGAGGTCAATCGACATTGGTGAGCCTCTGAGTGTGCCTTCGTATTTCAGACAGCAGCTCGTCTCGAACAGTCTCCCATTCTCTTCGAACAGGAGACTTTTCTGGTGAGAGGGCTAAATACTTAAGGGCTTCATCAAGGTCTTCCACCGCTTCACGTACGTTTTCGTTCCTTAGCGCTCGGGACAGAGCTGCCTCGGAATACTCGGGTATGAGGGTGTGGAGTTCCCTGCAGTTCATGGCAGAATGTGACCCTTTTGTATTCACTTTAGCCAATATGTTAGAAGGTGGATGAAGCGAAAGGAAAGTGAGTTACAGTGAGCTAGGGGTAAGTTCAGCTTAAATTCAGAGGAGCAGGATGGTTATTAATATATTGAAAAAACTTCTTAAATCAGGTTCTTTCTAAGAAAATGGTAACGGCTGAAGAAATTAGACAAGCACTTGAGCGCGTCCTGACATCTGCAGAGTTTGCTGGTTCACCCAGACTACAGTCCTTCCTGAGATACATTGTCGAGCAGGAACTTGACGGTCATGGGAGTTCTATAAAGGGCAAAGTTATTGCGACCGATGTCTACGATAAGGAACTTGACGAGAACGGAGGGGCACTAAACCTCGTGCGGGTTGAAGCCCGTCGCCTACGGCGTGGTTTGGAGGATTATTACAGTGGCGCGGGCAGATCGGACCCTTTGCGCATAAATATGCAAACCGGAGGGTATCGACCACAGTTTGAACGATTCATCGCGACGAAGCCAAGTGTCGGACAAAGCCAGTCGGAATCTTCGCATTCTGACGATTTATGGCGTCATAAACTCCTGCTGCCCCTGATCGGAACAACGCTTTTGTTGATATTTGTTCTGTGGTATTTTGGTCTACGCGGTTCCCAATCGAAAACGGAGTTCGCAACCGTTAAAAGCTCCGCAGAACTGGCCGCACTTCGGGAGAGGTCAATTACCAGTGTTCAGGCTGTAAACTTAGCCGAGCAAACACGGGGATTGTTTTTTCCTTTGTTCGACCTCCGACGGCAAGCCATTAACCTGGAAACGTTTCGGTATGTGATTGAACTCGATCCGAACCTTGCTGCAGGCTATGCGGGTTCGGCCCAGGTACTCACACTTAAGTCACTGCTTACAAGCAATGCCGACGCATCTACCGCTTTAATTGGTGAAGCTTTGGAAATGGCAGAGCACGCTACCACGCTAGACCCTTTGGATGGTTGGTCCCAAGCCGCTCATGGTTGGACCCTTGCCGTGACGGGAGACATTGAAGGAGCGCTTAGCCGTGCCAGAATTGCCTTGGACCTTAGCCCTCAAGACGGCCACACTTTGGATCTAATAGGCATCACGGCCCTAGTGGT
The DNA here is from genome assembly GCF_056542905.1 of Ruegeria sp. AA3. Lineage (NCBI taxonomy): Bacteria > Pseudomonadati > Pseudomonadota > Alphaproteobacteria > Rhodobacterales > Roseobacteraceae > Ruegeria > Ruegeria sp. AA3. The sequence continues at coordinate 67,034 of NZ_JBQGAQ010000013.1, read as the reverse complement.
AGATGATCCAGTGTTTATGGCCGAAGTGTCTCACCCACAACGGTCTCGACTGGGCGTCGGCCGTTTCGCATACAACAATATCTACGGCGCTTCACAACTAATGCTGGAAAACTATGACGAAGTCATTGAGGCCTTCTCCAAAGCAGCAGAGCGAGGCCATCCCGTAAGTCCTCCAAGCCTCTTTTTGCTCGCGACCGCCTTTCACGAAACAGGTAATCCTGCAGGGGCGGAGAAGGCAATCGTCGAAATGTTGGACACTTGGCCGGACTTTCCTGCCCATGAAGTTATAGCTCGGTTTTTCGTGAATGACTCTGCAACTCGTTCGCGCGTTCTTTCGGTGCTTGATCTGTATTCACCAAGTTGAGTCAGCAGACGTTCAGCTAGTCGAAGGAGTCCGCGCGACCAACTCGCCACCTTCCAGTCCGTTAGAGCTTCCTGACTCAGGCTGTTCGCCTCGGCCAACATACACATGATTGAAGATAATCGTACACGCTTCGGTTCGAATTCGAAGATCCGTAGCGACCCAATCTAATCGCATGAATAAAAGGAGGTTGATAAGCCAAGCATATCTGCAAAGCTCTTATTATCTGCCAGACACGAGGCCTCAAGTGCGACTGATCAGGATTTGTTTAATTGTAGCAGCGATGATCGTAATGGCCGTCGTCGGACTAAGGCTGGCGTTTCCACTCCCGCGAGAAAACTTCGCCGAACAGACTGTGATGCAAGGTTCCGATTGGACTGGACCACTTGGGACGACCATCAAGAGCGCCTTGGAGAGCAATCCCGGATTCGACGGGGTGCGCCCGTTAGGAAGCGGTCGCGCGGCATTTGCAGCCCGCGCCATCCTCGCGAGGGAAGCGACATCTTCAATCGATGCTCAGTATTACATCTGGCAGGATGACGTGACCGGCCTGATGCTACTTGACGAGCTTAGGGCAGCCGCCGAGCGTGGTGTGCGGGTTAGGTTGCTGGTCGACGATAACGGCATCTCAGGATTGGATGGTTTGCTTGCCGAACTGGATGCTTTGCCCACTGCAAATGTTCGCATTTTTAATCCGTTCACACTGAGAAGTCCCAAACTATTGTCGTACGCCTTTGACTTCAGCCGCCTGAACCGGCGGATGCACAACAAGTCAATGACAGTGGATGGGGTGGCCACAATTGTCGGTGGCCGCAATATCGGCGACATATATTTCGACTACGGGGCAGGAACTCACTATCTTGACGTAGACGCGATAGCCATCGGTCCTATTGTGGAAGAGGTTTCGCAGTCCTTCGATACATATTGGAATAGCGCTTCTTCGTATGATGCCGTTCTCTTCTTAGACCTTCCCGCAGAAAAAAGCCTACAGGCTAAAGCTGATGCGGCGCGCCAGACTGCCATCGGCGCAGGTTATCAGAAAGCAATCGAGGAAAGCGAACTACCCGACCGGATTGAGGGACATGATTTGAAGTTCGACTGGAGTGAGGTCACTCTTTTTGTCGACGACCCTGCCAAAGGCTTGGGTAGCGTCGCAAGTAAAGACTTGATCGTCGAACAACTGATCGAATTCGCCGAAGCCTCTCAAACATCACTGGATCTTGTCTCTGCTTATTTCATTCCCGGTGAACGAGGTGCCGAGGTCTTGAATGGGTTAGCGAAGTCCGGAGTAAAAGTTCGTGTCCTGACCAACTCCATGGACGCAACCGACGTGATGCCAGTTCACGCGGCTTACATGCGGTACAGGGATGACTTGACGAACAGCGGTGTAGAACTTTTAGAGCTGCGCGCTTTGCGGCAGGAACATCGAGACCGGAGCCTACCAGAGATACTGACCGGATCGGCATCGGGCCTGCACGCAAAGGTATTTGGGTCAGATGGTAAGCGGATTTTTATTGGCTCATACAACCTCGATCCCAGGTCTGCGAGTCTTAACACCGAAATGGGACTGTTGATCGAAAGTCCGACGATTGCTGGGTCGCTCGCTGATCAATTGAACAAACCTGAGCTATTCTACCGTCTTGAGCATGACACCAAGGGGGAGATGATCTGGGTTCAAGAAGAAAAGGATGGGACCGTCACTGTTCATACGACAGATCCAGAAACCAATGGTTTTCAGCGCGCCCTAACGGCCGTGGTCCGGTGGCTACCGGTAGAATGGATGCTTTGATGAATCCAGTGCAGTGTATTGACCAGTAGTACGACTTCAGTTTCTTTTTCAGAAGGCACAAATTTTCTATACTAAAATAGCAAGTTAGCGCAGCAGGTATGCTACACCAACTTGCCCAAGGTTAAAGTTATGCACAATGACATCTGCTTCAGTTTTTGCTCGATCCAATTGGATCGAGCATGACCGGATCGAATGCCACCGAACAGGCTTTTAATGGCTAGGCTTATCCTACGACGTTGAACTCAGGACCGTAAGGATAACCGGTAATATTCTCATTGCCGTCTTCGGTGATAACCAGGATGTCGTGCTCGCGGTAGCCACCCGCACCCGGCTCTCCATCAGCAATGGTCAGCATCGGCTCCATCGAGATCACCATGCCCGGTTCCAGCACCGTGTCGATGTCTTCGCGCAATTCCAATCCAGCTTCGCGACCATAGTAGTGCGACAGCACACCAAAAGAATGGCCATAGCCAAACGTGCGGTATTGTAGTAGGTCGCGTTCAGCAAAGAAGTCATTGATCTTGTGTGTAACTTCGGCACAGGACGCGCCGGGCTTCAGCAGGGAAATCCCCAGCTCATGCGCGCCCACATTAGCCTCCCAGATCTTCAGGCTTGCCTCGTCCACTTCGCCTACGAACATGGTCCGTTCAAGTGCCGTGTAGTAACCCGAGATCATCGGAAAAGTGTTCAGCGACAGGATATCACCGCGTTGCAGACGGCGACCCGTCACAGGGTTGTGTGCCCCATCGGTGTTGATGCCCGACTGGAACCAGACCCACGTGTCGCGGTATTCGGCATCAGGGAAGCGCTTGGCGATTTCCAGTTCCATCGCGTCTCGCCCTGCCATCGCCACGTCAATCTCGCGCACGCCTTCTTTTACGGCATCGCGGATCGCATATCCTCCGACGTCAGCTACGGCAGCACCGGCGCGGATCATTTCAATCTCGGCGGGCGATTTGTGCATGCGCTGGCGCATCGTTGCTTCGTAGAGATCAACAGTCTTGGACGGTGAAAGGAAGCTATTCAACTTGCTCTGCTGCAACAGGGTCAGATGGTCGCCCTCAAAACCGATGACTTTTCCCGAACCGGTGACGGAAAGGATCGCGCGCCAATAGTTGTCGCGCTGCCAGTCGGTGTAGGTGATGTTGTCCCCGTAGCATCGGCGCCACGGCTGGCCTGCGTCGATGCCCGCCGAAATAGTGACGCATTCCGTGTGTGTTACGACCAGTGCATAGGGTCGACCAAACGCGCAATAGGTAAAGCCCGAGTAGTATGAAATGTTGTGCATGGACGTGAACACGGCGGCATCCGTGCCCGTGTCGGACAGGATTTTGCGAAGACCGCCTACGCGGGCAGCGTATTCGCTTTGGGCGAATTGCAAGTCGGCTTTTTCGCCATTGTGGAAACGATAGAATTCAGGACGTGCAGTCATAGCGACCTCCGTTTAAGAAGGTCCCGGCGTTCAGGACTGTTAGAAACACGCGCCTCCCGGTGGCGACGCCATCGCCATTTGCGTAAGTTCTATTTTGCCAGAATTATGGTTCGAATCCAATCTTTTTCGTCCCTCGACACGAACTTTTCCAGAGAGACCGCCAACCATTACAACATTGTTTCAATTGGCTAATTCAAGCTCAGAACGCAGCGAGAATTAGTGGGGTCGACAACCATTGTTATTGACCTCAGCGTGCCGAAAAAGTTGGATGAGCGTCGGCGACCAACTTCGATTTTTGCGACAGGTCTGCTCATTTTGCCGAGGTTCGACCGGAGTATTGGCTTTCAAACGTTGCGCCATTCCTGGATGAAGACAGATATCTGTCCATCTTCCGAGACTTTAGAAACGATGCCCTTCGCCGCAATCAAAAAACTCCGGCCGAGGCCGGAGTTTTTTCTTCGCCAACAAATACTCAAGAAGTCGTTTCGTTTAGTTGCCCAACGCTTTTTTGCTGAGGCTGCGATTCAGATGGGCTGAGATTTGGCACGACATCACTTGTCACTCCCCATTTGATCAGATCTACTCCATCAGCTTGATCATCTTCGGATACACGAAGACCTGTCGTCGCTTTCAGGATTGGCGTCAGTACCAAGGCCGTTACAATTCCCAGCCCGAGTGAAACAACAATACCCAAAGCCTGCATTCCCAGCGAGACTTGGGCATGCTGGAAAGCATAGTCGCCTTCCAAGCCAACAAACCCACCGTGAGGAGTGCCGGAATGCAGGACGCCAATCATCAGAAGACCATATGAACCACACCCGGCCATCAACGGGATAAGTTTGTGCTCATCGATCTTCATCTTCAAAGTCGCTTCGTAAATGAAGTAGGCGACGAAGGGTGCTCCTGCACAAACAAGGAACATTTGCCAAGGGACATAGATATCAAAACCGCTCGCGCCGGCGATATGTCCTGCAAACGGGCCAAGCAGCAAATAAGCGTACTTCCTGGTTTTGTAAGCAATCAGTGCACCCGAGAGCGAACCACCTGCCCAGGCCGCGCCAAAGTTGTTCAGTGCGATGCCGACGGACGTATCCGCCATCGTAATGCTCACTCCGAGAGCACCAGGATCGAAGAAGAACATGCATGCGATAATGACCAAGGGCATGCCTGCAAAGACCATTACGACACAAGTTGTAGCAAGTCCTAGATTTGGTACAACATATGAAGGAACTTTGGGATGCTCAGAGAACATACCCGGACGATGACCCAGAGCCTTGGCAAACACAATCGCCATCCCGCCGGGGAACAAATAGACGAAACCGGCTCCGAAGTAGTCGTGATATCCGGCGTTTGTCAGCCAACCAACCGAACCCCAAGTCCACTGGCTCAGAATCGCGGATACGATTGTCGAAACCACACAGGTCACATAGAACGCTGATGCCTTCATTCGCTCGCCAACCGCTAGGTGCAGCAGAAGGTTTATGAGACCTGTAAAGGCTGCAAGGAAGAAGGCGAAGATCTGAAAGGTATTCAGTCCTGGGAATATCGCCGGATCAATGTGTTGAGCAAGCGAGTTCATCATATCGCCGCCAATCCACCAGGCCTTGATGGCATCCCAGAATGCCACGTTCGCGGGATAGTCCGGTCCTTGAAACATGATGTAGTACTGGGAGACCCAGATGGCGAAGCCGATCACATAGTAGACGGCAAAGCTTATGAAGAAGCCGACCAGCTTTTCTATGGTCGCGTTGAAGTTGTTGCCGCGACGGATGCCTCCTGCATCACCCAGGATGAGTCCGGCGATAATCAAAAGCCCGCCAGCACAGCCCGATGCGTAGACAACGTTTTGTAGCAACTGTCCAGTACTGACCTGGTCAGCGAAGATTTGTGGCGCATTCTCTAGTGCCATTTTTGGTCTCCTTCCCCCAAGTTGTTCTTCTCTTGTTTCAATTTCGGAATGTCGCTCGTAGACGCAAACTTCCCGTGTCTTGTGCCGGGTACATCCGGCACAAGTTTCTCATTTCAGTTGCTTGCCAACTGAGACCACTTAGACCGCGGTCTGAATAGGTCGTCAGACCGCCGCCGATACGCGGTTAGGCCGCTTCCTCTTTATCCTTTAGTGCACGGATCACAGCTTCCGGTGTCATGGGCACGTCGACCCAAACACCTATTGCGTTATACACGGCCTGACAGATTGCCGGAGCGGCTGCGGCCGCAGGGCTTTCCCCCGCGCCGCGAGCGCCAAATGGTCCGACCGGATCTTCGCTTTCGACAAAAAACACTTCTGCGTCCGGTGGAAAGTCCCCAGTACGCAGCAGTTTGTAATCGAGCAATCCGTCGTTCAACACCCTGCCGTCGGTGGGATCGAACTCAATGCCCTCATAGAGAGCAAAGCCCGCGCCGCAAATCGCGCCACCAATTACTTGGTTTTTCAGAACCTTTGGGTTCATGACTGTACCGCTGTCCTGACCTGCAAGGTAATCGGTTATCTGGATGATGCCGGTTTCGACATCCACTTCGACCTCGCAGAATTGCGCGGCCCACTGACGGGCAAAGGCTATTGTGGGTGGCATTGCCTTGTCGGGACGACCAGTAATGACCGTAGTCTGGGCAAGGCTGTCCGAACATAGGACGTTCATCATCTCTTCCAGCGCAACCCTTCGGTTGTCTTCGGGACGGTTCTTAAGGCAAATGAAAGCGTCATCGATGGTCAGCTCTTCAGGATCGATATTGTCAAAGAACTCACGCGATGCGATCTTCAGAACCTGCCGCTTGGCGTCTTTGGCCGCTTCACGGGTGGCCCAGCCGACGCGGAACATAGTTGTCGAAGCGGACGAACCAGAGGCGAAGGGCACGGCTGAGGTATCGCCGGTTTCGATATTGACCATTTCAATTGGCACACCGAATTCTTCCGCGGCGACTTGCGACAGGGTCGTTTCACTGCCTTGCCCCTGACGGCCGCAGGCGGAGAAAACGTTGATCGAACCATCAAGGTTCACCCGAACAACCGAGCTGACGTTGCCGCCGAACTCCACACCGCAACAATGTGCACCGGTACCGACGCCGACTCCGCGACGTTTGCTGCCTTCTACGGACGAGGGAACACCCCAGCCCTTGAACCGCTCTTTCCAGCGGAACTTTTCAGCGCCCTGGACAAGCAGCGCCTCGGTGTCGCCAGCCGACAAATGGAACATCTCGGGCCACTCGCCTTGCTGTTCGTCAGTCAGCCCGTCTACATACTCGGTCAGCGTGCCTTTCATATGCTGACGTGGCTCCTGCATCCGCAAGGATTGCCCGGCCTTAATTTGATTCTTGATGCGGAATTCGACCGGGTCGACATCAACGGAAATCGCCGCCTTGTCTGCTAGGCGCTCAACGGCAAGGCCCATCGTAATGTCGCCCACTGCACGCATGCAGCCCGACGTTACCAGGTTGGTGCTGGCACCGCGAACACCGTAGTAGCCGTTCTTGGCTCCGCCCCAAAGGTCGCAGCAAAAGAAGTAAACGTCTGTTTTGAATCCGTAGGCACCGTTATCCATCAAGTGATTGAAGTTGGCGGCAGTCAGTGAGCCGTCCTTCTTTACCCCCATACGACCCTTGGTGATCTCGATATGGCGGCGTTTGACTGTTGCCATGCATTCTTCGCTGGTGAGTTCGATCTTTACCGGGCGTCGAATCTTCTGGGCAAGAAGCGCGGTTACCATCATGAAGTTGTTGGACCACCAAAGCCCGAAAGACGCGCCGGACGGTAAGGCTACGACCCGCACGTTTGCCATCGGAATACCAAACGCCTGATGAATACCTTGTTGCAGTTCGGACGGTGTTTGAGATGACGTCCACATTGTTACCTTGTCACCGTCCCAGTCGCAGATACAGGCGTTGCGCCCGATCCCCGCGTAGTTTTGGGCCTTGAACCGCATTTCGATTTCAACGACTTCATCTGCTTCGGCCAGGCCTTCATCAATATCACCCCAAACTACGCGATACTCATCGCGCACGTTGCCTTCTTCACGAACTTGTGGGGCTTCGTCCTTTAGCGCTTCTTCAACGTCTAAAAGTGCCGGCAATAAGTCATACTCGACCTCAATCAGCTCCAATGCCTGCTCGGCAATCTCTTCTGACGTCGCCGCGATAGCACCAATCTCGTCTCCGACGAATCGAGCCGTGCCGTCGAGAATCTTTCCGCGATAATTGTCCCAAACACCGTCCCAGTTCAGGTCCGGCGCATCTACGTGCGAAACGACCCCTAGGACACCAGGAAGTTCGAGCGCCTTGGAGGCGTCGATTTTCTTAACTTTGGCGTGCGGAACAGTCGAACGAATGATCTTCCCGTGCACCATGCGTGGCATCTCAAAATCAACGCCGAACTCCAGTTCGCCAGTTACCTTGTCCTTGGCGTCTAGTACAGGAATGCCCTTGCCGGCGATTTTGAACTTCTTGGGGGTGTGTTGTTCGCCCATCATGTCCTCCGAATGTCGATACCCGTGCTTCCGGGTCGGCGCGAAGCTGCGCCATTATTAATATCTACGTGGATTTCTGTGCCTGAATCTTCTTAGCGGCGTTCATCACTGCATTGACGATGTAGGGGTGTGCCCCACAGCGGCAGATGTTTCCGCTCATTGCTGTGGCGGCCTCTTCCTTGGTTGGGTTCGGGTTTTCTTCAAGGAAGTGTTTGGCAGCCAGAATGAATCCAGGTGTGCAGAAACCACATTGAAACCCCTGTTCTTCGATGAACGCTTCCTGAACAGGATCGAGAGCGTCTCGGGTCCCAATCCCTTCAATCGTGACAATCTCACGCCCCAAAGCCTGACTTCCCAACATCAGGCAGGATGTGACAGGTTGACCGTCAACCAGCACGGTACAAGAGCCGCATTCGCCTTCACCGCATGACACTTTAACACCAAATAGGCCTAAATCGTCGCGCAACACATCAGACAGTGCTTTGTGCGGATTGATTTCCACAGCATAGGACTGACCATTCACTTTCAACGTCTCAGTCATGACAAGCCTTTCAGGTTTTCGACACATTTCTGGACACCACGCGCTGTCAGAACGGCAGTCATGTCCGTGCGGTATTCTTTGCTTGCGCGGATGTCGCTAATGGCGCGGGCTGCACTTGCGGATTCGGCACCGGCCTTCTGCGCCAGCCCGTTGGCTGCTTGCTCAAGTGTGGCACCGCTCAGCACGCCTTCCGCACCACTGACACGCACCACGTTGGGGGCTACCGCACCCAGAGCAACGCCAGCACTTTCAATATTATCGCCATCGTCCAGTCGGAGACACACCGCTGAGCTAACCAAAGCAATATCGACTACGGTCCGTGCGACACGATTATAAGAGGCTGCAATACGTCCGCTGGCCTTGGGAATGAAGATTTCCTTGAGTAACTCACCATCGCCCAGATCGGTCTGGTTTACACCTTTGTGGAATTGCTCCAGTGGCAGGCTGCGCTCACCACTTGGACCTTGAATCACAGCCTTTGCACCAAGTGCTGTCAGTGGCGGCGAGAGGTCGGCCGATGGAGAAGCGTGGCACATGTTGCCACCTACGGTCGCTATGGTGCGCGACTGTTTGGTGCACATCATGCGAGAGGTTTCCCCCAATGCAGCAGTGGCCGCATTTATGCCGCTGGCGCGGTCGAGATCATCCAATGTGGCCATGGCACCTATACGCAGGGCCCCATCTTCCTCGTCGATGTAACGCAGATCAGCGATGTGCGACAGGTCGATGCAAAAATCCAGATCAAGCTTTTTGCGCTTAAACAGCAGCATCATATCCGTGCCTCCGGCCCAGAACCGCGCGCGGTCCCCGTATTCGGCCTTCATAGCAACGGCTTCCTCAATGCTGTCCGGGCGAAGATATTCGAAAGAGCGTGTCAACGCGGTTCTCCTACCAGTTATTGCGAACAACGGCACATTGCCGCCATTCTCAGATGCAAGTTCCTGCGCGCGGCGCCTAGACGGGGAGGGACACGTCACGCCGCGCGCTTAGTGCTTGTTAAGGTTGCGGCGCTCACCGCGTTACAAGCATTCGAGCAAGGCCCCAGACTCGGCCTTAGTTTCTCCCAAGTAAAGCTGCTGGAAGTATGCCGGCTCATTCTGGTGTACGGCTGTAAGTGCAGCATCCCAAAGCAAATTGGCGAAACGCAATTTCATAGCACCCCTCCCTGTCAGCTATTCTTGCAATACAGTAAGCTTTAAACGGTGCATTTTCATAATTTATTAAGAAAATGTTCTCATAAGGAATGCTAATGCATACTCCGGAGCGCTGATCCTAAAGAGGATTCTACGATTCTGAAGTGAGGTCACGGCCAAGAGGAAATCCAAGATAGAATTCAGCCATCTGCACAAGGTCGCCAGCCTTACGCACCGTGATCTGGTCTATTTGAGTTAGGAAGGTGGCGACGGGTGAGCGGCAGCCTTGAAGTGCTGATCTGTGTTGCGATCCAGGCAATCTATCAACCGGTTTGAGAGTTCGAGCCCGGCCGCACTCATATTCGGAAGTTTGTAAAACAGACCTATGCGAATCGGTTTCAGAGGAGGAAAACCCTCATCCTCACTAAGTATTCGCATCTCATCGTCCAACGTCGCATTGGTCATGGCACTAACGCCCAACCCAGCTCCGACAGCGTATTGCAATCCAGATACATCCGGGCTGGTGTACACGAAGCGCCAATCGCGGTTAACAGAGCCAAGGGCGTCGGTCATGCGATTGCGATATTCGCATCCAGTAGGGTGGCCTACAATAGGAACTACAACGTCGGGGCTCAGTAGGAAGTCATTCTTGGCCACCCAGATCGGCTGATCCTCCCAGACCCGCACCAAGTATTGCTGGGTCTTTTCGCCTATCAAAGCGATAATCAGATCAAGCTCGCCTTTATGTAAGTCCTCAAACAGTGCCAAAGACAGTCCACAATTAACTTCCAGATCAACGTCCGGGTGCTCATCCACATACGCGGCAACCGTGGCTTGCAACTTCGACACTGCAAAGTCGGTTGGAAGCCCGATCCTCAGCACCCCTTGTCGCTCTGGACTTTTGAACCGCGCCACCGCTTCGTCATTAAGATGCAGGATTTGGCGAGCGAATGCGGCCAAAGCACTGCCTGCCTCAGTCAACTCCAGTGACCTTCCTTTCTGTTCCAGAAGCTTGGTTTCCAGTAAATCCTGCAGCCTGTTCATTTGCAGGCTAATTGCGGGCTGAGTACGGCCAAGAGCATCACCGGCCCGCGTATAACCGCCCAAGTCGATGACCGTCACGAAGGTCCTTAGCAAATCCGTTGGAAGGTTAATCGTCGACACTAATCATTTCCGATCTTTATTTAATCATTATAACTATAAATTGTATTAATCCCTTTGCAAGCTCTAACGTCACCTCATTCCAGAAACCCGACGGAGAGTGAGGATGAACCGCAGCGACTTTCACACTGAATTTGGTAATGCGGGACCAGTCGTTCTGCCTGTTATCCATGTGCTCGACGAGGCCCAGGCGGAGAAAAATGTCCAGATCGCAATCGACTGTGGTTGCCCCGGCGTTTTTTTAATCAATCACGACTTCGAAAAGGAAAAGTTGGTCCCTATTATTAGGTCTATCCGGGGCAAGTTCCCGGATTACTGGATCGGCGTAAACTTCCTCGCAGTAACGGGAAAAATCGCGTTCCCGATCCTTGGCGACCTGCAGCGTGAAGGTGTCCGCGTAGACAGTTACTGGGCGGATGATGGCTGTATCGACGAGCGCCGAGGAGAGAACGATCAGGTCGAAGCTTTTGAAATAGACCTCATTCGTCAGCAAAGCGGTTGGACTGGTCTCTATATCGGCGGAACGTGCTTCAAGAAACAGCGCGAAGTCGATCCTTTCCAATATGGATATAGTGCCCGATTGGCCTGCAATCATATGGATGTGGTGCTGACTTCAGGTGTCGCCACGGGTCACGCCGCCGACCTCGGAAAGATAGAAACGTTCCGAAAAAACTGCGGTGATACGGCGCTTGGAATTGCATCGGGTGTCACCCCTGAAAACGCGAATGACTACAGCGATGATGTCGACCTGTTCATGGTCGCGACCGGAATCAACCATGAAGGCGATTTCTACAACATCAATCCCGCTCGCCTTCAGCAACTTATGACAATCACCAAGAGATAGAGAGGTAACTTAACATGGCACTCGACAAAGGACCCCGCGAAGACCGCTGGTATTTCGGCATCATGGCCCCCAACACCAAAGGCGACAAATTTGCCTGGCTGGATCCAACTTCGATCTACATCAATGGTAAAGCATACCACGATCTTCTCGATGATCTGTGCGCCGATCTGGACCCCGATGAGATCGACGTTGTCGCTGGCCTGGATGCTATGGGATTCGTTTTGGCCGCTGGTATCGCTGCCCGCATCGGTACGGGATTTTTGCCCATCCGCAAAGCCGGCAAACTGTGCGTCGAAACCGATAGCTCATCGATGACCAATTACTCGGGCAAAACTCAAGACATGGAGATGCGCTTGCCTGCATTCCGCCCTGGCACCCGTGTGCTGCTGGCAGACCAGTGGGTTGAAACCGGAGGCACTATGCACGGAGCTATCCAGCTTGTCGAACAACAGCAAGGCATTGTTGCTGGCATGGTTGCCGTCGTGATCGAAGAAAACGAAGCCACGGCCGAGTATCGCAAAAAGTACAAGTGCACTACGGCCATTCAACCCGGCACCAAGTGGCAGGAAGAGGCAAACAACCACTTCCTGGAGAGCTTCCGTTCCTACGATCCATCCATGGCCTTTCCCACCTAACTAGACCACTACTCCCCGACTTGCACGAGGTAACGACCAATGAAACTTATCTGCGGTAACAGCAATACCGATCTGGCTCAATCCATTGCCGGATACTTGAAAACCCCATTGGCCGAATGCCTCGTGCGCCGTTTTGCCGACGAAGAAGTCTGGGTTAAAATCGGAGAAAACGTGCGAGGAGACGATGTGTTTGTGATACAATCGACATCATTTCCCGCCAACGACAATCTGATGGAGTTGCTCGTTCTGATCGACGCGTTGAAACGAGCATCTGCAAAACGAATTACCGCTGTTATTCCATATTTCGGGTATGCTCGCCAGGATCGCAAACCCGCACCTCGCACTCCCATTTCGGCTAAATTGGTTGCAAACCTCATTACGTCGGCGGGTGCAGACCGTGTGCTTACGATGGATTTGCATGCAGACCAAATTCAAGGGTTCTTCGATATCCCAACAGACAATCTTATTGCTGTCCCCGCGATGGTACGCGACATCGAAAAAAACTATGACACTGGAAACACAATCGTCGTATCACCTGACGTTGGAGGCGTGGTGCGCGCGCGCCAACTTGCCAAACGTATTAAGAGCCCATTAGCAATTGTTGACAAGCGTCGGGACAAGCCGGGCCAATCTGAAGTCATGAATGTCATTGGGGATGTATCTGGCAAGTCGTGCATTCTGGTCGACGACATCATCGACTCTGGTGGCACATTGTGCAATGCCGCCACGGCTCTTCTGAAGAATGGCGCAAAAGATGTTTCTGCCTTTATCACCCACGGGGTTCTTTCAGGCAAAGCCGTTGAACGCATCAATGGGTCCGACCTGAAAGAGTTGGTCATTACCGACACGATTTCAGCAACCGATGCGGTCAAGGCCTCGGATCGTATTCGTGTGATCACAGTTTCCGATATGTTCGGCAAAGCCATCGTGCGTACGGCAAATTCAGAATCAGTCAGCGTTCTTTTCGAGTGATACAGCAGGGGAAGATCAGCCGGAGAGTTTCCGACACAGAATAAGGAGATAGATATGTCGCGTTTAGAGCAAAGGGCCTTTGTCAGCGGTTATGATTTTGTGCCGAAAGGTGCCGCCTCATTCCAAGTTCCCGAAGATGCACCCACGCGTGACTATCTATTTCTGCTTTTACCAAATCTAACTCTACTCGCTCTTAGTTCGGCCATCGAACCCTTGCGTGTGGCCAATCAGCTTACCGGCAAGCAGTTGTATCGCTGGTACACTACGTCGATCCAGAACAATACCGTCAATTGTTCAAACGGGATCTCAATAACGCCGGATATTGCGCTGCCACAAAACGTGGATGACAGATACACATTTGTTTGCGGTGGAACGGAACCTGGACTTAATTCCGATAGTCAAACCATAAACTGGATCCGCGGGCAGCACCGCTTTGGGCGCAACTTTGGAGCGATATGTACTGGGACATATCAATTAGCTCAGGCGGGGATTCTAAACAAAAAGCGTTTTACGTTGCACTGGGAGAACCAGTCGGCGTTTTGTGAAGCTTTCCCAACACTCGTCCCCACTATGAATCTATTTGAAAACCACTCCGGGCTTTTGACCTGCGGTGGCGGTTCAGCAGCTGCAGATATGATGTTGTCCATCATCGCCAAAGACCATGGGAATGAACTCGCCGCTCTGATAGCTGATATGTGCATCCATGGACGCAAGAACAGCGATCATGTCCCCCAAAAATCTTCCATCGCTCATATGATCGGAAATCGCAACAAGGCCCTCATAATCGTATTGGAACTCATGAAAAACAATCTTGAAGAACCATTGGCGCTAAACGAAATGACCAAGGCTGCGGGTATTTCGCGTCGGCAGATCGAAAGATTGTTTCAGATTTACTTAGGCACCTCCCCAAAGCGCTTCTATTCAGATTTGCGCCTCGAAAGGGGGCATGTACTACTTGGGGAAACCAATTTGTCCATCATGGAAATCGCGTCCGCGTGTGGGTTTTCCGTGGGACATTTCACTAATCGCTTCAAAAAGCGATATGGGGTTAGTCCGCGCGACTACAGCGCGCAGTGGCGCGTTAACCAACCGCGTGAATCTCTAACGAAACCGATGAGCTGACGGAGGCTGTATCGCTGCAATGAATGCCGGAAAAATGACACTGCCAGCACTCGACGTCGGCGCACCGATGCAGCCAATCCGGGCTTTAGTTGAATCGCCCGAACAAGGCGCCCTAGCTGTGATTGTGAATATAGAAGGACCTTCATACCGCCCGCTTGGAGCAATGATGGCAGTATTCAAAGACAAGCGGCGAGTAGGTAGCTTGTCGTCGGGCTGCGTCGAAGCCGATATAGCACTACATGCGCTGGAAGCGCTTTCAAACGGACGGCCAAAAACTGTGCATTACGGCCGCGGCTCATCGTATCGCGACATCCAGTTGCCTTGTGGGGTAGGAATGAGCGTGCTGCTCATACCTGCACCTGACCTCACTGTCCTTCACGACATATGCGAGTGCCATGCCGCCCGAGAGGTCTTGACCCTGCGCATCCACACCGAAACCGGAGCACTTTCTCTATTTGGTGATGCCGAAGCGACGGTCGAGGACGCAACTTTCGTGCTTCAGATCAACCCAGAGCTCAGATTCTACGTTTTCGGAAAAGGGCCTGAAGCAAGTACTTTTACTTCATTGGTTCAGACGATGGGTCACGCCAATCTTTTGCTTTCCCCGGACACCGAAACGTTGGAAGCAGCCATGCGAGTGGGTTGCAATACGCAACACCTGACCAATCGAAGCTTTCCACCAGGTCTTTCCGTCGATGCATACACGGCGATTATTCTCTTTTTTCACGACCACGATTGGGAACCACCGATACTCGCCCAAGCGCTCGAAACACCTGCATTTTACATCGGCGCTCAAGGTAGCCGTCGCGCCAGAGATAACCGGCTTGCTGAACTTAGGAACATGGGTGTTCTCGAAGCTTCGCTGGAACGACTCGTGGGTCCTATGGGTATTGTCCCATCGGCGCGCGATGCTGGCACTCTCGCGGTCTCTGTGTTAGCCGAAGTGCTTGCAAGGAAATCAAGTGCTTAGCATTTTGAGCTTTCAAGACTCAAAATTCGCTGATTTTACACGTTGACGATCCAGAGGACAGCCCAAGCGTTTTGATGGGCACTTTAACTTTGCGGATACAGGCATGAGCGGCGTAATTGCAATTATGTGAAGTTCTTTGGGCCGAATGCTCACCATCTAAAGTCAAGATGGGTCGTGTGGTGAATTTCGGGCAGTTTTCTCAAAGCCGCAGACGCGCTGCGGGCGAGAGCTCCACCACCTTCAAACCGCTGTTGGACGCAACACTGACTTGCCCGTTGTTCCACGCGTAAACAACCGCCATTGTTTTGCCTGTGCGCGCGTCCTGCACTTCAATTATCGGTTCGCCTTTTTTTGCGCGCTCGGTTTGTTGGTGTGTCGACATCTGCATTCCTCGGTGTTCGTAAAACCCAACCGCCACAGGCTGGTGTTGCCGGCGGGCAGGGCGTGTTTCACTGTTCTATTGTTGCGTTCCACTCTCTGACTCAAGCGGATTATGGCTCAACTCTGAGGAGAGTATGGCGGCTCGTTGACAATCGCACGAACTGGAACGAAACAGGATGAAACGGAACGAACCATAAGCGTGTAATCGATTGATAAAACACGGTAAATATTTTGTTCCCCCGCTGAAAGATGGCAGCGACTTCAAGGAACTCTTCAGGTATCTGGTTTCAGTAGGAGCCGGCCTTCCCGTTGACCAGGCGGGACTTCCTGTGGGCTCATGGACCCCAGAGCTGCTTGCCAGCACCATCTCTCAGTTTGATTCCAATAGGTCGGGTGTCGAGCTAAGGACAGTTCAGCATTGGTTTCAGGATAACGACAGAGGAATTAGCAACGACAATATTCGCTGGTTGGCGCGCGTTTTCGGTTGTGACGATCCCGACGCTATCAGCGCGTGGCGTGCGGAACTTAGCGCCGCCAACAGGCGGCTTGCCGCGAAAAGACGGGGGAAACGGAACGCCCAGAAACGGGGTGCGATTTCTCCAATCGGCGTGGCCAACGGCAGCGAAGAAGTAACGCAGGCCAAGGTTTCGAGACGCAATGATCCGGTGGAACCGAAGAGAATTCCCGGAATAGCAGGAAGAACAGAAGCGATCTTCAGCACTCATTCCTCTTTGGGTTTACCAGTCGTTGTTTTTGCCGCCGCTACCGCACTTGGCCTTATGTCGTTTTCGCTCAATATCCACAGCGTCGTCTTTGTTCCTCCAACAGGTCCTCCAAAACAGGTCGGATTTCTTTGGGCGCCAAACTGGATAATCGTCTTCACGGCAATTCTACCAGCTTACTTTGCGATACTGATCAATCTATTGCGTTCATGGAAGAGAAAGTGGCGAATAGGTTTGTCCAACTTCCTCGATCGCAAAAATCCGTTCCCGAGCTGGTCGGAAAGGGTAGCGACCGTGTCCATCGCATATTGGGCGGTATTTGGGGTCACTGTGGCAATAGCCTCCGGATTCAACTGGGTGGAAACTCATCTGATCCCACTGTTGATCGGGAACGCGGGTAATTGGACCGTCGATTGGGGCAGAATAGCTATCTTTCGTCCTGATTTGATATCTGTTCCAAGCGCGGTAATTTTCTCCGGCCTCGTCTTCCTCCTTAACGCTTTTGGCTCTTACCTGTTCTTCACTGGCCTCATTGTAATCTATTCCATTACGGATGATTTCGTTGACTTGGTGCGAGGGCTCGGGCGCGGCGAGGCGGATGAAGAACACCTGTACATAGAAATGGTAGGCCGAGCAGTCATGGCCGGGATATTTCGGTGCACGTCCCTGGGTTTGGTGATCACCATTTTGATGAAACTACAAGCCAGCTATTTGCTGTCGCATAGCAGGGATATCGTCAGTTGGATGGTGGCCGACGGTCTGAGTATTTTTCGCGGCGACGAGGTATTTTTGGACCAGTATGGGTTCGGTCGGAACGCGCCGGGGCACTACTACAGCTTCTTTTGCATGATCATCATTGTGGCTGTCTTTATCATTTGTTCTGCCAGAATACGGACCGTATTGGCCCAAATGAGTTCTCCGAAGCGGGATGATGAGGATCACATCCCGTGGATGGCGATGTATGGCGTCATGGCATTGTTGGCGATGACGTACCTTACTATTGGTGTGTTTCCCGGCTTCACGATCCTCCTGATTGCTGCCCTGACCTTGGCTGCATGTTTCCTTGCACGACCCACCCTGGGTCAGCTTAACGCAACAAAACCGAGAGAATTAGATGCCTAAGACGAATGCCCTGGACAAAGCCCCCATACATCCCGAAGTCGCGGAAGGCCCATCCGATGTGCGCGCCTATTGGTTTCACGCCGATGACAATGTGCGCCTCCGGGTGGCTCACTGGCCAACGGAGAAACCATCCAAAGGCACGGTTTTTCTGTTTCAGGGGCGAACGGAAAACATAGAAAAATACGGGCGCACCGTCGAGTATCTACATGAATTCGGTTATACGGCGTTCGCAGTTGACTGGCGTGGCCAGGGGCTTTCGGACAGGCTCACCGAAGATCGACTGATGGGCCATGTCGTTCGGTTTTCTGATTACCAGAAAGATGTTGCTGCCACGATTGAAGCGGCCAAGTCTCTCAACCTTCCACAGCCCTGGTATCTGATTGGACACTCGTTAGGTGCCTGCGTCGGTCTCCGCGCAATTGCTGAAGGGTTTCCGGTGGCTGCCTGCGCATTCACCGCTCCCTTGTGGGACATAAATCTCCCACGGTTGCAGCGTCTTGGCGCCTGGCCTTTGTCATGGGCATTTCAAGCACTGGGGAAGGGTGACACATACGCTCCTGGTACACGCGGGGAAAGCTATGTCCTTACGACTGATTTCAATGACAACAGGCTGACATATGATCCTGACATGTACGAATACTATGCAAACATATCGGAATCTCTGCCTGAGCAAGTGATTGGCGGACCAAGTATGGGGTGGCTGTTTCAGGCCCTCAAAGAGACCAGGTCGTTGTCAAAAATGCGTTCTCCCAACACGCCATGTATCACGTTCTGTGGTGCCGAAGATGAAATCGTTGCCATATCCGCAATACAGGATCGAATGGCGCGTTGGCCCGGCGGAAAGCTGGAACTAATTCCGAATGCCAGACATGACGTGCTTTATGAGACGCCGAAGGTTCGGGAGCATGTGTTGTCTCAGATTTGTGAGCTTTTTTCGGCATCAACGGCGGAAAAACCGAGAGCGCCGAAAAAACCAAGTAGTGATGCATTGGTTTAGCATCAATCAACCGGTCGGAGATAGAGTTTCTCCTGAACAGCATTGTGCGCTCAGCTGGCTCGCCTGGACGAGTTGGTCAATATGGGACCAGCTCATAATCATAACGGCCAAAAATGTCTGTCCACTCGACACCAACACCGCGAAAATAGCTTGGACAGTCTTTGCGGAGAGGCAGCCAATCCGGTCTTGGCCCAGGAGTACGATCCGACCAACGGAAATTGGCGTTCTCGTCATAGGTTCCGACAACCATATCCAGGCGCACGGAACATGGGCCTTCGCGTTCGCGGACCCTGTAACTGTAGTGCCGCACATCCCAAACGCGGATGGACCTGATCACGTCAAAGTCCGCTGACGAAAGATCGACGCTTGCCTGTGTTGGCACGGGTGGGGCAGGGGAACCGATCGGCATCCAGCTCGCATTCTGGTCTGCGTCGCTTGTTGACCACAATTCAGAGGTGAACGAGGCCTCGACAACAATTGCACTTTCTTCATCGTCGGGCAGCTCGGGAGTTGGTGTTGCACTTACGGCCTTTATGGCTTCCAGGCGTTGCATCGGCGTGAGCTGGGATGAGCCAGAGGCAACGCCCATCGGGCAGCGCCAAAGTTGCAGCGGCGGCTCTACGGGCATCGGTGTTATGCGTCTAATGAACTCTGCCCGGGCCGCATTGCAGTCAGGGTCACTCGGCCACCCGCCAGCGAGGCAAAGGAGTATCGCGCAATCAATCGGGTAGCCTTCGGCTGGGGCTGATAAACCAAGTGCCAGGGCGGACGTGCATCCAAGTAGCGTCATGCGAAACATAGTAGGATCCTTTCAAGCAACAGAGATTGAGTGAATCGTGTCGGCTGAATTCTGCTTGAATTTTTAGAACACATTATTTTCTGTTTTGCAAATTTGAAATTATGCATTATTGAAAATACCAGATCTGAACTTTCGCAGGTTTCGAAAGGATGTAAGAAGTCGTCTCATAGGGGGACGACCATGCCGCACAGAAAGAACTTTCCATTGATCACACAAGGCGAAGCACGAGACCTTGTTGAATCAGGAAAGGACTATGAATTTCGGTATGACCTAGTCGAGCTGGGGCAAAATGGACGTCCGCAATACATTTGCATCTATCGCTACGATGGGAAGGACAACGTCCTCATCTCTGAAAGGGCGACGTCTCAAGGGGTTGTTCCTCGAAGACTGTCTCTATTTCCGGGCCTGTTCAATTTCCACAGCCGCTTCAGACAAGGCAGTGACATCATCCTCCACAATGATCTCACGATCACGACCGATGGAGTACGAGGACACATCAACTTGGATTTTGATAAAGACCCTGATCAGGACGATTCAAACGACGACGGCAAAACCAAGTAGTCCGAAGGTTTGCTTAATACAGGCATTGTCTGTCGGCCGTCTGGGCCAAGCCGTTTCTCAGCTAGCCTTCGAAAAAGCGCAAGAGACCGCGATCCTGCTGACATGGCGCGGGGCAGGGGGCACGCCTGTTGTTGTTCCCTGCCTCGTTGATCGAGGTTCCGACTTTCTTTTGCAGAAAGGAGGGCAGGGCGCATGAATAAGCTCCTTCTTTGTGGTGCGGTGCTGGCCGGGCTGCTGGTCGCAAACAATCACCTCGGCCAGTCGACCAAGGTCCTGAGCGCCTCAGAGGTTGTTGCCGTTGACGGCGACACTATCGACCATGGCGATGATCGCTATCGCCTCATCGGCTTTGACACGCCTGAGACCTACCGCCCACAATGTGATGCGGAAAAGGCTCTGGGCCTGAAGGCGAAAGACAGGCTGACAGACATCATCGACACAGCCGGCCAAATTAAGTTGGTCATCAAACCAGGACTGGACGTGCATGACCGTTTTCTGGCGGTCGGGCGCGTGGGCGGACAGAACGTCGGGACCATCCTGATTTCCGAAGGTCTCGCGCGACCATACAGCGGCGGCAAGCGCCAGTCGTGGTGCACGTGATAGGAGAAAAATGCAGCAAGAGGAAGAAAACTAATCGAGCGAGGAACGGTCCTGTCGGTTGCGCCAACAACCGGCAGGACCAGAAAAACGCCCCAAAGCCATCCGGGGCCTTCCTCAAACATCAAGAGAGGACCGTAACGATGAAGAAAACAGTAACCTCCGATGCTGCTCCTAAAAAGGACAGCTACTGCACCGGAGTCAATGCCTCTGAGTCCGCGGGGCATTAACGATGTCTGAGCGTTGGCCGAGTGTCTGAAGCCTGCGTGCTCAAACGCGCCGGCCTTCCGCGCCATAAGGTTTATTATGTAAATAATGCTGACCTTTTCTTCACGACAGAAAGGACAACTGAATGACATTACATCTCAATGGCGTACCCTTGCTGGTCGATAGTCCACACGGACAGCGCGCCCTGAAGGCTGCGCACAGCACGGGCACGCGCGTTGAGTGCGGATGCCGTGTGCCCGCCCCGAAAATGTACGTTGCTGCAATGGCGGGCAAATTCATCGTCAAGCGGATGCCCGGCACTGGCCCGGATCACGCAGTTGGCTGCCCGTCATTTTTGCCGCCAGACGAACTGTCGGGACTGGCACAGATCCAGGCATCGGCCATCGCCGAAAATCCCGACGACGGTACAACCACGCTCAAACTGGGCTTCCCACTGCGAAAGAACACCAAGTCCCGGGCCGCTCCGGAGGCAACCGGTCGGAAGCCAACCGAAGCGAAGGCCGCCCCGCGTAAGCTGACTATTACCAGCGTTCTGCACTTCCTCTGGCATGAGGCTGATTTGGGCAAGTGGTATCCCCGGATGAACGGAAAGCGGTATTGGGGCCTTATCCACGCCGCCCTGCGCCGGGCCGCTGCGGGAAAGATCGTCAAAGGCCAGGACCTGTCCCGCATTCTCTACGTCCCGGAATACTTCAAAGTGAACGATAAGGCAGAGATAGCAACCAGACGGAACCGGATTTTTGCCGACCTCCGACCAGCTGGACGCGGGGCAACTCCATTCGGCCTTGTGATCGCCGAGTACAAGACCTTGGAAGCCACGGCGCATGGCGCGCGGTTCATCTTCAAACATGCCCCCGATTGCGCGTTCTTCGCTGACAAGGATTTGGCGCAGAAATTCGACAAAGTGTTCGGCGATCAGCTGCGCCTGATTGAAGCCATGGGGTCCGGCCATGCCATCGTGATCGCCAGCTTCTCCATCGCAAAGGCAGGTTATCCGGTCCTCCATGAACTTGGCCTGATGCTGGTGACGGCCAACTGGATACCGTTCGAGGGCCTGCGTGATCGGGATGTTCTGACGGCGCTGACCGAACAGTCCCGCGCCTTCCAGAAACAGATGCGGTTCAACTTGCCGCCAGATGCGCCGATCGCAACCGCCGTGCTGCTGGATACGGCTGATCCAGTGGCCCTGTTCGTTGCCGACAATCCCGACGATTCCGGAGCACTGGCGCAACTCACGACCGCCTCGGAAGAAACCCGCTATCCGAGCTGGTGCTGGTTCGACGGTGGTCCGATGGGTCCATTCCCGGCTCGCGGCGTGCGTATCTCCGGCCACCACTCACAAACATCGGAGGGACGTGCGGGCAAGCACGCGGACTCTGAGGTTCCTGAGTATTTGGCGGAAAGCAATCCCGATGAAGACGGTAAATTCCCTCCCCGCCGACAGGACGATGTCGCGACGGAGAGGGATGCCGATCAAACTCATTTTGGGATGGGGTTCGACCAGCAATCTCCCCCTACTTCAACCTCTTCAAGGTCACAAAAGGACAGTTGGTCGACATGAATAACTTGTTCAAACCGTTGCTGATTAGCCTCCCTTTAATTGCGGCGTTCGCATCATCTGCCCAGGCGCAGAATGACGAGGCTGCAATCTGCGCGAGTCGTGATGGCCCGCTGTTGAGTGGAGGGCGCTTGCTATGCGCGACCGCCCCCACCCGCACCTGCCTGGAACCGGCATTCCGGGCAGGTGCAATGGTATGCCTCAAGTACGAGGATGGCGGCCATGCTGCACAGGCTGCGACCCAAAAAGCAAGCCCGCGTAGCAAAGGCGAATGGGCCGATGAAGCGGAACGGGCTGCAATGCGCCACGGTGTTCCGGTGCCCCTGTTCCACGCCCTGATCAATCAGGAAAGCCGCTGGAACGCCAACGCGATCAGCCCCAAGGGGGCACTGGGATTGGCGCAGCTGATGCCCCCAACAGCCGCCGCACTTGGCGTCGATCCGCATGATCCGGTTCAGAATCTCGACGGCGGCGCGCGATATCTCAAGGCCATGTTCCTGAAATTCGGCAACTGGCGGCTGGCGCTGGCAGCCTACAACGCCGGACCCAAGGCAGTGGAACGCTATTCCGGCGTGCCGCCCTACTCCGAGACCACCCACTATGTCGCAACCGTTCTCGAAGGGGCCGGGCTACCCCCCGACGCCTGACCCACTCAATCCAAGGAGACTGAACCACATGAAACGCAACCCGAAGAACCTCGCAGCGCTCACAATGCTGACCCTGCTTGCGTTCAGCAGCCCGGCCCTGGCGCAGGACCTGTTTGCGGCCCCTGTATCCATTCTGACCCAGATACGCGCCTTCATCACAGGCGCCAACGGCATCCTGCTCGGCGGCGCAGCCATTGCACTTGCCGGCATCTCCGCCGCCAGCCCGCGGGTGCCGGTCACCTGGGGCCATTTCTTCGTCATCATAATCGTGTTGGGCATTTTCTTTGGCGCATTCGGGATTGCGGAAGCCATTCAGGGATTTGCGACCTGATGAGTGATGACAACCGGATATTCCAGGCGATCACCCGGCCCTCGGAGAGGGCCGGGATGCCGATGAGCTTTCACATCTTTGCCCTCAGCATCCCCCTGATGATCTTCATCACGACGCAAGGCTTTCTCGGCTTCTGGGGATTGCCCTCCATTGTCCTGTCATATCTCGCCGCCCGCTGGATCGTCAGCGTTGATCCTTACCTGCCGGATCATCTGGCAACGATGGCCGACTGCAAATTGTTCACCAAAAACAAGCCCTTCTGGGGCGGCAATTCTTACGCCGGAGACTGACATGAATGTGCACCCGGAGATTCAAAAGGCCATGCCGTCGGCACGCCGCGCCGCGCGGGAGGTACCAGCCACCACGCATATTCCATTTGTGCGCTTCCTGCAGGACGGGACATTCACAACCCGCAACGGTGATTTGGTCGCAGTGTTGGAACTCAAAGGGTTCATCCACGAAACCGCGGATCGAGTTGCAGTCAAAGCGGCCAACGACACGCTCGCCCGCCTTGCCTCCAGCTTTGAAGACAATCGAACAGCCTTCTACAGCCATATCATCCGGACCAAAGTGAACCTGTCCAACACGCTGCCGCCCGTGACCGGTCCCGCGTTTTCTGAAGAACTGGATCGCCACTATCGGGAACAGCTGGATCAGGACGAGACGTTTCAACTCCATCACTTCCTGACAATCGTGCGACGCCCCTATACCAGCGGCAAGCGGTTGATTGATGCCGGGTTGCGGTCTCTTCGCGCGGCCACCTCAGATCCGGCCGGAACCGCCGCACGTGACAGGAACCGCAAAGCCCTGCATGTGGCGGCGGAACAAGCGATGCGCGATCTGTCGGTGTTCGGCGCGCGCCGGCTCACCGGGTCAGATGCGGATCGCAGCCACACGCTGTCCTTTCTTTCGATGCTGCAAAGCGGGATTTGGCAAAAGGCTCCATCCGTCTGGACCCACCTGGCCGATGCCGTGCCAAACGGGCGCATCACGTTCCGCAAAGACCACGTTCACAGCCTGTCACCGGGCGGGAACAAGGATCGTTTTGCGGCCGTCTTTGCAGTCAACGCCTATCCGGAACGGTCCAAATACTACATGTTCGATGAGTTGCTGGGGGAGCGATGCGAGTTCATTGCGACCCAATGCTACGCGCCGCTGGACCGTGTATCAGGCGGCACCAAGATCCGAGACGCCAAGCGGGGAATGGAAGATGCAGGCGACGAAGCGGAATCGCTGCAAAAGGATCTGAATGAGGCGCGCGACGCGGTTGCCTCCCGTGCCATGTCCATTGGGCGGCACCACTTCACCGTTGCCGTTCTGGGAGAGACCCGCGACGAGATGGAAGACGCGGCCACGCGCGTGAACTCCTCACTGAACGGCGCGGATCTGCGCACAAGGCGCGAAGACATCGGGTTAGAGGCGGCCTGGTGGGCGCAGCTGCCGGGCAATTTCGCCTACCAGGCGCGCGCCAAGAAGCGCTTTGTGTCCGACAAAAACTTTGCCGACTTTGCCAACCTGCATTCCTGGCCGACGGGCTCGTGGGAAAGGCTACGCTGGGGCGGGCCCGTGGCTGCGTTCCGAACACTTGCCGGCACACCGTTCTGGTTTTCGTTTCACCGGGAAGGGTCTGACAAGGACGCGGGTCCGGGCACAACCGCAATTTTCGGTGCACCAGGAGAAGGAAAAACCCTGCTGGCAAACTTCCTGATGTCCTGTTGCTATCGCCTGCCCGATCCGCCCCATTTCATCGCCTTTGACAAAGACCGTGGGTCCGAGACATTTATCCGCGCGCTTGGAGGCACATACCTTCAGTTGAAACCGGGCCTCAATCTGGGATTCAACCCGTTTGCCGTGGCAGCCGATAAGGCCGGGATCGAGTGGCTTGAGGGGTTCATCAAACGCCTGACCGGCGCAGAAAAGCTGACGCCGGAACAAGAACGGCGGATTGCCACCGGCCTGCGCCGCCTTGCGTCGGGTGATGCAGCCCTGCGCACCTTCTCAGACTTTGTTACTACCTTGCGGTCGGTCGATGACCGCGATGCGCCTATACAGCTGCTCGATGCACTGGAAAAGTGGCACGGGTCCGGCAGTCGTGCTTGGCTGTTTGACAACCCGCAAGACAGTTTCAGCCTCGACCAGCCCATTACCGCGTTTGATATGACCGCGTTGCTGAAAGACACCGATATCCGGTCGCCGCTGCTGGATTATTTGTTCTACCGGATCGAGCGCAAACTGGCCGCTGGCAAACCGCTGATCATCGAAATCGACGAAGCCTGGAACCTGTTTGACGACCCAAGGTTTGTTGGCCGCATTCGGGACTGGATCAAGACCATTCGGAAGCTCGATGGCATTTTGGTGTTCATGACACAGGAGGCGTCGGACGCGTCGAAATCTGCCATTGCCGACACGCTGGTTCAGTCGTCAGAAAACAAGATATTCTTTGCCAACCCGCAGGCTGACCGCGAAACATATATTGATACCTTCCGCCTGACCGAAGGTGAGTTCAACGCGGTTATGTCCATGCCGCCAAAATCCCGCCTCGCACTGATCCGCAATACAGAAGGCGCCGCCGTGGTTTCGACCCGGTTGGACTTGCCAGAACCTTTCTATCGCGTGCTGTCCGCCACCGGTGAAAGTGTCGCAGAAATGGACCGGCTGCGCACGGAGCACGGTGAGGACGGCTGGCTCGATGCCTTCATGATCCCCATAATCCCACAGGAGACCTCCCAATGATCCGTAACATCGTTTTCGTTGCCCTCGGCCTGTCCCTGCTCGGGGCCTGCACGATTGCTGGCGATGTCGTCGACCCGCCCCGCGAGCTGAAAGCCAATTGCAACATCGCTGACGCAGAACCAGTTCCGCAGACCGGCCTTGCCACCACCCCGCCGCTCAGCATCGGCAAAGTCTGACCCACCCCACGAAAGGACTTGATGATGAAGACCCTTCTCAAAACCAGCGTAGCAGCCGTTGCCCTAGCCGGGTTTGTTGGAATGTCCGACAAAGCCAGCGCGCAGGGTGTTCCGACCTACAGCGCCACTGAACATGCCGAACTGATCGCCCTGCTGAATTCCACCGGTGAAATGGTGAACCTCGATACCAAGATGTTGGACAATGCGTTGCTGCAGTTGAACGAGCTGCAGGAGCAACTGCGCCAGGCTCGGGCAACCCATAATGCGATCACAGGCGCGCGGGATCAGATAAGCAACCTGTTCAACGGCGATATTACGCCGAGGCGTTTGGCATCCTCGCTGACCACTTTGTCCATGACCGGCAACTCGGTGAACAACCGTCTCGGAAATCATCTGGAGGCATTGAAAGTCGATTTCCAGCCTTTGAGCGGGTTACAGGCGATGGGACGGTCTGAGGCTGATCCGGTAACAAAATCCCATGATTTAGTGTCCGGATCGAGCCTTGCAGGCCTAGCTGTGGCCGAAGAAGGCTTTGCCGGGGCTGGCGAAGCGATGCAGCGCTATGACGGCTACCGTCAACAGATCGCGTCTACCGAAGATCTGAAAGCCAGCATCGATCTGAACACACGTATAGCGGTCGAAAACGGCATGATGCTCGCCACAATCTTGCAAACATTATCCGCACAAGGTCAGCTGGACGCTGCAATCGTCAACGAACGTCTGCGTGGTCAGGACCTCGTGGCCCGCAAGGCGTACCGACCTCAGGGAGCCAACTGATGCGCATCACCACTCACACTTTAATAATTGCTACAACCGTCGTCACCGCTCTGTTGGCGGGTCACCCGGCAATGGCACTGACAGAAGAGCAGATCGAAAACATGCGGATGCTGGATGCAAAACGTGTTGCCCGGTACCGCAAGGCAACCACCGTCAGACTCGCTTACGCCGAAACATGTGAGGCAGCATTCACCGCAAATGAACCGATGCCGGAGAAAGATGTTCGGCTCAATGGCCCCATCGAAATTGACGACGATTTGATGGAGATGACCCCAGAAGAGATCTCGGAACAATTCGGGCTTGCTTCAGCTGCGTTCCGGGAATCCGACAAAGCTGTCAACAACTGCCTACGCAAATACAGGAAAAGGAATGAAGGGTCATGAGCATCAGAGATTTCCTTGTCGGAACCGATCAGAGCTTTGACGATATTATCAATGGCGGCTCACAACAGGTGTTCCAGGCGCTTGCGACGCCAAGCGCGGAATTTCTGACCTTTCTCGCAGGAGCCGCGCTGGGGGTCTGGGCAATTACTGCCGGGTTCCGAGGCAGTTTTTCACTGGACGGCTTCATTACCTTCGTTTTTCGATTTTCCTTATTCTATCTGGCCGTGTCTGGCGGCGCGCTTTGGACACAGTACGTTTTTCCATTCCTCACCCAATTCCCCATCAATGTCGGCAACACTGTACTCAGCCAGTTTGGGGGAGCCGGGAACGCCGAGGGCGTAGCAACTGCATTTGCCGATGTTGCAGACACATCCTTCAATAACATCACGACCGCATTGGGTTCGTATGGGGTGACGGACTACCTGTCAGGCGAAGCACTAGGCGTGGTCATCATGGCGTTGCTCGCTGCGGTCGCGATCCTAGCCATGATCGTCATTGCGCTTGCGCTGCTCGTTGCTTCGAAAGTCCTGATGGCCATTCTGCTCGCCATCTTCCCGGTCATGGCCGTCTGGGCTTACCTGCGCAGCTCTGCGGAGATCTTCAACGGCTGGGTGCGTGGCATCACCATGCTGGTTCTGTTTCAGATCCTGCTCTTTGGAGTCATGGGCATTGCTCTAGCCGCGACGAAGGGTGTCTCCGATTCTGTCACTGATGGCGTTCTTTCAGACACAGACATTCCTCTCGAGATGTTCAAACTGGCGGGCATCAGCGGCATAACCGCCGGACTTCTCTTGATCTGTCCGATGATCGCGCAGCGGATCGGCGGTGCGGCGCTGGCTCTGGGCGAATCCCAGATCAAAGGTGCTGGTCATCACGGAGTGAAACTCCTGGGCGGAAGGCTGACCGGTGTAGGATCCGGCGGAAATAACCTGGGTGACGTTGCCAATCAACGCGCCAACGCAGCCAGCGCGGCAGACGGCCCCTCCCCTGCAGAGGCGAACAGTCAGCGTATTCGGGATTCTGTGAGACGAGGAGCCGAACGCATGGCCGAAGAAGCCAGATCTCGACGAACCTGAACTGAAACCACGACTGAAACCGCCGGCGGGCTGGCCCCGCAACAGACGAGGAGTCACCAGATGCAACACGCGATGGTAGAATTTACCCCTGATCCGTGCACTTCTGACGGTCACGATCTGTCTTCCCCTCTTCCTGACACGACTACCATTCATGACGGTCATGACCGTTGGGAAGATGAAATGTATCTCTCGATGCAACGCCGGGCGCGGATGGCCTACGTTGTAGGCGGGGTTGGCGCATTGATCGGCGTGATGGGCGTTGCGGCGGTCATGGGTCTGACGCCTTTGAAGCAGGTTGTTCCGATCACCATGACCGTCGACAAACATACGGGCCTGGTCAATGTGGAATCGCGTCTGGGCAATCTCACACTGGATGACGACGAGTATGTCACCCAGGCGCTGTTGTTCCAATATGCCCGCGACCGGGAAACCTATGATGCCTATGATCAGCGGGACCGCCTGAACGCTGTCTACGGCCAGACATGCCGCGGGGCTGCTGAGGATTTGGCTGCCCTCTATGAAGAGGGAAACCCCAACAGCCCTATGAACATCTATGGCAGTCATGGCCGGGTCGATGTGCGCATTCGGTCTGTCACCCTGCACAACGGAAAATCGGCCACGCTGCGCATGACGAAAAGCGCGCGGGCGCAACAAGGCGCACCCGTCTCAGAGCGCAACTTCGTGGTGACGATGGGGTACGAATTCGATCGCACCGGGCACATGACGCTCGAGGAACGTTGGGAAAATCCGACCGGGTTCTGCGTCACCAATTACCGCTTGGATGAGGAGGCGCGCTGATGCTTCGTTTTGTTTGCACTGCCGCTTTAACGCTAACTTTAGGTGCTGTCTCGGTCTCGGCTGAACAACAGGGGCGCGGCACACGTACCGATGGGCGAATACGAATGCTCAACTACCATCCCGACGACGTCTACAAGATCGACGCCTATACCGGCTACGCCACAACGTTCCAGTTGGAAGAAGGCGAGGTGATGGTTGATGAGGTCCGTGGAGACCCCAAGACCTGGGACTTCATTCCGAACACCGCGCGGGACGGGTTTGTCATCAAGGCAAAATACGCCACGCCGCAGGCCAGCAACCTTATTCTGGAAACCAATCTGCGCACCTACGTGTTCCTGCTGCACGCCCACAAAGGCGGCCCTCCCGGAGATGTGGGGTTCCTTTACCGATTCAACTATCCGGATCGCAAAAAGGGATTCAGACCCCGGCAGGCTGGCAACATTCAGGCGGCATTCAACACATCCGGGCGGCCCGCCAATCTCCAGTACAGCGCCAGCGGTGATAGGTTGCTGCGCCCGGAAGTGGCCTTTGACGATGGGCGCAAGACCTATCTGCGCCTGAAACAGCAAAGCGTTCGGCCGTCGGTCTTTGCATTGAGTGCGGATGGACGCGAGCGTTTGGTGAACTCAACCGATCTGGCAGACGGAACCATTGTTGTGACCGGTGTCTACCCGCGCCTGATCCTGCGCGACGGGCCGTATGTGGTCTGCGTGTTCAACAACCGGCTCTATGCGATCGATCGAAACCGCGACCCTTACAAACCACAAAAATTGTCACCGCGAAACGCCGCTGTGAGTGGGGAGAACCGCTGATGCCAGAGCAAAGCAAACTCCTGTCAGATCGTATCGAAACGGGCGAAGAGCCGAAGCGCAGCGTCAATTTGCCCATGATCCTGGGGGGACTCGCTCTTATCGGATTCATTGGGACTGCACTGTGGATCAATATCGGAGGCGGTGATGCCGGTCGGCGCTCCGGCATCATTCCGGAGGTCAATCAAACACCCGATCCGCGTAGTCAGGGCGGTTCGCTGTTTGGTACCGTTCCAACGCAGCCGCTGGCCCCTGTTGAGCCGCAGGTGGACCCGCGCGTGGCCGTGCTGGAGGCTGAACTGGCGGAGCTGCGTGAGCTGATTGCTGCCGCCCAGGTTCAGGACTCTGACCCTGCTCCTGAACCGGAAAAGCCGACCAGCAACCTAGATGCACAGGCGCTGGCGGCTCTGGAAAAACGGACACAACGGCAAGAGGCTGCATTGGAAGCCTTCCTGAAGAAGCTGGAGGATGATCGGCTGGCCTCCGAGCGGCGCCAGCGTGAACTGATCGCACGGATACAGGCAAGCAAACCGATTACCGAACCGGGCCAAAATCCGGAGGCTGCACCAAATGGCGACACAGAAGCACAAAGGCTTGAAGCGGAACGCAAGGCTGAAGAGGAACGGCTGGCGCGGCCATTGACCAACAGCTTGGGCGGCAGCAGCGCAAGCGTAGCTGCTGACTCTGGCGCGAGCAACAGTACCGGAAGCGACTTCCTCGACGCAGCGGCGTCCCGCTCGGTTCAGACGGCGCGGGCCACCCAGTTGCAGGACGTTCACCGCCTTGTTCCGCAAGGGCGCACCATCCCCGCCATCCTTGAAACGGCTATCTCATCGGACTTGCCGGGTGAGCTGCGCGCGCGCGTCAGCCGGGATGTCTGGTCAGCGGATGCCACAACGGTCCTGATCCCGCGCGGGTCAACGCTGGTCGGTGAATACTCCTCGGATATCTCGCTCGGCCAGCGCCGGGTTCTCGTGGCCTGGAACCGGGTGATCACAACGGATCAACGGTCCATCATGATCGGGTCGCGCGGTGTGGATGCTCTGGGACGTGCCGGGATAACCGGAAACGTGCAGCATCATTTCGGGCTCAAGTTTGAGGCTGCGTTTTTCATCTCGATCTTCTCAGGCATATCGAGCTTTGGAAATCGGACCCTCAATGACAACGACCTGAACACCGGTACCGATGGGTTTGCCGATTCCGGTCAAAGCGCATTTGAGGAATACTTGTCGATCCCGCCGTCGATCTGGATTGACCAGGGCGAACAGATCAACGTGTTTGTCTCGCGGGATCTGTACCTGTGACGTTTTCTGCGTGAACGCCTCCAAGATTGCCGTGAAGGAGTAAGTCATGAGCACCATACAGGCAAAAACTCACCTTCCTTATACGATTGCGGCAGCGGTCATCAGCATCCCGCTCTGGGCGGCGCTTTTGATTTCCTGGAAAGTGAACGGGGACATCGAGACGTGGCGGCCCTGGTTGCTGGTCAGCCAGTGGAACAGCCTTCACCCGAAGGATTGGGATATGGTACTTTGGGGCGGTATCACGTTTGGGCTGATGACCGGAGCCGGGCTCGCATATCTGTTTGGCGGCATGGTGTTTGGCGTGACCGCAACCGATGCCCATGGCGACGCCCGATGGGCCACGGTGAAAGAGATCCGCGCGGCCCCGCTTGTGAGTGATTGGGGGCTGGTGCTTGGCAAACTTGGCAAACCAGAGAAAAAAGCACCTCACCTGCGCGCCCACACCGATGACCAGGGCACAATTCTGGTCTCGGGCCCGCCGCGATCCGGAAAGGGCGTCGGCATAATCATCCCGACGCTGCTCGACTATCCCGGTTCACTCATCGTCTACGATGTGAAAGGCGAGCTTTTCGAAACCACGTCGCGGCGCCGGCTCGAAAAAGGTGACAAGGTGCGAGCACTGTCGCCCTTCGATATGCGGTTTCCCAACAACCCGGATGGCTCCCTTGTAGGTCGATCTCATGTGTTCAACCCGCTGATTGAAATCTCTCAGATGGTCGATCTGGAAGACAGACTTGTACGCATTTCTGAAATTAGCGCTGCCCTGCTCGCCCCGAAGAGCACCAGCGGTGCGGAAGTATCATTGATGGAAGATGCGCAGGAAATCTTCAAAGCCGCAACGGCAGTTGTTTGCAACGAACCCCTGCCCTCAATCGGTCGGGTGCTTCAGATGCTCACTCCGAAAGTGAAGGGGGATGATGAGGTGCCCGACTACAAGACCATGTTTGCGTCGCTGGCATCCCGAGCCCCGGACCCGATCTCGAAAGGGGTTCTGCTGCGCATGGCAGGTCAGGACAACAAGCAGTTGGGGATCTACCTGTCGGTGTTGATGGGCGGAGGTCTAAACGCCTGGAGCAACCCGGCCATCGTTCGGGCAACGGCCGCGACGGAGAGAAACGACTTCGACTTTGAGCAGATGCGGTGGAAACCGCAGACGTGTTACCTCTGCATTCCCGAAGCCCACAAGCAGGTATCGCGCCCCCTTGTCCGCCTGTTTGTCCAGTGCGCCATCAACGCATTGAGAAGGCGGCTCATGGCATCACATGAGGACTTCCTGCCGGTTCTGTTCCTGATCGACGAGTTTCATTCGCTTGGGAAAATGCAGGGCGTCCTCGATGCGGTCACCACCCTGCCCGGTTATGGCGGCCGTTTGTGCCTGGTTGTGCAGTCGCCCGCATCGCTGCGGGAACATTATGGGCCAGCAGGGGAAGAAATTCTGACCGAAAGTTCGCACCTGCATGTGTGGCTGACACCCAACTCGGAAGAAACCAAAGCCAAACTGTCCAAGACGCTTGGCAACAAGACCGTGACGCAGAAATCCGTGTCCGGGCGCAACTGGTCGAAAGAACCCGGGCGGTCTGAAAGCTGGTCGGAGAAAGGCCGGCCATTGATGACACCGGAAGAGATCGGTCGTCTGGGCAAGGAAGAGGTTATTATCACCGGCAAAGGCATGTTCCCGATCCGGACAAACCGAGTGTCCTACTATCTGGACCATCGGTTCAAAGCCCTGAATGACAGCCAACAGGGTAAACCCTGGCCGGAGATTCCCGTCGTCAAAGATGGAGTGGTGACCCGGTATGATGAGTTTTTGAAGGACGCTGGCTCCTCGAGGTCAACCGAGCCTGAAGAACCAGAACCTGAGCCGAACCCGAGACAGACGCTGTCTCAGCGTGCGGCAGTCTCGCACCCGCGCTCGCCGTTGTTTCCCGACACTGGCACTGCAGATTATGGGTTTTTCGAAGATCCGAGCGAGGTAGCTGCTAACAATGAAACGCAAGAAGATCGAAAGCTTGCGGATGCAATCGAGTCCGTCAAAGCCCCGGTTCTGGCCGCACATCTCGGCGATCTGCTTAACCTCGCGCCAATCAACCCGGAAACAGAGCATCAGTTGGCAGAGCTGGCGCATCGGCTCTCTCCGGACGAGCTGATCAACCGATTGTTGCCGCTGTTCGGAGGCGGAAATCCGAAACTGGTCTAACTCAATACGCCCAATACATACAGCCGTCCTCTGCATACGGGTGACCAAAAACGCGATCATGCTGGAAATTGCGGACATTGGCTGCGCCTTGTTCGAACTGGAAAGAAGCGGACATAGCACCATTTCGCTGCACAAACCCCAACGGCGGCAATCATCGCATCGCGAATACGGTGGAAAACGCCTTGGGCGGGAGGCTGATCTTCTCCATGGTCGCAAAGTAATCGGTTAGTGAGCGAAAAAGCCGACATTCAAGTTGCGCGACATCCAGTCTCTCTTCTGCATGCCTGCACGGCGGTTCGATGCTCGTCGCGCCAGTATTCACTGTCTAGCAAGAGATATCTGGGCAAAGATTTCACCGACAATACCTCCATCCCGAATTTTGCCAGCACCACACTTGCATAACACTAAGGGCTCAAACGCCTCCCATTGTATGAGACGGTCTCATATTTCTGACCAGTCTTATTAATTTCCTTGGGAGGTCATGAGGATGTAGCCTCATCATCAGTACCGCGTCAAAATCAGGGTAGTTCGCAATGGATCAACAGGCACCAGCAAAACAGGGCCAACAGGAAGAGCTCCCTAGAGGGCGGCGGAAGCGAGGGCGATCCAATGCTGGTTCGGACACTTCCGGCACAGCCGCTCGCAATTCGAACTATTGCGCTTTGAAAAATGGCCTCATCAGGCAACCCGCATTTTCCGAAGACCGGTTGGAGAGTTTGCACCGAACCGCCTTGCGGGTCCTCGACGAATTGGGAATTCGCGTTTTGCATGCTGAGGCCCGAAATAGGTTTGCAGCGGCGGGTGCGAACGTGGATGAAGCGACGGAGATCGTCCGAATTGATCGCGCATTGGTGGAACAGGCCCTCACGTCAGCACCCAGCGAATTTACTCTGCATGGCGCCACGCCGGAAAAGGATGTCTCGCTGGGAGGAGACAGAGTTGTTTTCTGCCCAGTAATTGGTCCGCCCTATGTCTCCGATCTTGATCACGGCAGGCGCACGGGGACGCTGGAGGATACTCGGAACTTTATTAGGTTATCCGAACATTTTGATGTGATCCATGTACAAACCACCAACGTTGAATCCCAGGATATTCCCTCTCAATTTCGGCACTTGCATACTACTGAAAGTCAACTGACGCTCAGCCGGAAGCCAGTTTTCATTTATTCTCGTGGCGCGCCACAGGTGCGTGACGCACTCGAGATGGTAAGAATCGCGCGTGGCCTAAGTGGCGAACGGTTTCGGGCGAAGCCTTACTGCTACACGTCGATCAACACAAATTCCCCGCGTCAACTGGATGTGCCCATGTGTCAGGGCATCATCGACTTCGCGGAGGCGGGGCAGATGCTGATTATCACGCCTTTCACGCTGGCGGGTGCCATGGCGCCAGTTACGTTGCCCGGCGCGCTTGCCCTCCAGCATGCAGAGGCATTGGCGGGGATTACGCTTGCGCAGATTGTCCGGCCCGGTACGCCCGTGGTCTACGGTTCCTTCACCTCAAATGTCGATATGAAATCCGGGTCGCCAGCCTTCGGGACACCTGAGTTTGTGTCCGCCGCATTCGGGGCTGGCCAACTGGCGCGGCATATCGGCCTCCCATGGCGTGGTTCTGCCGCAACTTCGTCGAACGCTACGGATGGGCAAGCCGTCTACGAAACTGCAATGTCCGCCTGGGGCACTTTGTTGGGAGGGGCAAATTTCATGATGCATTCGGCTGGCTGGCTGGAGGGCGGGCTCACTGCATCGATGGAGAAATTCGTCCTGGATGTGGAGCTGTTACAAATGTTCGGTGAGATCTTTCAAAGACAGCAACTTGACGATGCCGACACGGACTTTGAGGCGATTGCAAGCGTTGATCCCGGTGGGCACTTTTTTGGCAGCGATCACACTTTGTCACGCTACCGAACCGCATTTTACGAACCGCTTGTCTCAGATTGGAACAACTTTGGCACCTGGACTGAGGCAGGCAGTAAATCTGCACCTCAACGTGCCAATGAGATCTGGAAACGCATTCTGCGCGAGTTTGAACCTCCGCGCTTGGATGACGCGGTCGCCGAAGAGCTCAGGGGCTTTGTGGAGCGCCGCACGAGCGAGGGCGGTGCGCCGCCGGAATCTTGACTTCTCCGAAAACTCGGAAGCCCTAAAACGAGGCACTATCGTATGCGTATCAGCGAAATTCATGTCTTTCAAAAAGATCTGCCGATAAAAGGTGGCCCATACACTTGGTCAGGAAATTCTTTGCATTCGGTTGATTCCACTATCGTAAAGATGGTTTCCGACACAGGGCTGGTTGGTTGGGGAGAGGTCGCACCCGTTGGGCCAACTTATCAACCGCAACATGCACTTGGCGCACGCGCGGCGATTGCGGAAATGGGGCCAAATCTGATCGGGCAATCAATTCTTACGCCACTTCTCTTGCGTCGGCGGATGGACGGTCTTCTCAACGGTCACAACTACGCCAAGACGACAATCGATGTCGCGGCTATGGACATGCTGGCCCGGAACTATGGGGTTCGGGTCTGTGATCTGCTCGGTGGTGCGGCGGCCGAAAGGCTGCCCGCATATTATGCGAGCGGTCTAGGCGAGCCTGATGAGATCACACGACTGGCAAAAGAAAAAGTTGCACAAGGCTATCCAAGGTTTCAGATCAAGGTTGGGGGCCGGGACGTTGCCATTGACATTGCGGTCGTCCGAAAAGTTTGGGAGGCGGTTGGCAACGGGACACAAATTGTTGTCGATGCAAACCGCGGCCTGACGGCAAGCCAAACCTTGCGGTTGAGCTTGGCCTGCAAGGATATTCCATTCGTTCTAGAGCAGCCCTGCAGCACCATAGATGAGATCGCTTCTATTCGGGCACAGGTTGCTCACCCCATCTATCTCGACGAGAGTACGGAGAGCCCCAACGACGTCCTTCGGGCCATCGCACTGGGGATTTGCGACGGGTTTGGTCTCAAGTTGAGCCGTTTGGGTGGTCTGACTCCCTTTGCAACAGTGCGTGATATATGTGCGATGCGGTCTCTCCCGCATACCTGTGAAGACACCTGGGGTGGCGATATTGCCGCAGCTGCCTGTATTCACATCGCAGCAACCGTTGAGCCACGTCTGTTAGAGGCTGTCTGGACGGCAGGAAGCTACATTGAGCAACATTATGACCCTGAGAATGGCATTGCCATCGAGGGCGGTCACTTCGCGGTCCCCAAAGGGGTGGGACTTGGCATCACGCCCGACGAAAGCCTGTTCGGTGAGCCTGTTGCAAGCTTTGGCTAGAGTTTTGGCGCACATCCGTCAAGGTCTAGGTCGGGCCAGCGGGTGCCAATCTAGTCGACACCTTGGCACCAGTTCTGGTCGGATTTTGCTTGAAGGCTTCAAAGATTACACATGAGAAAATAGCGCGCCTGCGCTCCAAAACATGTGCGATCGCATTTTTCACAAGTGAACGCGGCAGCAATGCTATTTTGCATCGAACACACGCTTAATCGGAACCAAGCAGGACGGGCCGATATGGCACTCATACTGTATATCGACCACCGAATTCATCAGGAAACCCAATCACCTGTTGCACCGAGGTTTCCCAGAATTTGCCGAAATGCTGTGTGACCTCGGTGCAGGGCGTCGCTCTCAAGTTCGACGAGCTTTTCGGGGCTGAACTCCGATTGCTGTAACACGACGACAGCCGGGTCGAATGGAGGGTCGAGAAATGCAAATGTGCCCTCGCCCAAGTTTACCCCATCCAGCGCTGTGCGACCTTCTTGAATAGGCGCGCTATAAGCCCAGACGTTTTCGAAAGTGAACCGCCGCAATCCCTGATTAAGCAAACGGAGGGTCAGTTCGGTAAGAGGCAGGAATCCGTCCCCCACCGGGACACCCG
Source organism: Ruegeria sp. AA3 (assembly GCF_056542905.1). Classification (NCBI taxonomy): domain Bacteria; kingdom Pseudomonadati; phylum Pseudomonadota; class Alphaproteobacteria; order Rhodobacterales; family Roseobacteraceae; genus Ruegeria; species Ruegeria sp. AA3. The sequence goes on along the minus strand of NZ_JBQGAQ010000013.1, from coordinate 29,551 downwards.
CAACGGTGAGCTGGCCAGCGTCCTCAGGGCGTATCATCACATGGTCTTTGAAATGGATGGAGTGGACATGGGGCAGCACCGCTTCCAACGCTGCAATCGGGTCCTCGAGAACCATCTGCGAATTGCCGTAATCATAGAGGATTTTCAGATTGGGGTGGGTCACCCGCTCCACAATCTCTGCCAGTTCTGGCCCGGTGAAATCCTCGTGGTTTTCCAGCACGATGATCACGCCCAGTTCACCCGCCTCCTGCATCACCTCCGCCAGATCAGAAGCCGTGTTTTGCATCATCTCCCGCACCTCCCCGCCATGGCGGGTATAGGTGCGCAAGGACGTTGCCCCCATGCGGTGGGCCACCTTCAGCATCTCGGACATATTGCCCGGTGACGTGTCCGAAGTGTCGATCTCCAGGCTCATCCCATGGGCTGTCAGATAGGTGCGCAGCCGATCCATCCGCTCAGTCTCGCGACCGCCCAGATGACGGTAGCTGGTATCATTCAGCGAAAGGCTGATGCCCTGAAAGCCCATTGACCGCGCGAGATCCGCAAAGGCAACGGCGTCAAATCCGGGCTTGTGCGCGAAGTGATGCCAAAGGCTGAAACTGTGGATGGTGGTCTCAACGATCATGCAGGTTGCCTCATGTAATCCAGTTCTGCGCCAAGCGCGCGGCGGTACCGGGCGCAAATTTCTGCGTCCATCAATACTTCGGCCCGCCATGCGCAATAGCCCGCAAAGCGCCAGGCATAGGCCGGGCGCAGCAAGGCATATCGTTCAGCAAGATCCGGGCGGGCCAAGGCTTGCCAGAAGGCATCTACCTCTATGCTGGTTAAAGCCTCACGTTCCGCAAGGATCTGAAACGCAGGTGAGAGAAAGCTATAGATGTCCTCGCAGATGTCACCAGCAGCAGGGCATTGCCAGTCGATCAGACGCAGCGCCGTTTTCGAGCCGACAAGGTTCACACCTATGTCCGTATGGATAAGGGACAGCTTTTCCAGAGCGGGTACCCCGGGCGCCGGCAGCGGTGCGGAAGCTGGCATGTGCTGGCAGCGTGCGAAAAACGCAGCCCCCTCGGCTATGATATCCGGGGACGTCAAAGGCACTTTGCGAAACCCGGAGGGATCGGCGGCTTCCTTGCGTAAAAGCAGCTCTGCGACGCTTGGCATATCCCCGTCCCACATGTCCCCTTCGACAAATTCGTAAACCAGCAGCGCGGCTTCAGGCCAATACCCAACCAAATCCGGAGCAACGTCCAGCCCAGCAAGGCGGCGCAAGGCCTCTGCTTCATCATCTGGCAAATTGGGAAAGAGGGTGCCTGTCATCGGCTCTGCAAACTCTTTGGCGACAAGGCGCACGCCAGGCGCATCGACACGCCAGACAGTGTTGAGATACCCTCCCTTGAGTTTCCGAAAACCCGTCCGGTTGCCTGCCAGACCTTGCTCACAAAGGAACCGTCGCAGTTCAGCCTCTGTCATGCGAAACCTTTCAGCGTTTCATAGAGTTCTACGTCAATCGGAATGCCCTGTTTTGCAAGGTGCTGCTTGTTCGCCTCGCGCCGCGCATTTGGCAGACGGGCGCCGTCCTGTTCGGTGATGGAGGCCACAAGCGCAGTGATCGTCTGATCGAAACTGCCGCCAGACAGTTTGCCCGGATCAAAGGCCACAAAGAACTGGCCGTTATCGATCGGCTTGCCGTCATTGTCGGTGAATGACCCCTGATCCGGCCCCAGCTTGCCCCCGGCAAGGGCGGCGCACAGCACCTCTACCAACAGCCCGATGCTGAACCCTTTGACGCCGCCCGCAGGTGCCATCGATCCGTCAAGCCCGGCTCCGGCGTCGGTTGTGGGATTGCCATTCGCATCCAGCGCCCAGCCTAGGGGGATCGGTTCGCCTTCTTCGGCAGCACGTTTCACCGCGGTCCAGGCCACCTGCGTTGCCGATTGATCAACCAGAAAGGCTATCCCGCCATTCGGAGCAGGCACTGCATAGGAAATGGGGTTGGTTCCGATGATCGGGGTCTTGCCGCCGACCGGCGCAACGGTAGGAACAGCATTGGTTGCACCGATGGCCAGAAGGCCTGCGCGCGCAAGATACCCGGTATGAAACCCCAGCGTCGCGGCGTTGTAGGAATTATGAACGCCCATCGCCGCAACCCCATGCGTCTTGGCCGCCGGGATCAGATGTTTGAACCCGGCCTCAATCGCCGGATGGGCGAACCCGTGCTGCGCGTCCACGCGAAAGCTGGTGTCGGACAGCGCCTCGATCTGCGGGACGACCTTGCCATCCACCTTGCCGCTGCGCAGATGGGCGCAGTAATATTGCAGCCAGTAGAACCCGTGGCCCTCCAATCCGGACAGTTCGGTATCCAAAATGGCGTCAGTGAAATACCCTGCGTTCTCTGGCGCGGTGCCGCTGCCGGTCAACGCATTCCAGATCAACGCCCGGGCGTCCTTGGGGGAGAGTAAAACGCTCATTTCGCGTGCATCCTTCTTTTGCGGTCACGGATGACAGCCGTCATCTCTTCGGTTCCGTCGTGGTAAGTGCCGAACCATTTATCGAGCGGGAATTCCGGGCTGCCATAGTTGCATTCGTAATAACGGTGGTGAAGCTGGTGAAAGAACCCGCCAATCAAAATGCGCGCCTTGTTCCTGGCAAACACAGCCTCGTATCCGGAATGACCGGTCGGTGCCCCCAACATCTGCCAGTGCAACAGGAACATCATGTGTACGGGATGGGCGGGCAGCACAAAAAAGACTAACAGACTGCTGAAGTAGAACAGGTGTTCAACCGGGTGCATCGACAAGCCGGACCAGGGGCCGACATTGACATTCCGGTGGTGCACCGAATGCACATGCCGGTACAGCGGCGGCCAGTGGATCAGGCGATGGATCAGGTAAAAGTGAAGACCTTGCAGCACTGTCAGCACCGGAAAGAGCAAGACAAACCAAACCGGGTTTTCGGAAAAGGTAACTGGCGTCGTCCAGCCGGTGGCGTAGGCCCAACGTATGGCGATCTCAAAACCAGATGCAATCGGCACACCATAGACCAGCGTGTGAAACATGTTGTCCCATGTCTGGTACCCGAACAGGAACAGCGCGTTCTTGCGGCCCGTGATTGGGCGTACATCAAAACGCAGCACGTTGCCCTGCCCGTCAACTCCATAGAACCAGATATGCAGACAGCCAACCACCAGAAAGACAGCAACCATGTTGCGCAGCAGAACCAGTGTGGCCCAATCCCAACTGAGGGTTGCCTCCGCAGGCACAAAGGGCATCAGCCAGAATGCGATGACAAAGCTGTAGACCAGAAACAGCGCCCGGTCAGAGACCTGCAAGAAATTCTCAAAAAGCCAGCGCAGAACAGCCCATGGCCGGGGCGGCCAGTGCCAGTAGGGCATGGATTGCAATGGTAGTTCTGGCGCGTGGTTCCAGGTCGAAGATTTTCGTTGATTTGTAGACATGGCTCAGCCTGCTTTCGAAGGGAATGCCCATGTTTCCTGGTTTCGGTGATGCACCGAGGGCACTGTTGCAAGCCGTCCGGTTCGACTTCGACCTGAAAACTCGGAAATGGGGCGGCCAAATGGCCGCCCCATCCCACTAGCTATCGAGCCAGACGAGATCGAGGTGTTGCTCCCGCCCTTGCTGCATCTCGTATCCATGAACGCCCTCGCGGTAGGACCGGAAATACGACCGCCAGTAGGGCTGGATAATTGCGCCGGACTCGCGCAGCAACGTTTCCAGCTCAGACATGATTGTGCGCCGGGCATCAACATCCGGCGTCGCCAAAGCCTTGTCCAGAAGGGCATCGAACTCGGGATTCGAATGGGCGCTTTCGTTCCAGGGAACGCCTGACCGATACGCGAGTGACAGCACCTGAACACCGAGTGGTCTCGGATTCCAGTTTGTCGAAGAGAAAGGATACTTTGCCCAGTCGTTCCAGAAGGTTGAGCCAGGCAGTACCGTCCGCTTCACCTTGAGGCCGGCGTCGCGAAGCTGGGCCGCGACTGCGTCGGTGGTGTTCTTGATCCAGTCGACATCGACCGAGATGATTTCGAACTCATGCTCGGACTGTCCTGCCTCGGCCAACAAGGCTAAAGCTTGCTCTACATCGCGAACATGGGGTCCGATATCGGCATATTCCGGGTGCATCGAACCCACGTGGTGGTTCTCGGCAACGACTCCAGTGCCATTGATGCCCAACTCGAGCAGAATGCTGTTTTCAACAGCCAGCTGTGCAGCCCGCCGTACTCGAACATCGTCGTAAGGAGGTTGATCCGCATTCATCCTGATGACGATTGTAGCTGCGGTAGCGATGCTGGAGTTCACAATTCCGATGTTTTCGAACGCTGGCAAGGAGTCCGGCGAAGTTTCATGATTCCCATCTACCTCTCCGGCATCAAAAGCGGCGACTTCCGACGCAAAATCTGTTCCGTAGTCAATCCACTCGATACCATCGAGCCAGAACTCACCGCGCCACCATGGTGTCTCCTTTCGGCGCACCTCAGCCTTTTGACTGACAGCGTACTCAACAAGTTCACAAGGCCCAGTGGTGATCGAAAGTGCCTCGAAAGGGTCCGCGCTGCCTGAATAACTGCGATGCATTATAAGGGCAGGATAGTCCGCCATGCCAGCGACCAGCGAAATGTCGGCAGTGGGCAGGTTCACGCGAACGGTGTGGTCGTCAACTCTTTCCAGAGAACCCTCACGGACCTTTTTGGTTTCGGCGTCGACGAGTCCACCCATCCTGGCCGCCATCGAGTTTCCTTCCACGTCCGCCTCGCACCAGCGCGATATGTTGTGGATCACGTCGTCTGCATTGAATTCGTCGCCATTCGACCATGTGATGCCTTTGCGAACGTTGAGAGTGTAGGTCTTGGCATCGTCGCTCGTCTCCCAGCTTTCAAGTAGCCAGGGCTCGAAGGTGAAGTCACGGTTCCAGCGCACGAGGTACTCGTTGCACTGACGGGCGACATTGGCAACTTCGTCCCAGTCGAACGTACGCGGGTCCTTGAAACCTTTCACCGACATCGAAATCCGCATGACGCCGCCTTTTTGCGGGCTTTGCGCCAATGCCGGGGTTGCAGTTATACCTCCGAGTGCCAAAGCCCCCGAGGCTGTCACCCCGAAAGCAGCCATGCTTGCCAGATACTCTCTGCGGCTGAGTTTACCCGCCCTGAAGCTGGCGGCTGTTGGCTCCGCAAGCGGATGCAATGATCTATCCGTCATCATGAAGTCTGTCATGTGTTCCTCCCAGGTTGCCATTCCAGGTGCCGATTACTCGCTTCGAAGGCGACAACACTTGATCTTTCCAAGGCGAGACTTCCGGTCTGGTGCAGTCGATATTTGGTTCGGGCGGCACCGCCCCAACATTGGGGAGCGTAGGTAATTGCCTTGTCTTAAAGAAATTAATAATATTCACCAAAGGTATGATGAGGATTAATTCATGGCGGTTCTGGATTTGCGGCATTATCGTGTGATCCGCACACTCCAAACACAGCGCACAACTGTCGCGGCTGCCGAGGAGCTTGGCCTGACGCAATCCGCAGTCAGCCATCAGATTGCGGAGGCAGAGCGACGTCTGGGCCGACCTCTTACGAGACGAGTGGGTCGCAGGCTCGCCCTAAATACCGCGGGTGAGCTTCTGGCAGCAGCCGCTGAGTCGATCCTCCGTGAGGCAGAATATGTCGAGCGTAATTTGTCAGCGGGCCCGGATGTTGATCGCACCGAGATCATGCGAATTGCCAACTATGCCTATAGCTCCTACAAATGGCTGCCGTGGTTCTTGAAGGAAGTGCAGGCAGAAATTCCGAGCCTGTTTTTTGAGTTTGAAGCCAATACATCGAAACTGCCTGTCCGAAGCGTCGCCGACGGAGAAGTGGACATCGGAATCGAACCCGGGACTATCTCGTCGCCGTCCGTGCATGTGGAGCCACTTTTTGCAGACGAGCTTGTTGGTGTTTGCCACGTGCATCACAAGGTTGCTTCGAAGGACTATCTTGAGGCAGCCGATTTTCTGGATGACCCCTTCATCACCTATTCTTCGATTTTTGAAACTGGCATCGAGGAAGACTTGTTTTGGCGCCCGTCGGGAATGAGGCCAAGAACATTGCTCAATGCCGGGCTGACCGATGCGGTCGTTGAACTTGTCAGGGCCGAATTCGGCCTGACCATTCTCAGCCGCACAACAATCGCACCGTTTCTCAAGGATAAAGAATTGACCTGTCTAAAGCTCACAAAAAATGGTCTCCCTTTGCAATGGAATGCCCTCTACCGACTGGGAAGCCCCCGCGCCGATAGAATTGAATGGATTGTGGGCAAGTTGCGCGAGTGGTGCCAACAGAGATTTTAGTCCTGCCGCCGGTCCGGCCTTTGTCGCTGGGCTAGACGAGAGCATTCGACATGACGAAGACTGGCGGCCACGATTGCAGGAAATAGGCATTTGCAGATCGCGACAAAATACCGGGGGAGCGATCAGCTGTAAGGTGTCCCACTTCGCCCTCGCTCACATCGATCAAATTGTGCTGTTGTAAGGAATGGCCGGTTCGGTGGTACTGTTTCGCGGCGAGGCCGGGCCCAATGAATGACCGATAAGGACCTGTCATTGCCATGGCCAATGGCAGCAATTCGCGGTTCGCACCTGTTCATGCGAAGCGCAGCATTAGGTAGATTGGGCTCTTCTTCCTCCTTCGTCGAAAAGAGAACGAACGGCTGCTATCCCAATTGCCTGCGCCGGCAGCATAGAACCAAGACGACGAGAGTCGTAAAGCACCAAGGGGCTTTCAGATTACCGTTGTCGCAACACTCTGATAGCAACCGGCCGCCTCTGATCCCCCGTCTTCCGAAACTGCACAATCACATCGATCATCGAGCGACAGTATTCCAGGATCTCCGAATAAGTCAGACCGGTATCCGCCTGCAGGACCATCAGAGCCAGACGTGACAGTGCGGAGTCCGGCGAGGCTGCGTGCAAGGTGGAAATTCCACCGGGATGACCAGAGTTGATCGCAGACAGGAAGTCGTAGGCTTCCGCGCCACGCAGCTCGCCCATGATGATCCGATCCGGCCGGAACCGCAGGCAGGCTTTCAACAGATCACTGCTGGTGGCATTCTTGTTCACGATCAGGGACACGGCATTGGGCTGACCAGGCCGGATCTCCAACACGTCCTCAATGGTCAGAATCCGCTCGGATGGATCGACCTCAGCAAGACAGGCGCGCAACCAGGTGGTTTTGCCAGATGACGTGCCGCCAGACAAAAGGATGTTCCACTTGGCCTTGACTGCTGCCCGCAGAAAACCTCCAAAACCACCATTGTCGTAGGCATCGAATACGGCAGCATCACCCGGGTCCACGCCGGTTTTCAGATCAGCCATGTTGGCTTCCGAATCCGGCAGACCCTTTATCAGATCATCAAGCGACATTTCACTGGCAACGGCGCGGCGCAGGGCAAAGGCAACGCCATCCTCAACAGAGGGTTTGACCACCACTTGGGCGCGCCAGAGCGAGCCGTTGATTTCAAATTGCGAACCGGCCAGAGGCGTTTTGCTGGAAATCGGGTTTCCACCGGCCAGGTCCTGCGCAAGCGCTAAGGCGTCGTCCTCCCCCATGGGGTCGTCAAGCGAGCGCATGGCAGGCTCGCCGCTGCGCTCGACCCAGATCCGCCCGTCAGGGTTCAGGACAATCTCAGACAGGTGCGGATCGGAGAGCAATTGCTCTCCGAACACACGCTTCAATGTGCTTTCGAGATGACGGCTCATCGGGTGATCCCCCGATCCCCCTTGGCGCGATCCTCCCGGTCCCGGCGCAAGCGCTCCTGCACCTCCGGATCACGATCAATCTGGCGATCGATGTTCTTCACATCCCAGGCTTTCCGGGTGACATTGACCCGTTCCATCTCGTCCGTCTCGGTGTTTCTGCGCGAGCGGGTGACTTCTTCTTTACCTGCTTCGACAAAGGTGACGGTGTCGCCGACCGAAATGTTGTTCCGCGCCATCTGGTCTTGCAGAGCTGTGCCCCAGATCCGGTGTGGCACGTCTTTGCCCTCGACCTTCATATCCACGTAGAACGACGTACTGCTCGGATCATCAGGACGCACCAGGCTTTCTTTTGCGTCGATGATGACACCGGTGACGCCTGTCCGTGCGATCTGCTCGACACGCTCCGCCTCCGGCGAAGACACGCGGAGCGGTACGGAACGGTCATGAGACCGATCGGTCGCGCGTGGCCCACGCTCAATGTCAGATGCCCTCCAGGCACGGCGCTTGGCTTCGACCTCTTTCTCGTCGCCGGTTTCTTTGTCGCGTTTTTTCACGGTGACATATTTGAACCCGTCATGCGCCAGGGTGGCGGTGTCGCCAACGGTAAGGTTCTGGCGCTCCATCATGTCGGGCAGATCTACACCCCAGACGCGGTAAGGCTTGTCGCGGCCATCCATTTTCAAATCGACATAAGGTGACTGACTGTCTTTGTCCTCTGTATCGTAGAGCCTCGATCCCATTGCCACGATCTGGCCGCGCACACCGACCTTCAAGTCCGGGCGCCCCGACGCCCGCCGAGTCTGACCATCCGTGCGCGAGGTTGCTTCTTTATCGCGCGCCTCACCATAGACCTGCTTGTCCACGGTGGCCTCAATCTCTCTCAGACGTCCGCCAATGGATGCGTTATCAAACCCAAGCCGTTTTTCGCGGGCGATGTCTTTGTCCAATCCCCTGGATGCGCGATCCGCCAGATATTGATCGCCTCTGTTTTCAGAGAAGGCGCGGTTGATCTCGCGGATTTCCGTTCGGGCATCCCGGTATATCTCAGCGGCGGTCTTGTAGACAGCTTTCATGTCCGTGCGGGCCTGGTTCTCGCTGAGGGATAGAGCATTGGCGAGGGTTCGCACATCGCGTTCGAACCAATTCTCCCGGGTCTGACGATCCACATCCGCGCCATTGCGGATGCGCGAGAGAGCCAGATCCCCGTTCATGCCGATCATTTCGAAATGCTCGGAAACCCTTCGATCCGCTTCCGTCAACATCGCCTTGGTAGCCGAACCGCGCGGATCATCTGTAGGTGACCGCTCCTGACCATCCGAGGGTGCGCGACCTTGACCAAGCAACTGCGTCCGCGATGGATCTGCTGCATCGCGCTCAGCAGCGCGGCGCTGGCGGATCGGGTCCGTATCGTCGCGCCCAACCTCGACATCATCGTCCCGCTCCAGACGCATGCCAAAGAATGTCCTGGTCTCGTCATCCATCAGCGGCTCATAGTCCCGCAGAACACGGGAAATCGCCGCCTCTGTCTGGCTGCGCTTATCCTCATCCTCCATCGCATCGGCCTTGTCCGTCATGCCCTGGATAAAGCTGCGGATGTCGCTGCCTATTGCTTTGATCTCACCGTCAATGGCCGAAGCCTGTGCCGGATCTAATTGTTTGTCGACTTGAGCATTCATGTCGATGTCCTCTTTCTCAAGAACCCCGTCCGGCAACAGGATTTTGGCTGCGCCGAGAACAGCCGTTGCAATTGTGCCCAGGGTCTCGGCCCGCCCTGGGTAATGCGTAGTGAAAATGCCCTGTTCGACTCCGGCCTGATGCGACCGAAGCGTTTTGCCCAGAGCGACATAGTCTGCGTTCCGCTGATGTTTCATCATCTGCAGCTGGTCAGGCGCGACCGGCTGCTGCCGACCGACCCCAAAGAACGGAAACCCACTGCGACGGTCCGGTATCGACCGCTCGCGAAGACTCCGGCCCTCCCGCCGCGCATGAACCCGAGCTCTGCTCTCCCGGTCGGGGCGCAGATTGCGGCTGAATCTGCTGGTGGCGCTCAGGACGATGCCAACGTCCCGTGCGGTATCGGCCTGCAGCTCGCGCAGATCCTGGGGCGTAATGCCATACCGGCTCAGCTGAAGGGTCTTGTCCAACGCCCCTGCCCTGCTGATGACCAGATGGGTATGCGGATGACCGGTGTCGTCATGATGGGCCATGACGTATTTGTAGCGATCACCATACTCACCATTTGTCAGCCGTTCCGCAAAGCTGCGAGCGGCCTGCTTTGCGGCTTCCCGGTCTGTGTCTTTCGGGTAAGACAGGATCACGTGATAGGTGTAGCTTGTCGTGCGCGTATCCATTCGGGCCCAGTCCTTCGCCCAATCGTCCTGGACATCACGCAGCGCGTCCATGCCATGTGTCAGCTCTCCGGTATCGCCGCGCTCCATCTCTACGGTGCCTTTGCGAGTGATATAGGACAGCTGGCCACCCAAACGGCCGGATCCCGTGACACCGCCACCGCGGACAACTTTGACCACAGCCTGATGGGTCAGTAAAGCGTTGGCGATCATGTCGGCCGGTCCGCCTGACACGCTTGGTCGTTGCGCAGACCGTCGTCCAGATCGCGTGGGGTTTTGGCCCGGACGCGGTTTCAGGTTCGGAATGAGTTGAAACTCACCAAACAAGGCCTCCCAGGCCGGGTCATATGCCGTGGTCAGGCTGGTCATCTCCCGGCCTTTGCTCTGGGGGACACCCGCGCGGCCCGCCGCTTCTCGGCCCGCCGCTCAATCTCAAGGGCACGCGTAAACGATCGCTCGCGGGCCGCATCGGCATACTCTTCGAACAGTTGACGCAACTCCCGGATCTCGACCTTCATCGCCTCGATCTGATCTTCTGTGCGTTTGTTGAGCCGAAGCTTTCCGGCTCCGGCGTCACGGGTTAGCTGGTTGAGGCTGTTTGCTATGCGCACCAGCTGGACCAGATGAGCTTCGAACCGTTGGGTCCTGAACTCTTCTTTGGTGGGAATTCCGAACGCCACGCGCAAGCAAACGCGCACCAGCCCGGTGACGCTGCGGAGCTGCATCGCCTGACTGCGCTGCTTGAGGAACGCCAATTCGTCCTCATCAAACCGCATGGTTGTGGTGACGGATTTGGGCTGGCCGGTTGGCATCGGGGCGGTTCTCCACGATCAGAAATCGTGCGAGGCCCCGGCAGACCGCGCGCTGATAGATTCAAGTGTAAGTTGAAGGTAGGGCCGACTGCAAGTCCAACAGATTGTCGATAGCACAATCTGTATTATCCCGCAAAACAAGCGTAGGATATCGACGGGCTGCAGTGGGAAGCACCATCTTTTGTCGCACCCTCGCGACGGCTCGTCACAGGCCAAGTGGCGCAATCCCATGTGTCACTTGGCAGACGGCAGTGGGCAGACGGAACTTGGTGGACGCCCGTCGCCACTTGGCACGCGGCATCGGCCAGAGTGACATATCTCATGTCCCGTAGGCCATAAAACATAGCACCAAATGGCAATTGCCGATTGCTTCAAAACGCAATAGTGTTGGGATCAGCGCGGGTGCCGGGTCGCGCGATAGTTTGAAATCGCAAGCCCGGTTGTGGCACGCCGCTGAGTGGCGTGGCGTTCGGGCGCAGACCCGGAGACCAAATTGAAAATCTATGCCGCTGTAAACTCCAAGGGCGGAGCTGGGAAATCTTCCATGCTCGTCGCCTTCGCTTCTGCTTTGCACCATCAAGGCAAACGTGTCCGTATCCTCGATCTGGATTCACAAGGCACACTCTCGGAATGGTTGAATCCTGAAAACGGGCTGGGCCCGATCCCCGCAGATGAGCTTCTGATCGAGGCCGGGCAGTTTGCTGCAGACGATGCAGAGAATGCCCGGCTGGCTTATGCCCACATCCTCGAGGCTGAAAAGACCGGTGGGTACGACTACCTGCTGATCGACACCAAGGGCGAACCCAGCATGACCGCCGCCGTGACAATGGCTGTGGCGGACATGGTGCTGTGCCCGTCCGATGGGTCGTCGGCAGAGTACAATCCAATCATGGTGACCTACAGGTCGTGCGAAGCTGCACTGAAGCAAATCAGCAGCACAATGAATCCGCAGGACAAGTTCCGGATTGTCTTCACCCGGCAATCCATCGCGCAGTCAGCCGGAATTCAAAAGGGCAAACAGGCGCTGGAAAAGCGGTTCCGCTGTGTCGGTGGACTTGCCGACACAGCCGCTATGGATGACGCGCTTCGGACAGGGACAACAATCGGACGATTGATGGGCTTTGCTGAGGAAGCGATGCAGCAGGCGGAGACACAAACAGCCCGTTCGAATGCGCACCGCATGGCGGATCGTTGTAGAAAGGCGCTGAGCAATGCTGAGTTTGTGCTGACTGCCCTCAAGGAAAGCGAGGTGCAGCATGTCCCGGCCTGACAGCATCGAAACCCTGTTGGCGGGGTCCGCGTCAGACATCGCGCCGACTGTGGCAGATCTGACCAGGCGGGGGCGTGACGAACCTGCCGCAATAGAACCGCCAGCAGCCGAGCCACAGCCTGCGAAACCCGAAAAGCCAAAACCTGTCAACGAGGGTCAAAAGCAGGAAAGGGTTTCTGTAACCAGTCAATCCAACGCAGCCGGTCCGCCGATCAGAATTCAGATATCCACTTCTGACGGCAGTGAGATTGCGGCAGCGCTGGAAGAGGTCCGCAGCAACATACCTGCCGCCTTCCAGAAGAATTTTAACCTTGGGGCGTTCTTCAAAGAGGTCCTGCAGGACAATGATGCAGAAATTGCCGCGATGATCCGGACAAGCACGGGACGGGAGTAACCGCGCTGACTCAACTCGGCCCGGCGCCAGAGCACAGGAAAGGGCGACGTGTGCCGCCCTGCCCTTCTCTCAGTTCTGCTCGTTGTCATCCCGTTTCGGGAAGGCCACCATTTCAACGCCAGGGAACATACTGTGCTTGACGGTGATCGACTTGATTTCGCCGGTGGCGTCATCGGTGTTGACAAAGAGAACCCCGCAGCGGTCCCAGTAGTTCGTGCCTTCTTTTTCGCCGGATTTGACATTCAGTTTCAGAGTTTGAGTAGCCATTGTTTGATCCTCGCTATGACGTGTTTCGATGAACATGGCTTTTGCGGGCACTTAGGGAATGTCAGCGGCTATTTTGTTTCGCGATGCAAAGCCGGGCGTGCCCGGCGGCGGAAAATAGCCGTTGAAGCTCCTGATCTGCTGCCAGATCGGGAGCGCCATTCCCGACTGCTCGCATATGTTCATCTTGAAGAAACACGGGGAGCGAGGATCTTCATTGGCTACGGAGTTGAACATGTCTGACCGGCGGAACGGCACGAACGACTTGGACAGCTGCGCGCGGGACGGCTGAACAGAGAACCACGATGCGTATTGGCGAAATCAAGTCGATCGGACAGAGGCACCACGTTCAGATCCGCGAGCTGGTGGCCTTCCCGAGGCAGGGTCACCTGCAGGACGATGATCGGGGTTGCGGTACAAGTCGCCCCTTTCTTTCAGCGGAGGTGGAGGGCCGGGTTCACCAGGCGCCACGGGTCCGACGCGCACCGGCCGCGGTGGCGGCCGTCAAAGCGAAGCGCAAGTCGGGCCGGCACGTGGGGTGCAGGCCCCAGGTGCCAAGCGACACCAGAAGAACATCGCCGCCTGGACATCGGCAAAAGAAAGGCCCACCGAAGCGAGCCAGAAGTACTACCAAAGGAAAGTCTCGAGGTATTGGTTCAATGCTAACGCTTGCGCGCCCGATCAACAACACCGTCATGGGTAATGGCAGCAATCCGATCATCGGTGCGGCGGGTCATTTCGATCCCGTCACCTGTCATGTGCGCTTCGGCAAATTCGGTCCATTTGAAAATACTGCCATCGGCTTCAACATGGGTCTCATCCTCTGCCCCACGCCGCTTGATTGATCCATCATGCCGGATTTCAATGATCGTGTTGTCGGCCATGCGGACGGTCACGGAATGATCGTCAACCGCGACACCCTGCCAACGGCTTTCCGCGTCCCGACGCACAACGATCCGGCTGGGATGCAGCTTGATCTGCACATCCTGAGTGGTTTCAGGATCAGCGGTTTTGACTACGACAATGGCCTCCTGTTCGGCGGTATCATCATGCAGAGATGCGCTACCGTTCTTCGGTGGCCAAAATTTCGGCTCATCGCGCTGGCGTTTGTTCTGGTCCTTGTGAAACGCGATATACATCTGCGCGGATTTCCAAACGCGGTGGATGGCACTGTTGGTTGCGGCGGAAGTGGTAACTTTGGTCATGTTTGCCAGTCCTCATAGATCAGATTTTCAACCCGGCGAAACTCTTTGACGTTATTGGTGATGAGCGTCAGGGAACGCGAAACCGCCTGCCCTGCGATCAACAAATCATAGGCCCCTATCGGCCTGCCTTTCCTGTGCAGATCAGCACGGATCAGACCAGCGGCTTTTGCATCGGCAACTGACAGGTCCAACACTTCGAACCGGAGCGCATCCACACGCGCCACATTCTCAGCAACTTTTGTGCTTTTGTATGCGCCCCAATAGAGTTCATACATGACGACAGATGGCACCGCGAAGTCGCTTGGAACATACTCGGACAAGCTGGAAATCAGGCTGCTATTGGCCGCAATGATCCCAATGACGGCGTTGGTGTCGAGCAGGTATTTCACTTGAACACATCCAGTTCGGGCCGGTCCTGCGGCGGTACATCTTCCTCGGCAGCCCGCGCAGCATCCTCATCAAGCGGACCCAGCTTGTGCAGCTCGTCCAACCACTCCCAATCGTTTTCGATGGGTTCAAGAATGACCTTTGAGCCTTCGGCCCTAATCCTCACTTCATCGGTCTTGAACCGGAACTCTTTCGGCAACCGAACCGCCTGAGACCGACCGGTCATGAACACTTTTGCAACCGCTGTATCTGGCATTGTTACCTCCATTTGGTATCTATCGTTAATATATATCACCCACGTATTGCTTTCAAGCTGGCACTGAATGAAGCTTGGGCATCATGGGCGGGTTTCCGCGTCGACTTTCAACCTGTTATCGCCCGGTGGAATATGTCCGGAGTGGCAGGGCGCTTGCGCGCCCTGCCTGCGGGTCTCAGACCATGCCCTCTGGCAACCATGTGGCGATCCGCTTCTCAACCCCCTTGCTCAGCTTCATCGCGGCGCAGGTCTCAGGCTCATTGAACAGCGCGTGCAGCTTTTTGCGCTTCTCGCCAACCTTGAGGCTTTCGAAGGTGTTGACCTGATAGTTGCCCGCCTTCAAACCCAGCACGGTTTTCCAGATTTCGTTGAGGTAAGGCCCGGCGATGCGGCCGAAGAAGTTGTCGAATGTCGGAGTCCAGACCGTGCGAATGTCAGTCTTTACCTCTTTGTCGATCAGGGTTTTCAGCGTCTTGTCGCCGCCGCTCAGCAGCGCCGCCAGATGCCGGATCAACTCAGCCTGCACGTGGTCGGCACCTTTCTTGCGGAACGCGCGGAACGCCTTCGCCAGATCACGGTCAAAGGCATCACCGTCCCATTCGGTTGGCGTCGTCAGGCGCTCATCCAATGCATAGCCCGCAGCTTCCGTTGTCGGCCAGTTCGGCACATCACTTGCGTTCAAACCGATGGGATTGCCGTATTTCGTGCCGCCCGACACCTGAAACGCCAGTAGCGCAAGGATCAGATCAGGATCGTTGACCGCTGCGTGTTGGCGCGCACCTGTGACTACGCGAGCCAGATCATCAACCAACGCCTGAGACATGCGCGGTTTGCTGGTTGCATCGGCGGCGTTGTCACTCTTTTTGTGCTGGGACGCTGTCAGCACACCGGCCTCTACTGCCGCTGCCTTGTCCTCTGGCTTCACCAGACCCTCAGTCACAGACAACTCACCAGAATTGGTGACATGGATGACAATACCGGCGCAGTCTTTTTGAACGTCGGAATAGGCCCCATGCAAGATGGATTGCAGCGCCTGCAACTCAGCCTCGCCAACAGCGTCCAGCACTTCGGCTTCTGCAAGCTCGGCCAGTTCGTCATAGCGCTCAGCCTGTTCCTCGGTCAGTTCGCCTTGTTCAGCATAGATGCGGGCGCATTTCATCTGGTCGATATCGTAACCGCCGAAATGGCTGTCATGGACAACCTCGGCCCATTTCCAACCCTGTTCCTGCCGGATCGTGCGCGTGGCGACCGTCAGCTTTTCACCAAAGCATTGATCAAGGATCGCTTCATCATCCAGAAGCGTCTTTTCGGCAAAGAGGTCGGCAGAGACACGACCACCAGCCTCCTTGTAAGCGTCCAGACCCACATATTTGGCCCGCCGATCTGTTGCACTGACGCTATCCGGTTTCAGCATGGTCTTGATCTGGTATTCGGACAGGTAGCCTTTCCGGGCCTGTTCCAGCACTTCGCTAATCAGGTCGGTATCGTCGCAGATGGTAAACGCAGCCGCTTCGCCAAGGTTGATTTCCTTGGCGTCCAGTGCGTCGATCACCTGTTCCGGCAGGTTGGCGAGTTTCAGGCGCTTGTAAACATGCGCCTCGGTTACAGCAAAAGCACGGGCAATTCCGGAGACTGGCGCACCGGCCTTGTCCATTTTGCCATAAGCGCGGATTTCTTCGGCGGGCGACAGGTTCTTGCGGGTGATGTTCTCCGCGTTGGCCCAAGCTTTAGCCGTTTCAACATCCGGCGCGATCATCACCAGCGGGTTCGCCAGTTCGGGGCGGATAGTGGCAAGGTCAGGGTGTTTCTCAGCCAGATATTGCAGCGCGCGCAGGCGGCGGCCACCGGCGACGATTTCAGCGCCGCCCTTGTCGTCGGCGAGACCGGCGATGCTCTGGATCAGGCCAACAGTCCAGATGGACTCGGCCAATTCGATAATCTCACCCTCTGTCACGCTCTGGCGCGGGTTCATCGGGGAAAGCGCCAGTGATGCCAGCGGAAAGCGGGCCTCGGTTGCGGTGATCTGTGTTTGCTTGGTCATAGGGGTAACCCTTTTCTGAAGATGAAGTTTCGTGGTATGGGTGCCCCAGCCCTGATGGGCTGAGGCGAGGCCGCTTAGGCGGCTCCGTGTTGTTTCAAGAAGGCGCGGGCAATCTTGCCGGAGAGGCCGCCCTTCTTGAGGTTCTTCCAAGCCAACTTGCGTTGACGCTCAATGGTGTATGGATTCATGAAATCGCCTCCTTTCTTGCGCGGGTTGCGCTTCCAGCCCAAATCCGTTGGGCCGGGCTGAACTCAGTAATCGCTGGGGAAAAGGATGGTCAGGACGCGGCGCGTCTTGCTCAAATCGGTGGGGGCCGGTGTCCCGTACTGATAGTTCTCGTCGTACAGATCGATTTTGAACCAGACCTTGCGACCCATGACTTCCATGACCCCCATCTCATGGGTGCCATGGGGATCGTTGTCCTCGGTGAAGTCGTCATAGCTGACGATCTGGACCAGACAGGCCGCGACAAATTCAGGCCCCATATTGTCGATGGCGGTTGTCTGAACGATGATCCCTTCCCCACCTTCGGGCAGGCGCTTGCGAAACGCGTCATTCTGCTGAGCGATGAGGGCATGATCGACCTGACCTGTTTCATTGGTCTGTTGTGCGGTTGCAGCCATAGTAGACCTCTCTTTCGTGGTGATGCGGTGGCCGATCTGCGCCTGACCTGTCCGCTCTCGGTTCCGTTTGCTCCAATGGGCCAAGGCAACGGCCCATTGGCTATGACATCGCCCCCCAACACCCCTTCCGCGTTTTTCCCCGGAAAGGAGGGGGGCCGATGGAAAAGATCCGTTTCTGATCGGAGGACTGGGGGTCAGGCTGAAATCGGGGAAATTTGGGAGGGACCCGCGCGGCCCGCGTGGGAGGAACCGGAATTTGTACGATTTCTGCTTGAGGCGCATGGAAAAGAGGAATGTGAGCCGCGCCCCTGGCGCGGGTCTCACTTTGCGCTTTCCCCCTGGACCGGATCAGATACGAGAGCTTTCGGCCCCCTGACGCCCGGGAAAACAAGCACAGCAGACCGCACACAGCGGGCTGCGATCAAAAGATGCTGAGTGTCAGGGTTGGGGTGAGCGCGCGCCAGCGCGTCGAGCCCCTGCCCTGTCTATTGATCCATGTGAGCCGCGCTCCCCGCGCGGAACTCCACCGATTTAACAATGACCAGTTCCAGTCGGCCTGGGTCAACGCACCCGCGAAAGGAATCGTCATCCGAATGGGCAGATCACCGGGGTATGGTCGACCATGACCCGAAGCCTCGGGAGTGGCTCGGATGAGACGCGCCAGAGGCTATTGGGGCAGGAAGATCAGGCTGCGGTGTTCTGGTTGAGCCCCGGCACCGCCGGGGTTCGACTAGAGCCCGGTCACGATGCCAAGGGCAGCGGGGTTCGCCCGATCACACCATGAAATGGGAGAGATCGAGCCTCCAATTCAGGACGCTATTTCGAGTTCGTCAGGTGTAGTGCCATTTTCGAGCGCCTGTTTGAAGCACTTTGGCCGTCGTCCCATGGCGAAGTTCCGGGGCGCTGGTGTCGCCGCGTCCAGTGATGGACAGTTCTTCCTGGCGGCGCGTCCCGCTTTCTCGCTACGAACAGAACGTCGGGCACCGATCTCCGCAGGCCCCCTCAAGTTAAGTTCCGCGATTGACCCCGGATTCTCAATCGTGCCTACTGCGACGATTGAGGAGAACTGATGCATGCAAGAACCAATAATTCGTGAACTGCTGGGCAGGATGCCTGCCCACCGTTTGCTGATTGAACGTTTGATTTACCGCCTTCGAGAAGTCGATGATTTCCAATCCATGGGACTGGAATCTGACTTGAGAAAGATCGAAGCGGATATTGAAGCATACGATTTGCCAGAGGGTATTTCAGAAGCCTGCCAGGACGAGTTGGAAAACCTCGGTGATCATGTCCATTCTGGCCGGGTGGCCAAAGAATAGATCTCTCAACTGGGTTGAGAGATAAAAGATCTACGATCGCTGGCGGTAGGTACTAACCACCGACCGGAACATACCCGCGACGGCGCTTTTGCTTTTCGAGGTTTTGGAGCGCTTCACCGGCCTGGGCTTCGTCATCATATGTCACCATCATGGCTTGCCCGTTTGTCCCAATACGTCCCCAGGTCCGAAGGACGGACACTTCCCCAAACAGCGTCGGCAGCAACTCAATTCCGTAGAACCGTGCCATGTTGACGTCCGGGTCCACATGGATCAGGTGGACAGGTGTGGTTGCCGTCAGTTCCATGACGCGATTGTCGGCGAACTCAGCCCGTCTGTCCAATGACATTGCGAAATCAATTCCCGGGAAAGGATTCTGATCCTGAATGGAAAATGACATCGAATGCATCCGCTACTACTATAGCTGACCAATATGTAGGTAATAGGATCGGCCATGTTTCGTTTTCTACTATTTGCCTTCGTGATGGGTCTTGCCGCCAGCGCAGGCACGGCGCAGACACCGCCTTCGGCTGATGAGGTCGCACAATACGACGGTCTCTTTGCAGCCGCTCACACCGGCAACGAAGAAATGATCCGGCAGCTCGTGGCGGCAGGGGCAAACGTCAACGCGCGGGACTCGCGGGGTCGCACACCAGCCCATGTGGCCGCGTTTGCTTCAGAGGACGAGGCATTGAGTACACTGGCTGAGGCAGGCGCCGACATGAACGCACTCGAAGATCAGGCCTACGACGTAGTCACGATTGCGGCCGTTGCAAATGATCCGGAATTGATGACACTCGCAATCGAATTGGGCAACGATCCAGGCCTAACGACCAGCCCTTTTGAAGGAACGGCTCTGATTGCGGCCGCGCATCTCGGTCATGTTGAGATTGTCAGACGGCTAATCGCTGCTGGCGCACCTCTGGATCATGTGAACAATCTGCACTGGACAGCAGTTATCGAAACCGTTGTGCTTGGCGATGGCAGCCCGGATCATCTTGCGGTTCTGGATGCGTTGTTGGCAGCGGATGCCGACCGATCGCTTGCCGATCGTAACGGAACTACGCCACTCGAACACGCCGAACTACGCGGATTTTCTGAGATGGCAGAACGGCTAAGAAAAGAGGATTGAGACCAAACCAGCAGACTAAAGCGGTGAATTTACGTGAATGGCGCCGATGGCAGCTTGGATACGACAGACCTCTGATCAAAGTGGTGTCGTGGCACAGTGGGGAAAAAGATGAGTATGTTATCCATTTTAACCTCTCACGCATCACCCACATCGTCACAAAACAGTTCATACAACACAGCAACGACCGCTGATACTCTATGATCGGCGATCCTGTAGTAAATGTTCTTCCCATCGCGTCTTGCATCAATCAACCCAGAAAGGCGCAGACGGGACAGTTGCTGCGAGGCAGCGGCCTGGCGCATGGAGAACATGTCCTGAATTTCACCAACAGATTTCTCACCGGTGAGAAGCAAGCACAATATCTGCAGACGACCATCATGCGCCATGGCCTTCAGAAAGTCGGTTGCTTCAAGGGCGTTTTCCCTGAGGTCTGCCTTCAATGGGCGCTCCAAAAACAATGTTAAATCTTGATATCACAATTTCTGTTAACAGTCCCCTCGCTGCGCGGATAGCGTAGCAATCTATCTTCATGCCTGCGTGTTGACTGGCCACTGCTGGCCATTGGACCTTTCAGAATTTCCGCTCATACTTAGAGCATCTGAGCATCAAAATGAGATATTCCCGATGATTAAACTGATCATGTGTTTGCGCCGCCGTTCGGACATTAGCCGTAAAGAATTCCAGGATTATTGGCTGAACAAGCACGGGCCATTTTTTCAAAAGAACGCGACGGTAATGCGCTCTAAGCGGTATGTACAAAGCCATACGATTGACAGCCCACTGAATGACGCGATGCGGGTGTCCAGAAACATGCAACCGGAATTTGACGGTGTGGCTGAGGTCTGGTTCTCTTCTGAAGAAGATCTGATGGAGGCGACGGGCACCGCCGAAATGCAAGAGCTAAGCACAGAGTTGCTGCAAGACGAGGCCAATTTTGTCGACCACACAAAGTCATGCGCATTTATTGTTCAAGAGCGGGAACTCTAGACCAGTCGCGTAAAGTCGTTCAGCCCATAAGTGGCATTCAGGCGCGCGAAGAATGGCGACGTAGTTGTCGATCATCACGGTCGGCGCGCGACAACTCTTCGGGGCGACAAGGCGGAATGGTTTCTGCAAGACTTGAATGGTCTGGATTTCGAGAGCCAGCAGCAGGAAATGGCCCGTGTCACCGGCAACTACAAACGAGGAAATGAACGCAAAGCGCGCAACCATCCCCGCAACCGGTAGGCTTTGGAATAAGATACTGACCCGGTACCTCGCCGTCGTGTTTGGTGTCGCTCAGGTATCCGGATTGGGCGGTGGTCCTTTGCAGCTCCCGATGCGCCTCAGCCTCCCAACCCCGCCTCGACATCCCAAAACGGCCTGCCCCTCCCGGTCCGTTCGGCAAGGAAATCCACAAAGGCGCACACTTTCATTGGCATATGACGGCGTTCGGGGAACACCGCATAAAGCGCCTGTTCCGGCAATGCGTATTCCGGCAAGACCCGGATCAGACGGCCAGCGGCTACATGGGAACCTGCCACAAATGTAGGCAGCCGCCCGATCCCAAGCCCGTCAAGCAAGGCAGTGCATAGCGTTTCACTGTTGTTTATGCGCAGGGTGCCTGTGGTGCGAGTCCGCACTTCCCCATGCGGACCTTGGAACACCCATTCCATAGGATCCCGTGAATAAGCGTAATGCAGGCAATTGTGCGCCAGCAGATCTTCGGGATGCTGGGGTGAACCCTGTCGCGAGAGATAGTTGGGCGCAGCAACCAAGACGCTATGGATCGGTGCCAGCCGACGCGCGATCAGGGCGGAGTCTGGCAAAGTACCGGCTCGGATGGCCATATCCAGCCCGGCATCTACCAGATCAACGACCCGGTCATCCATGGTCAGGTCCATCGTGATATCAGGATAGGCGGCCAGAAACTCGGTGAGGAGCGGCGCAATATGCAGCCGTCCGAAGGACATGGGCGCGCTTATCCTCAAATGCCCGACCGGTTGACCCTGCACGGCCGCAACCGCGTCTTCTGCTTCCTGTGCCGATCCAAGCGCCTGTATTGCATGCGTCAGGTAGATTTCCCCGGCTTCGGTCAACGAAATGCTACGTGTCGAGCGATGAAACAGCTGTGTACCAAGATGTGCTTCCAGTGTGCCAATCCGTTTGCTGACGGCTGATTTCGTGATCCCTAACCGCCGCGCTGCCGCGGCAAAGCCGCCGTTCTCGGCCACAGCGACAAATACCGGGATAGCGCTGATTTCGACCATGTCACCCTCACACTGTCAACTTTTTCTCATCCTTGAGTATCCCAAATAGCCAATTATCCCGCCTTGGGAAACACGTTAAGTCGTCCTCAACACATATTGGATGGAGGCGACCATGCCCAAAATGCTCATCAACGGGATCCTGCGCGACAAGCCAGCGCAATCTGATGGGCGCTTTCACCGACTGCCCAGCCCCTTTCGTGACTGGATCAGTTCAGACGCTGAGGCAGATTTTCCGGCGGCGTCTGGCCGTTACCACCTCTATATGTCCAGGGCTTGCCCATGGTGTCATGGCGTCGACCTGGTATTGGCGCTCAAGGAGCTGCGCAAGGTAATCAGTATCACCTGGATGGACCCGGTGATGTCCGAAAACGGATGGGTCATCGACCAATCCAGCTTTGACGAGACGGCCGGGGTGCCGCGGGACCGATACCTCTATCAAGTCTATCAGCGCGCCGCGCCAGCCCATACCGGCGCGATTACGGTCCCGCTACTGCTGGACAAGCACAGCGGTAAAATCGTAAGCACCGACTCCGCAGACATCATGCGGATGCTCAACACCGCATTCACGGGCGCGAGTGGTACGGACCTCTACCCGACAGAATTCGCCACCGAGATCGACCGGCTGGCGGATGTAATCCAGGCTCCCCTTCGCAATGGCGTCTATCGTGTTGGCTTTGCCACCACACAGGACGCCTATGACGAGGCGATCCATCAGCTCTATGCAACGCTGGACATTATCGACGCGCTGCTGAACACACGGCGTTTTCTGGCTGGCACAACGCTGACCGAAGTTGATCTGAAGCTCTTTCCGACGCTCCTGCGGTTCGATCCCGTCTATGTGACGCACTTCAAGATCGATCGGAATCGGATCACGGACTACCCCGCCCTTTCGCGCTACCTGACGGAGTTCGCTCAACTTCCTGGCGTGGTTGATACGATCGATATGAAGCATATTCGTGCGCATTACTTTCTCAGCCACCGTCACATTAACCCGAGTGGGATCATCCCGATCGGACCAGAACCGATCTACGTAACAACGGCACTGACAAAGGGGGCCGCGTGATGCCCCGCTTTGTCACACATCTTCCGCCCACAGCACTGATCATCATCATTGGTGCGCTGGTTGGGGTCAGTTTTACCTTGACCAAGTTTGTGGCGATTGCGGGCATCGCGCCACAACTGGCCTTGTTCTGGCAGCTCCTGATCGCAAGTCTGGTTCTGTTTGCAATTGTACTGATTTCCGGCAAGCGTCCCATGCTGCATCGCAGGTATCTGGCCTATTACCTTGGGGCTGGCATCCTTGGCATCAGCGGGCCTGCCCTGATTGGCTATACTGTGCTGGGATACGTATCCACCGGTTTCTATTCGGCGCTGGTCACGCTCTCACCGCTTTTCACATTTGCGATCACGGCTTTGGTCGAAAAGCGAATGTTGCCAACATATCGATTGATCGGGATTCTGATCGGGCTGGCTGGCATCAGTTTTGCCACTCATAGCGGCTTCGACCTGTCGGGTGTCGCGCCGCGCTGGATTGCTGTTGCGATGGTCGGCCCGCTGTTGCTCGCGATGGGCAATGTCTTTCGCAGCCGTGCCTACCCGCCGTGCGGTGATCCCATGGCACTGGCTACCGGAACACTTGGTTTGCAACTGCTGGTGATCGGTCTGCCAGTTCTTGTAAGTGGCCAGATCGCGCCCGGTTCCTCAGGTCCCGGCCCGATTGCTGCGATCATTGGAATCGGGTTGATCACTGCCCTCAGCTACGTGCTGACTTTCGAGGTACAGCGTCGCACGGATGGCGTCGGATTTGCCCAGGTCGGATACTTCGCCACCCTTTTTGGCATTGCCGTTGGGGCCTTGGTCTTTGGTGAGCCGATCCGCATCACATTAGTTGTGGCGCTCGCGGTGCTCTTTCTTGGATTGGCCATCACCAACGGGCACCTCCGCTTTGACCACTTCCGGCGTCTTTCTCTCAAAACGCAGGCTGGATCGCCGCTTTACGTCACAACACACAAAACATCTGTCATGGAGAACAAAGGTGCAGATCACCAATGAATACAGCTCACCGCACGTCGCACTGATTGCCGAGCTCTATACAGCCGTCGATGCAATGAACGCAGACGAAATTGTCGGATTTGTAACCGAAGACGTCACATTTCGGCTCGGGAATTTCGATCCTATTATCGGGTGCGAACCTGTCCGTCAGGCCAACGAAGCGTTCTTTCAAACCATCTCTGCCATGCACCACACCATCACCGGCATCTGGTCGAGCGGAGACACGGTGTTCTGTGACGGAACAGTTCATTACATACGCAAAGACAAAAGTGAGCATGAAGTCCCGTTTGCCACACGCCTTGGCCTGGAAGAGGGTAAAGTGGCTGATTACGTAGTCTACGTGGACATCTCAGGGCTCTAGCGGCGCCGATACGGATATGCGGCTTCGGGTTTCAGAAGCCGCCATTCGCGCAATACAGAATCTTGGTCGGCACGGCTCAAACCCCGCATTTCCTGCGCTTGGCGCATACGACAATTTTGGCTTTATCGAATGTCTACAACGCTTAGGCGACGGACAGTAATGCAATACTCTTTGGACCAGTGCGTCCACAACAGGTTGCACGCAACCGGTCATTCCAAAGAATGCCATTGGAGCGTTTTCAAACTGCCTCTTCGCTGCATCGTAATCGATGTAACGAGACTTGCAATTCAGCCGACCTTGACCCCTGAGCGCCTGGCGCAGAGAGTGTCCGAAAATCGGGAGCCCCATTCATGTCACTTGAATTTCTACTAACTTCATTGGTTGTGGTACTACTGCCTGGAACTGGGGTAATCTACACTCTGGCAATCGGCCTCGGTCGCGGATTTAAGGCGAGTGTCGCTGCTGCGGTTGGATGCACCATTGGAATTCTACCTGCAGCTGTAGCCAGTATCATTGGTTTGGCAGCGCTGCTTCATACCAGCGCAATGGCGTTTCAAGTAATTAAGTATCTTGGGGTCGCATATCTGTTTTTCATGGCTTGGCGAATTTTGAAAGATGACACCGCCATGGAAATGCCTGAAGATAAGAACCAAATCGGGTATCTGCGCATCGCGACAACAGGAACCTTGTTAAACGTTTTGAATCCCAAATTGTCCCTGTTCTTCTTGGCATTCCTTCCTCAGTTCATTTCCCCATCGGCGCCAAACGCAACAGCTTCGCTGATCTGGTTGGCGATCTTGTTCATGATGATGACCTTCATTGTATTTGTCGGTTATGGCGCGTTTGCCGCTCATGCACGTGAGTACGTAATACGCCGCCCCAGTGTTATGAAGTGGATCAAACGATGCTTTGCCGGGACATTCGGATTTTTAGGAGCCAAGCTCGCTATTACCAACTGAAGCATTCGGTCAATATGGGGTCGCTGTGGTCCTCGGATTGAGTGCGGCGTCACACCAATTTAAGCGCCTAGGACCGGCCCTAAGGCAGCATCCAACCAACTGAGATGCTGCGGTCGCCTTCTGCTTTCTAGAAATTCGCCGCAGGTGCAGAACATCTCCCACAGTGAATTCAACTAGCGAAGATTTTACCGAACCGGAAACACCCACCCACGAATACCGAAATCCTATTGCGTAGAAACTGATATCAACGTCTTTGAAGTTGTTCTTGCGCACCGCACGGGTGCGGATGTTCTTCATCTTGGATCGCCTCGTTCCTTCCGGCCGCCTGATCCAGAATCCAGTCAACGCCGCGCAGAAAGTCGTCGATTGTCAGGGGATTGTTTTCTCCGCTGGATGCCGAAAGCACGAAGCCATGAGCATAGTCTATCAGGAGGTGAACCAGCACATCTCCGCCATCGCTGTTCTTCAGTTGGTCCGTGCAGGCCTTCAATTCCACCGCAACACGGACAAGGTCCTCGCTCATGAGTGTCACGTCGTTGAGGATCGCGCGCAGAAGATTGGCGTTCTTCAACGCATACTCATAGTAGGTCGCCAGTATGCTACGGGCCTGTTTGTCCGGGGACGTCTCTTCAATGCCGTCCACGACCCCCTTGAATGCATCCTCCACCAGATCGGTCAAAAGCTGCTTCTTGTTGCCGACGTGATAGGTGACTGCCATCGGGCTAACGCCCAGCTGATCAGCAAGCACACGGAATGACAGCGCATCGACACCGCTTTTCTGAACGATTGGCAGCGCAGTTCTCAGGATCACTTGCTTTGACAGGTGTTGAGACGATTTTGTCGGTCGTCCAACGGGTGCGACCCTGGTCACAGCTTCACCTTATATTCGAGGTCCACAAGCCCGGACGGGAAGGGGGTCGATGACACCAGCTCCAGATCAATGTCCGTGTTATTGGAACCAAATATCCGAATGCCTTCGCCAAGAAGGATCGGCACAATGGATATTTTCATGTCCTCGATAAGCCCTGCCTGGATAAAGGACCGAATAACCGCGCCGCCATCGACATATGCCTGTTTCAAACCGCGCTTCTCCAACGAGTCCAACAGGGCTTTGGGCTCAAGTGTTGAAACCTCAACCTTGCCGCGCAGATCCTCCGGAATGTCTTCGTCAGTCATTGTGCGGCTCATCACGATGCAGGGGATGGAGTATGGCCACTCCCCGAATCCCACAACCGTGCGAAACGATCCCGACCCCATGACAATCACGTCCATCCGCCCCTGAAACGCGGCAAAGCCGTGATCTTCGTCTTGCGTCGCTTGCTTGTTCAGCCAGTCAAGCGCGTGGTCGGGTCTTGCAACAAATCCATCCAGGCTCATAGCCATCATGATATGTCCGGTTGTCATATCGGTGTCTCCGTGAATCGTATTTATACGCCGTATAAATATGGAGTCGATGATGTTCAAGCTGGACGTCATCAGGATTGGCTAATCAGCCAATCCGAGAAGGCGACCATGGCGTCTGTGCCAACAGAGCTAAGCGGTTGAACCAGAAAGTACCCGTAGTCGGGCAGTTCAATATCTGACAACCGGAACAGCAGTTGCGCCTCCAGGTCGACGGACACAAGGTCGTCCATCAAGGCAATCCCCTGCCCGTCGATGACAGCCTGCACGCGAACATTGGGGTCAGGGACGATCAACACATCTTGACGCGTCTGCTGGGGCAGACCTGCGGCAGTCAGCCAAGCGGACCAGGCGTTGCTGTCGTCCCGGTCTCTGAGCAATGTGAGCTGTGATATCGCAACGCCCATTCCCAACGCCTCAACCTTTTGCGCCACAGATGAGTTCCCGACGGGATAGGGCGGCAATGACATAAAGGGGGTCACCACGCCTTCTCCCCAATCTCCATTCCCCCACCTGATCGCCAGATCAACATGCTGCATTTCCTGCTCAGAAAACTGGATCATCGGCTGAATGCGCAGCTGCACATCCGGGTGGCGCTGCATAAAGGTCATCAGACGCGGGGACAGCCACCGCGCTGCGAAGTAGGTTGACACTCCAACAGTCAGGGATCGCGATACGCGCCCCTTCATCTCCTGAATATCAGCTTCGATTTCCTGATAACGGTTCTGGCAAGCCGCCAGCAACTTTAGTCCCTCATCCGTAAGCGTGACGCCGCGCGTCGTGCGGCGAAACAGGGCCATTCCCAAATCAGTCTCAAGCGTCTTTATCTGATAGCTGATCGCGCCTTTGGTCATGTTCAGGGCCGCGGCGGCGTCCGAGAAACTGGAATATCGGGCAATCTCGGCAAACAGCCGCAGAAGGTCATGGTGATGAAAGTGACGGTGCATACCCTCGTTGTATAAGAAATTTGAACGCTGAGACCAGAAAATTTCGATTTCCAATCACGCACCATTGCCCATTCTAAATCCGATACTGAAGAGCAGGAGTAACGCGTTTGGGTTCCTTGAACGCAACAACCGATACACCGCAACCGGCAGAGCGCCGCAGCCGCTCCCGTCGCGGTCGGTCGTCGTGTCGTGGCATGCTTGCGGCCAGCGCTCCGTTTACGACGCGGAAGATACCTGCATACGCGTTGCTGAACGACGCGGATTTGGCGCGGATCGAAGATCAGTCGGACTGGATCCTCAGCAAAATCGGGATCGATTTTCGAGGCGACCAAGCAGCGTTAGAATTGTTTGCCGAGTCAGGCGCTCACGTCGAAGGTGAGCGCGTTCGGTTCGACCCGGGGCATGCACGCGACCTTTGCGCTACGGCTCCGTCCGAGTTCAAATTGCATGGTCGGGAATCCGCCAGAACCGTGACCCTTGGCGGCGATAATATTGTTCTGATGCCGGGTTACGGATCTCCCTTTGTTAGCGATCTGAGCAATGGAAGGCGATACGCGACGCTCGAAGACTTCCGCAACTTTGTCAAACTCACATACAACTCCCCTGCCCTGCATCATTCCGGCGGCACGGTGGTCGAACCAACGGATGTGCCCGTGAACAAACGGCATCTGGACATGATGCTTACCCACCTCACCCTATCGACAAAACCCTTTATGGGGTCCGTCACCGCGCCAGAACGCGCGCAGGACAGCATCGACATGGCGCGGTTAGTCTTTGGGCGCGACTTTATGGAACGCAACGCGGTGATGCAGGCCAATATCAACGTCAACTCTCCGCTCGTGTTCGATGACACTATGTCCTCTGCGCTCCGCATCTACGCCAAAGCAAACCAGTGCGTGTGCGTCTCTCCGGCGATTTTCGCTGGGGCCATGGGGCCGCTCTCTCCTGCGGCAGTGGCGGCTCAAACGCTGGCCGAAGCCATGGTCGGTATCGCCCTGGCACAACTTGCCCGGCCCGGTTGCCCGGTTGTCATGGGGTCGTTTCATTCCAGCATGAACCTCCGCACGGGTGCGCTGACCTTTGGATCAGCAGAAGCGAACATGGTCACCATGGCGCTGGCACAACTGGGGTGCAGACTCGGCGTTCCGGTGCGTTCTGGCGGTGGTCAGATCACCGCGTCCAACGCCCCTGACGGTCAAGCGATGCAGGACAGTACGGGGGCCATGTGGTCCACCCTTCTGTCCGGCGCGCATCAGGTCTGGCATGCGGCGGGCTGGCTCGAAGGCGGGTTGGTCATGTCCTACGAGAAGTTCATCATGGACCTCGACCATTGCGGCGCGATGCTGAAACTTTTGCAGGGTTTTGACACTGGCGATGAAGCCTTTGGCCGCGATGCCTATCTCGAAACCGGCCCGGGCGAGAATTTCCTCTCCACCAGTCACACGCTGCGCCACTACAGATCGGCAAATTTTGAACCGCAAATCCCGGATGCCGGTCCTTTCGAGACCTGGACAGAGAACGGCGCGCTCACGTCAGACCAACGCGCTACGACGCGGTGGCGCCAGATGCTGGACGACTATCAACAGCCAGAAATGAGCCCCGGCACCCAAGCCGCGCTCGAAGACTTCGTGTCCGAACGCAAGGCAAGCATGTCGGACGAATGGTACTAGAAAGGAAGACCCATGACCGAAGAACTTAGCCGCACATCCGCCCTTGCATCGCGCCATACCGCGCTTGGCTCTGGGTTGGAGGACTGGAACGGCATGGGTACGGCCTGGACCTATA
>NZ_JBQGAQ010000012.1:0-143895 GCF_056542905.1 Ruegeria sp. AA3 | reverse complement strand
CTGCGGTCAGCGTGGTCTTGCCGTGGTCAACGTGGCCAATCGTGCCGATGTTGACGTGCGGCTTATTACGCTCAAACTTTTCCTTTGCCATTCCTCAGGCGCCCTTTTGCGATTTGGGGGACCCTTGGTCCCGGTTTCCTCTGCGCGCGCGAGATATTTGGTTCACGCGGGAAAATCAAGCACATCCTGCGGTAAAAGGTGGTTACGACGCCGGATTTTGCGTCACCGCACCGGATTCGAGCGGCTGGATCAGGTCTGGGCGGCGGTCAAACCAGCCATTGTCTTTGTGCTCTTCAGCCAACCACTCTTCGACTCGATCGGCGACCTTCAATGCGAGACCGTTCATTTGCTCTTCTTTTGTGCGCGAATGACCTGATCCGGCCAATGCGCTTTCACTCGTTGTGTCTTCGAGAACCTGAAATTGTTTTTTCTTAGCGATGAATTCCTTTTTGTTCACGTCATAGACGTTAACCAGAACAATCGCGGTGCTCTTCGGATTGTAAATCACGGGAATACCGGGGGGTGCCAGCATGTAACCTTCGAGGCTGATGCCAATGTCATATTCTTGCGCGCCCTCGTAACGGCCCAGACGAATATCTACAGCGTTCTGGATAGCGTCTTCCCATTCCTTGGGCGTCGCATCCCGAGAGACAGGCCCCTGCTTGGCTTTCTCGGCAAAGGCGTAGTTTACGCGCAGCTTGAACTCCCCGAGGCTTTCGGGTTCCTCATACAACTGCGTTTGTGTACACGCGCCCATCAGGGCCAGTCCGGTGATCAGGGTCAGAATGCGCAACATGTCTCTCGTCTCGATAGGCCTGTTTTTCTTGGATGTAGCGCACCGATACGGGTTGTGCCAAGCCGTATCGGCAGAAATTCACCAAGCGGACAGCGGATCACGAGAACTTGTAGTTCCGCGGGAAGCCATATGGCGCCTTCTTTCCGACCCCTGCGCGCTTGGCCAGCCACTGGGACATGTCGGCCTCATGCCGGGTTTTATCGCCGCCCATGGACCATTTCAGGCCCTCTTCCCAGTTGAAGGTCGTCACGTCCGACAAACCGCCATCCAGCTCCAGCGTCCCCTGACGTCCTCGTGCCATGTTGTACTTTTGCAGGCGGACGCCCTTACCTCGGGTCATCTCGGGCAGTTCTTCTGTCGGGAACACCAGGAACTTGCCGTTTTGCGACACCACAGCCACATGATCGCCAGCAACCGGCTTACAGATCAGCGCCGTCTCGTCACCTTTGACGTTCAGCACCTGCTTGCCGTTTCGGGTCTGGGCCAGCACATCATCCTCGGGCACCATGAAGCCGTTACCCGCATCCGAGGCCACCAGCAGCTTGCGCCCCGGCTTGTGGATCAGGATGTCGATGATTTGCGCCTCGTTCGGCAAATCGACCATCAAACGCAGTGGTTCGCCCATGCCGCGCCCGCCGGGCAGGTTGGCGGCGCTGATGGTATAGAATCGGCCATTTGAAGCAAATACCAGCAGACGGTCCGTCGTTTCCGCATGGAAGATGAAACGCGGGCCATCGCCGTCCTTGAACTTCAACTCGCGCTTCAGATCGATATGGCCGGTCATGGCGCGAATCCAACCCATCTGAGAGCAGACGACTGTGATCGGCTCCTTGTCGATCATCGCCTCAAGCGGGACTTCCTCGACCTGACCGGCCTCGGCAAATTGCGTCCGCCGGGGCCCACCTTCGTAGTCTTTGCCAAAGGTCTTCTTGGTTTTTTTGAGTTGTTCGGCGATCTTGGCCCATTGCAAGGCGGGATCGGCCAGCAGGTCTTCGAGGTTGGCGCGTTCCAGCATCAGCTCATCGCGTTCGCGGACCAGTTCCATCTCTTCCAGACGGCGCAAGCTGCGCAGACGCATGTTGAGGATGGCGTCAATCTGAACTTCGGACAACTCGCCCTCGCCCGGTTTGGGCGGGACATAGTCGGACTCATCCGTGGCGCGGACGTGATCGATGCCCCAATCTTCGCGCATCAGCGCAGCTTTGGGGTCGTCGTCATAGCGGATAATGTCGATCACGCGGTCGAGGTTCAGGAAGGCGACAATAAAGCCCTCCAATACCTCCAAGCGATGGTCGATCTTAGCCATGCGATGGCGCGAACGACGCAACAGCACCTCTTGCCGGTGATCGAGGAACGCCCGCAGCACTTCCTTCATCGAACAGACCTTGGGCGTCACCCCGTCGATCAGCACGTTCATGTTCAGGCTGAACCGCACCTCAAGGTCCGAGTTGCGGTAGAGCATCCCCATCAGCACCTCGTGGTCCACATTTTTGGAGCGCGGCTCAAGGATCAGTCGGATGTCATCAGCGGATTCGTCACGGACGTCTGCGAGGATCGGGATTTTCTTGGTCTGGATCAGCTCGGCGATCTTTTCGATCAGCTTGGATTTCTGAACCTGATAGGGAATCTCGGTGACGAGAATCTGCCACTGACCTCGGCCGAGGTCTTCAACCTCGTATTTACAGCGCAGCCGGAAGGATCCGCGACCGGTGCGATAGGCCTGCGCAATGTTCTCGGGCGGCTCGACAATAACACCGCCGGTCGGGAAGTCCGGACCGGGGACGTAGTTTAATAGCGTGTCGTCGCGGGCGTCCGGTGTCTTGATCAAATGCAGACAGGCGTCGCACAGTTCGGAAATATTATGCGGCGGAATATTCGTCGCCATGCCCACCGCGATACCGCTGGCACCGTTGGCCAGCAGGTTCGGGAACTGCGCGGGCAGCACGACCGGCTCGGTCAGCGTGCCATCATAGTTGTCGCGGAAATCAACAGCGTCCTCGTTCAGACCCTCAAGCAATGCCTCTGCGACTATGGTCATCCGCGCCTCGGTGTATCGCGAGGCCGCAGGGTTATCGCCGTCGATATTGCCGAAGTTCCCCTGCCCGTCGACCAGCGGATAACGGACGTTGAAGTCCTGCGCCAGACGCGCCATCGCGTCGTAAATCGCGGCGTCACCATGCGGGTGATAGTTACCCATCACGTCGCCGGAAATCTTAGCGGACTTCCGGAATCCCCCCGTCGCACTGAGTCGCAACTCGCGCATTGCATAGAGGATTCGCCGATGAACCGGCTTCAATCCATCCCGTGCATCCGGCAGTGCCCGGTGCATGATCGTTGAAAGCGCGTAGGTCAGATAGCGTTCACCAATGGCGCGGCGCAGCGGTTCGGCTATCTCGCCCCCGTTGTCAGGGGCCTCCATATTGGGGTCGTCAATCGTATCGTTCATACATGATGTGATACGACGCAAGCGCGCGCGGGTAAAGCAATCGGCGCATATTTTGCTGGGGACAAGTCGCGCTTTTTGCAACAGGGGGAGACAAGTCCCGGATTTCCCCCATCTTTCGACTCAATCCCGGTTCTATGGTATGCTTTCGAATATTAAGCTTGCTGCCTTTATATTGATGTTACGATTGCCAGGGGGTGCGCTATGACGCGCGTTATTGTTATCACTTTCGCCATGCTCGGTTGGAGCTTCTACGTCATGAGTGGAGGCCCTGATTTCGAGCCGCGCGGGACACGGGCCGAACAACCTGTGCCAATTGCCTCGGCCCCTGAGCCCAAACCCACTTCTGCGCCAACGCCGCGTGCGGAAGAACTTGTGACCAATGTCGCAACCCGCCCTGTTGCCGTGCGAGCCGAACCTGAACCCTTGGCCGAGGAGGATACAGCTGTTGTTCTTTCACAAGTCGCAGCCAATACATTGCCTCGGTTTTCCGCATTTGACGGAGATGGTGCCAGCTTCACGCTCGCTTCGCTTGAGGACGGTGCCGCCGGGCTGGTGCAGGTTGAAACCGAGGTTCAAGACGATATCACGCCTACCTCTCAGATTATCGAACCCGAAAAGGACATTCGGGAGATATCAGGCACACGCGTAAACATGCGCGACGGGCCAGGTACGATCTACCCCATCATAGCAAAGGCCAATATTGGCCAACGGGTTGAAGTCCTAAGCGATTCAGGCACGGGATGGCTGCGCCTGAGGCTACTTCCCGGGCAAAGTGTGGGTTGGATTTCTGCATCACTGGTTCGGAAGCCAACAAACTGACGCAACTGTGTCATTGTCCTGACCTGAAGCTCGCAATACCAAGGGGGCGAGGTTCAGTTTCGGAAGTGACATGCAAAAGTCCATTCTTATTACTGGGTGCTCTTCGGGCATCGGACTGGATGCGGCGCACGGCATGCGCGCGCGTGGCTGGCGTGTATTTGCGTCCTGTCGGCAGCAGCGCGACTGTGATCGGTTGCGGGCGCAAGGCTTCGACAGCCCGCTGATCGACTATACCGACACCGACAGCATAACATCCGGTCTGAACCAGGTGCTTGAAACAACCGGAGGCACGCTGGATGCACTGTTCAATAATGGCGCGCACGGCCTTCCCGGAGCAGTCGAAGACGTCCCGATCGAAGGTATGCGCCTGATTTTCGAGACCAACGTTTTTGGCTGGCACGAGTTGACCCGACAGGTGATTCCGGTGATGCGGGCACAAGGCCATGGACGGATCGTACAGAATTCATCGGTACTGGGGTTGGTCGCATTTCCATGGCGTGGCGCATATGTTGCCACCAAATATGCCATAGAAGGCCTGACCGACACATTGCGGTTGGAGCTTCGGGATACTGATATCAAAGTCATCCTGATCGAACCGGGTCCGGTGACCTCGAAAATCCGAGTGAACTCAATCCCGGTGTTCGAACGCTTCATAGATTGGAAAAACTCTGCATTGCGCCAGAAGTACGAGGATTCGTTGCTGAAACGCCTCTACGAATCATCTGGAAACGACAGGTTCGAACTGCCTGCTTCTGCCGTGACGGCCAAACTGGCTCATGCAGTCGAATCCAAACGCCCGCGCGCACGCTACTATGTGACAACGCCAACCTACATCGCTGGATATCTGCGCCGCATCCTGCCGACCCGAACCATCGACCGCATTCTCTCGGACATCTGAGGCGAAATTACCCGTTCGCTTTTGCCTCTATCAACGCTAGATGAGGGTTCATCGCGAGAACAAACAAGGATGGTGATCTTATGGACCTATTAATGGTCGTATTGCTTCTGGCTATGGCGGCAGTGGTTGCCGTGCTGGTGATGGGCATTGCCAACTTTGGAAAACCCGGCAAAGACGCAGCCATGAAAAGCAACAAAATGATGCGCCTGCGCATCCTATTTCAGTTCATTGCAGTGGTGCTAATCGTGCTCTACGTCTACCTGCGCGGACAGGGAGTTTAAGGTATGGTTGTTCTCAACAAGATTTACACGCGCACAGGCGATGACGGCAAAACCGCTTTAGGCAATGGTGAGCGCGTCGCGAAATACTCTGGGCGTGTCGCGGCCTATGGCACAGTGGACGAATTGAATTCCTTTGTCGGCGTCGCCCGTACCGAGGCTGAAGGAGAGGTCGAAGCCGCCCTTTCCCGCATCCAGAACGACCTGTTTGATCTGGGGGCTGATTTCTGCCGCCCCGATATGGACAAGGATGCCGAAGCCGACTACCCGCCTCTCCGCATCGTCCCCGCCCAGATTGATCGGCTGGAGGCAGAGATCGACGCAATGAACGAAACACTCGAACCGCTGCGCAGCTTCATCCTGCCGGGCGGTTCACGTCTGGCGGCGCATCTGCATGTCTGTCGAACGGTCTCGCGCCGGGCAGAACGTCTGGCGGTTGAGCTGACAAATATGGAACCGGTCAATGAAACGGCGGTGAAATATCTCAACCGACTTAGCGACTGGTTCTTTGTCGCCGCGCGCTGCGCCAATAATGGCGGACGCAATGATGTGCTCTGGGTTCCGGGTGCGAACCGCTGATCGCGCCCGTCATGGAGAAATAAAAATTCGTTTCTTGTCGAAAAAATGACAAAACGCGACGTCTCGAAAGCATGACGTGACGATTTTGCTCTGTTGCAGCGCATCACGACCCGCTATCTAAACCGCGAGAGCATTGGTGGAGTCGCTGCGCGGCTTGCCGTTTTTGTAAGGAGCATACGCAAAAATGAAGGTACTTGTGCCTGTCAAGCGCGTGATCGACTACAACGTGAAAGTTCGTGTTAAGGCGGACGGGAGCGGAGTTGATCTCGCCAATGTAAAAATGTCGATGAACCCCTTCGACGAAATCGCAGTGGAAGAGGCAATTCGCCTGAAAGAAGCGGGCAAGGCTGACGAAGTTGTTGCCGTTTCAATCGGTGTGAAGCAGTCGCAGGAAACCCTGCGGACCGCTCTGGCCATGGGTGCAGACCGTGCGATCCTGGTTGTCGCAGCTGATGACGTACACACCGACATCGAGCCTCTGGCCGTGGCGAAAATCCTCGCCAAAGTGGTCGAGGAAGAGCAGCCGGGCATCGTTCTGGCGGGCAAGCAGGCGATCGACAACGACATGAACGCCACCGGCCAAATGCTGTCGGCCCTGCTGGGCTGGTCGCAAGGCACTTTCGCATCCGAGCTGGATATCGAAGGCGGCAGCGCCAAGATCACCCGCGAAGTGGATGGTGGTCTGCAGACTATCAGCGTCAAGATGCCAACCATCGTCACCGTTGACCTGCGTCTGAACGAGCCGCGATATGCGTCGCTGCCGAACATCATGAAGGCGAAGAAAAAGCCGCTGGATGAGAAAACCGCCGCCGACTACGGCGTCGATGTCACTCCGCGTCTTGAAATCGTCAAAACCGACGAGCCGCCGGCGCGCGCCGCTGGTATCGTCGTGGGCTCGGTCGACGAGCTGGTTGAGAAACTCAAAGAAGCGGGGGCTGTGTAATGGCTGTACTTCTGCTTGCCGAAGTCAACAACGGCGAACTGAGCTTTGACGCGACCGCCAAAACCGTCGCAGCCACCAAGTCGCTGGGCGAAATCACCGTTCTGGCCGCAGGTGGCTCGGCTGCTGCCGCTGGTGAAGCTGCTGCCAAGATCGATGGTGTCTCTAAGGTTCTGGTCGCCGAAGATGCCTCGCTGGGCCATCGCCTGGCGGAATCGACCGCAGCGCTGATCGTGTCGCTGGCTGATGGCTATGAGCACATCGTTGCACCCGCCACCACCGACGCCAAAAACGTCATGCCGCGCGTTGCCGCCCTGCTGGACGTGATGGTGATCTCGGATGCGTCTGGTGTGGTTGACGGTTCGACCTTCGAGCGCCCGATCTACGCGGGCAACGCGATCCAGACCGTGAAATCGAACGACGCCAAGAAAGTTGTCACCATCCGCACCGCGTCTTTCGACGCGGCTGGCGAAGGTGGATCTGCGGCAGTTGAGACCATCTCGGTTGGTGATAACCCCGGCCTCTCCGAATGGGTTGAAGACAAGGTAGCCGAAAGCGATCGCCCTGAGTTGACTTCGGCAGGCGTTGTTGTCTCAGGCGGCCGTGGTGTTGGCTCGGAAGAAGATTTCAAGCTGATCGAGGCGCTGGCGGACAAGCTGGGCGCTGCTGTTGGCGCGTCGCGCGCAGCGGTCGACTCGGGCTATGCGCCGAACGACTGGCAGGTGGGTCAAACCGGTAAGGTTGTTGCCCCCGATCTTTACGTCGCCGTCGGTATTTCTGGTGCGATTCAGCACCTGGCTGGCATGAAGGACTCCAAGGTCATTGTTGCGATCAACAAAGACGAAGAGGCGCCAATCTTCCAGGTCGCCGATTTCGGACTGGTTGCCGACCTGTTCCAGGCCGTGCCGGAGCTGACCGAGAAACTCGGCTGATACCAGGCGAAGATTTTCTTCGAGTTTTCTATGAGGCCCGCCATTGGCGGGCCTTTTCTCTAAATACCCAAGTCTCTGATCGCACAGGTCAAAGCGTCTGCGATTCTGCGATGTGTGGCAGGGCCGATCATATGTTCAGCAATTGGCTGCTGCAGAGTGCCAAATAACATATCCTCAAGCTCATCGGATGCGCCTGATACCTGCACATGCAGAGTAATGAGGCCTGCGCTTTGAGGCACCAACACTTCGACACTCGATGTATCCAACGTAACCGGATCATCCGATACCGAGCCCAGCGCGTGATGATCTGCTCTCAATTCGAGCAACATAACCGGAGGCTTAACTTTGCGCAGAAAAGTACCGAGCCTTTCAACCCAACCTTTACGCAGCTCTTGCTCAACCATCTCAAAGCGCGCATCTGTATGCGCCTTCAAACGGCTCAACAGATGACGAACAAAGTGGACATTGGTGAAGTCCATTTCGGGATACAACCCCACCAATTCCGATGTTGGTGCAACGAAACGGTCATTGCGACGAGGATGAACTCGATAGAACCGGTTGGTCTGGCCCAGCAAACCAGGCAACTGCAAAACACAAAGCTCTGACTGGTTCGCGAGTTCGAGCAGCCCGGCATCTCGTGTCAACGAATCGAGGCCACAAAACAGACTACCAAAGTTGAGACACCGGCGCTGTAGGCGGTGCTCGAGTATTGAGGGGTACGGCGCCGCTACAAAACGACCAAATGTCTCCTCGCCCCCAAAGCACGCCACGTAAGGCCTCTCCAAAGCTCTTTGCGGACCTCTGTATCGCAATTTCGAGGTCCCATAGGTGCACATTGTTTCAACGGAACCATCCGCGTTGATTGATTGATAGCTCATCACACTCACCCAAATTTTCACCCAGTTGCCATTTTGCCGCCGCAAGTCTTGCGAAAATCCTAATGCGCGCATTTGAAGCGAATTTGATCGGGCCGATCCCCTTGCCGCCCCCGCCGAAGTGCCGATAATGTCGCCCGTATCCTGCGAACAAGGACATCAGAATATGGACGTAAAATCAGTCGGAGTGATCGGCGCTGGACAAATGGGCAACGGGATCGCTCATGTGATGGCGCTGGCAGAGTATGATGTTCTTTTGAACGATATCAGCCAGGATGCCCTAGATGGTGCAATCTCGACAATCGAAACTAATCTGGTGCGGCAAGCGTCGCGCGGCAAGATATCAGACGAGGCAGCAAAAGCCGCCTTGGGGCGGATCACCACGACCCTAAACCTACCGGATCTGGGGCAGACCGACCTTGTGATCGAAGCTGCAACCGAGCGGGAAACGGTGAAGCAGGCGATCTTTGAGGATCTGCTGCCTCATTTGCAGCCTCACACAATACTGACCTCGAATACATCGTCGATTTCCATCACCCGGTTGGCCAGCCGTACGGATCGGCCTGAACGCTTCATGGGGTTTCATTTCATGAACCCGGTGCCAGTGATGCAATTGGTCGAATTGATCCGAGGTATTGCCACGAATGAGGCAACGTTCAACGCCTGCAAGGCTGTTGTGGACCGATTGGGAAAGACCTCAGCCAGCGCCGAAGATTTTCCGGCCTTTATCGTCAATCGGATCCTGATGCCGATGATCAATGAGGCGGTCTACACGCTTTATGAAGGCGTCGGCAGCGTTCAGTCCATCGACCAATCCATGAAGCTGGGCGCCAATCACCCTATGGGGCCGTTGGAGCTGGCGGATTTCATTGGCCTAGATACCTGTCTGGCGATCATGAATGTGCTGCACGATGGTCTGGCTGATACCAAGTATCGCCCATGCCCGCTGCTGACGAAATATGTCGAGGCTGGTTGGCTGGGGCGCAAGACCGAACGAGGGTTCTACGATTACCGCGGTGAAGTTCCGGTTCCGACGCGATAGTGCATAAGAGGGCCAGCCCTCTCTTGAGCCTGCGGCTCAATTCACTCCCGAGATATTTATGGCCAGATGAAGAGACGGATCAGTGTTTGCCCAGGGCAAGCGTGTGATCGCGGAGCCAAGCCATGAAACCACGTGGGTCGCGTTCCAAAAGCGCCATATCTTCATCTGAAACCGGGTCGCCTATTACCGGAGACTGCGGTTTGTTGCAGGAGCGGACAATTTCGTGCAGCAAAAGACCTTGGCGAAGTATAGGCGAAAGCCGATTAGCGATCTGGTACCAACGCGAGTTGCTGCCGGGGAAGAAGATCGGCACCACTTTAGCGCCCGAGCGGCGGATCATCTTGGCAGTAAAGACGTTCCACTCCCGCTCGATCGCAGGGCCAAACCAATCATCCGATGACATCACAACGCCTGAAGGGAACAGGGCGACTACGCCGCCATCGGCCAGGTGCTTCATCGTCTTGCTGCGCATTTCAAGCATCTTCGCCTGCGCTTCGGGGTCGTGCGGAAACGGCACCGGGATCATGAACGAGGTTGCTGCCTCATCCAAACCGGTCAGAACCGAACGGGTCAGAATACGATAATCACTACGAACCTGACCTATGAGTTCGGCAAGGATCATACCATCAACCATGCCGTGCGGGTGGTTG
Source organism: Ruegeria sp. AA3 (assembly GCF_056542905.1). Lineage (NCBI taxonomy): Bacteria > Pseudomonadati > Pseudomonadota > Alphaproteobacteria > Rhodobacterales > Roseobacteraceae > Ruegeria > Ruegeria sp. AA3. The sequence goes on along the minus strand of NZ_JBQGAQ010000012.1, from coordinate 133,640 downwards.
GCGACAACCACAACCGGACCCTCTTTGGGGATACGGGCGATCTGTTTGGCGGGGGTGGTGAGGTTGATGCCCATAATCTTGAGCGCACCGCCCCAGAATTTCTGGCCGCGGTAATGTTCGTTCTGCTTTTCGAACTTGTTGACCATGCGCAGAATGGTCAGCTTGCCGGTACACCATTCGATCGCGCGAATGGCGGTGGACGTCCAGGCATCGTCAAACGAGTTGGCGTAGGTCAGCGTTCTGCGGTCGTAGATTTCACCCTGGTCGGTGTCTTGGTCTGCGACTGGGCCGGTCTTTGTTTCGTGCGTGGTTTCCGCCAATTGCCTGGTCTTTCCGTCCTTGATATCGTCGCAGTTACGCTATCAGAACCCTTCGCCGAACTTGTCGTTCACCAGGGTTTCCAACGCTTCTGCCAACGCCTCAGCATCCGGGCCGGACGTCTCGACGTCAATAGTAGTTCCGCGCGACGCTGCCAACATCAAAAGGCCCATGATACTGTCACCCGAGGCAGAAAGCCCGTCGCGCGACACCTCGGCACGCGCGTCGAAGCCTTCTACCACCTCAACCAGCTTGGCTGAAGCGCGGGCATGTAGGCCTTTTTCATTTATTATTTTCAAACTCTTGGTCGTCATATGATTGTATCCGGTATCAATCCAGCGTCACATTTTGCGCATTGATGTATTTTCGACCAGCTTCCAGTGCTAAACGCACGGCTTCGGCCAGCGGCAGATGGCGACTTTTGGCCAATTTAATGAGCATCGGCAGGTTAGCTCCGTAAAGGATTCGCCGATCCTGCGGTGCACACGCACGCAAGCTGAGATTCGAGGGGCTGCCGCCATACAGGTCGGTCACAACGACAACGCCATCGCCCATATCGACCTTGTCAGCAGCACGACATATCTCAGCTTGTTTTGCCTCGCGATCATGATCAGCTTCGATCGGGATAGCCACCAACCCGGGCTGTTTTCCAACTACATGTTGTGTGGCCGCAAGATATTCGCGCGCCAAACCGCCATGTGCAACAATTACGATCCCGATCACTTCGGCCTCACATTCAATGCGCGTCGTTCCATTTCGCGGTGCCTAATTGCCACCTGCTGGCCCCCTTCCGCAAGGGCCTTTGCAATCGCTTCGGCCACAGCGACTGAGCGATGTTGCCCTCCGGTGCACCCGAAGGCGATTGAGAGGTGTGCCTTACCTTCTTCACGGAAGGCTGGAAGCAATTCGATCAACAGATCGACAACCCGATCAAAGAATGCCTCAAAGTTCGGATCTGACCGAACATAGGCTGCCACATCCGAATTTCGCCCATCGGCATCACGCAGTTCAGGCCGCCAATAGGGATTGGCCAAAAACCTGCAATCAAACACCATATCCAAACCACGCGGCAAACCCCGTTTGTACGAGAAGGATTCGATCGAAACCGCCAGATGACGCCCCCCCTTAGGGGCGAACCAGCGCTCGACTTCCTCGCGCAACTGGTGAACATTCAGCGTTCGGGTATCGATCAGCGTATCGGCAACCTCGCGAATGGGGGCCAGCAGTTCTTTTTCCTGCCGGATGCCCGTTTCCGGACTGGCATCCGCAGCGACCGGGTGGCGGCGGCGTGTTTCCGAGAACCGGCGCAGCAGCACTTCGTCGCTGCAATCCAGATAGAGAATCGTGAGGTCGACATCTTCCATCCTGCCCAGTTTGGCGGCAAGTTCGATGAACCCGATGGTCGAAAAATCACGATTGCGCGTATCGATACCCAAGGCCATTGGGCGCGTCGGCTCTGAGCTGTCCACCAGACGAACCAGCAAACCCATTGGTAGATTATCAATCGCCTCAAATCCAAGATCTTCTAGTACGTGAATCGCGGTCGAACGCCCAGCCCCAGAGGGGCCCGTAACCAATACGACGCGCGTTTGTGCTGTCATGAATTCGGCCATTCCGGGGCCACGCGCCCCATTCTCACAAGTTGCATTAGTCCTGCGGCCAAATTGGGCACCCCAGCGCCCCGAAGCAAGGGAACAGTTCGCTTCAGCACGCAAACGTCAAAAGGCTCGGGCAAACGCGCCGAAACTGTTTGATCCAGATCCACGATATACGCCAACGGGACGGGGCCCACGCTAGCGGCCCGTAACAACCCAATACCACGCGCCTCGATCAAACCTTTGATTGGCACGACTGCATTTGCCATAACCTGATCGTTCTGCACAAACATATCGACCTGGTCATCTCCAACCAGCTGAGCACCCAGCGCCATCATCTGCAATGCCAACCCAGATTTTCCTGCACCCGAAGCACCAACGATCAACACCCCAGCACCTTGCACCGCCACGCAAGTGGCGTGAATGCAAGCCGTCCTTTGATCTGCGATATCCTGGAGCGGGATCGCGTTCATGGTCTAGACAGGAAGCCCGACCACAAACCGTGCGCCCAGCGGGTCCGAAGTGATATCGGCTTCGGTCGGGCGAATGTTTTCGGCCCAGATTACTCCACCATGCGCCTCGACGATCTGCTTCGAAATTGCCAAGCCGAGGCCCGAGTTGTTGCCGAAATGCTCTTCGGGGCGTTGTGAATAAAAACGTTTGAATATCTTGGTCAGAGCCTGATCTGGGATGCCCGGGCCGGTATCTTCAACGACAACCAGCACACGATTGTCGCGACGGCGGACCCAGACGCGAATGGCGTCATTGTCTTCGCAGAAGGAAATCGCGTTGGTGATCAGATTGACAAAAACCTGTGCCAATCGCGCCTCGAGCCCGTTGACCACGATAGGCCCTGCCGGAAAATCAGTGATGTAGTCGATCCCCTTCGAACGGGCGTCTTCACCCAGAAATTGGCTGATATTACCAAGTAGATTGAGCAGATCAAAGGGCTGCTCTTCTTCTTTTACTAGCTCCGCATCCAGCCGGGACGCGTTCGAGATGTCACTGACAAGACGGTCCAGTCGCCGCACGTCATGTTCGATAACACCTAGCAATTTTTCGCGCTGGTCATCACGTTTTACCATGCGCATGGTTCCGACGGCAGATTGCAAACTGGCGAGAGGGTTTTTGATTTCATGAGCAACATCCGCCGCAAACTGTTCATTTGCGTCGATGCGGTTGTAAAGCGCGGTGACCATCCCGCGCAAAGCTTTGCTTAGGCGACCAATCTCATCCGGTCGGGCGCTAAGATCGGGGATACGGATACGGCCCGGATTTACCCCCGCACCCCGATCCTTGCCCATCTCAGCAGCGGCGGCCAGATCTGCCAGCGGGTTCGCAATGGTTGAGGCCAGAACAAGGCTCAGACCGATTGAGACCAGCAATGCAACGACAAACATCTGAAGGATGCGCTCTTGCTCTTTTCGGGCCAGCGCATCGATCTCACCTGCAGGGCCTGCCATGGCGACAGCACCAACCGGTACGTCTTCGACAAGAATTGGCGCCACGGCCACAATAACCGTCTTGCCCATGTCGTCCTGAACGGCCTGTACTTGCAGGCGACCATCCAACGCCTGCGGGATCAATTGTTGCACACGTTGCGCCAGTGTCGGCGCTTCAACATCTGTTCTGCTGCTAAAAATGGCGGACAAACCATTCCAAACCACATTAAGCGCATCGCTGATCAAAGTGTTGCCCGAGACTGTGTCAGCTTCCTGTTGCAGCAAGCTTGGCAGTTCTGAAACTGGCGACACCCCGCGTGTCCAACCAATCAGAGTTCCTGTATTATCATATACAAAAACTTCACCACCCTCGGGAAGGCTAAGCCCGGACAGGGTATCTCGCACGTCCAGCGTTGCGGCACCATTTCCCGAAGGTTGTCGCAGTTGGGTTTCAAATACGTTGCTGACGAGCTGTGCATCCCCAACCAAATCGACCGCCGTCTGCTGAACACGCTCTTTGCGTGTGTCGTCCAGATACAGCAAACCCGCCACCAGAATGACCAGGGCGATCAGGTTGAACGTAATGATCCTGCGTGCCAGAGGCGAATAGCGCAACGTAAGCAGGTTTCGCCGCGATCGCTTGGCTTGCAGTTCCGCAGACTCGGAATCTTGGGGAATGACCCAGTCATCCCCCAATACGACATCCGCGTCGCGTTCTTGGTTGGCTTGTTCAGTATCGCGCACGAGACCCCTTCGCCTTCTTCACAAACGGCCGCGCCTATTCTTCGTTGTAACGATATCCGATACCATACAGCGTTTCGATCGCCGAAAAATCCGGATCAGCGGCCCGCATCTTCTTGCGCAGGCGTTTGATATGGCTGTCGATGGTCCTGTCATCCACATAGACCTGATCATCATAAGCGACATCCATCAACTGATCACGGCTTTTTACAAATCCCGGACGCTGTGCCAGTGCCTGCAGCAACAGGAATTCGGTTACAGTCAGAGAGACATCATTGCCTTTCCAGCTTACCGCATGACGCAGCGGGTCCATCCGCAGCTCACCGCGTTCCATTACCTTGGTGTCCCCGGTCGCAGCGCTGGTTGCATCCCCTTCTACGGCTTCCTGACGACGCAGCAGTGCTCGGATGCGCTCGACCAGAAGGCGTTGCGAGAACGGTTTCTTGACATAGTCATCTGCGCCCATCCGAAGGCCCAGAACCTCGTCGATTTCATCATCTTTTGAGGTCAGGAAGATAACCGGCATCTGCGTTTTCTGCCTGAGCCTCTGCAGCAGATCCATGCCGTCCATCCGCGGCATCTTGATATCCAGAACGGCCATATCCGGAAGTTTCTTATTGAACGCATCCAGCGCGGCCTGCCCATCATTATATGTTTCGACCTCAAAACCTTCGGCTTCGAGGGTCATGGATACTGACGTCAGGATATTTCTGTCGTCATCCACAAGTGCAATCTTTGACATCGGGTTCACCCCTATTCCTGCTCACTCGCGCAATAATACGCTTTTTTGTAAGACATTGTTGGCGGTTTTGAGCAACCGAATCAACTCGTAACCTCGAATCATGCCATTCTTGCGGCAGGTATGCGGCAAATTTGCCTTGCTACGCCCAAATAGCTGCCTTGATTTACAGCAGACAAATCGTGATGGCGCTAAACCTCAACTTGGTTGCGCTAACTCCTCCCAACCCTTCTGTTCATGTCCTAAAATACCGTGATAAGAGGCGCTTGACCGCCGGCTTTTTCCGGTTTCCGCCCCAATGGCGCCCCCGGCCCCAGGCCCTCGCGCCGCCACAGGAGAAGACACACATGACATCTGGACGGGTTAACCCGCAATTCCGCCTCGAAGATCAGGGCATCGAGGGTCTGGGCAATGTCTATTACAACTTCATGGAACCGGCGCTGATCGAAGAAGCGCTCAAGCGCGGCGAAGGCACCCTTGGCAATGGCGGCGCATTTCTGGTCACCACCGGCAAGTTCACTGGCCGCTCGCCAAAGGACAAGCATGTCGTCAAGACCGACAGCGTCGCCGACAGCATCTGGTGGGAAAACAATGCCGCGATGAGCCCCGAAGGCTTTGATGCGCTGTACGATGATATGCTGGCCCATATGAAAGGCCGTGATTACTTTGTGCAGGACCTCGTGGGCGGAGCTGATCCCAGCTATTCAATCAATGTGCGTATGGTCACTGAGCTGGCTTGGCACAATCTGTTCATCCGCCACCTGCTGCGCCGCCCGGATCGTGAGGATCTGGATGAGTTCACTGCGGATTTCACCGTCATCAACTGCCCCAGCTTTCAGGCCGACCCGGCCAAGCACAACTGCCGCAGCGAGACGGTGATTGCGATGAACTTCGATCGCAAGCTGATCCTGATCGGCGGCACCGAATATGCTGGCGAGAACAAGAAGTCGGTCTTCACCTTATTGAACTACATGCTGCCCGAAAAAGGCGTGATGCCGATGCACTGCTCGGCCAACCATGCCGTCGGCAACCCGGTCGACACCGCCGTGTTCTTCGGCCTGTCCGGCACCGGCAAGACCACCCTCTCCGCCGACCCGTCGCGCACATTGATCGGCGATGACGAACACGGCTGGTCGGATCGAGGCACCTTCAACTTCGAAGGCGGTTGCTATGCCAAGACGATCAACCTGAACGCCGAGGCCGAGCCGGAAATCTACGCGACCACCTCAAAATTCGGCACCGTGATCGAGAATATGGTCTTCGATGCTGAGACCAAAGAGCTCGATTTCAACGACGATTCTTTGACCGCAAACATGCGTTGCGCTTATCCGTTGGAGTACATTTCAAACGCCTCCAGCAACGCCCTAGGTGGACATCCCAAAAACATCATCATGCTGACCTGCGATGCGTTTGGTGTTCTGCCGCCGATCGCTCGGCTGACCCCTGCACAGGCAATGTACCACTTCCTTTCTGGCTTTACCTCCAAGGTGGCCGGGACAGAGCGTGGCGTCACCGAGCCTCAGCCGACCTTCTCTACCTGCTTTGGTGCGCCCTTCATGCCGCGCCGCCCCGAAGCCTATGGCAACCTGCTGCGCGACAAGATTGCCCAGCACGGTGCAACCTGCTGGTTGGTCAACACCGGCTGGACCGGCGGCGCCTATGGCGTTGGCAGTCGGATGCCGATCAAGGCCACCCGCGCCCTGCTGACGGCAGCACTTGAAGGATCACTGACTGACGCCGAGTTCCGCAAAGACGCCAATTTCGGATTTGACGTGCCTGTCTCGGTACCGGGAGTGCCCGAAGTGCTACTAGACCCGCGTCGCACCTGGGACGATCAGAAAGCGTTCGACAAGCAAGCGGAAAAGCTGGTGCAGATGTTTGCGGAAAATTTCGAACAATATCTGCCCTACATTGATGAAGATATCAAAGCCGTTGCAATCGGCTGATTAGAAATGGGGGCTCTAGCCGCCCCCATTTCATTTTGGATTACGCAGCGGCAGCCCAATCTAACAAACAAGTTCATTGCGAGAACGCGTCATTTGCGCTATCGCAAAATACCGATGAAGAGATGGTACCGATGTTTTCTGCAGCGGCGACCATTGAAATTGGACAGTTGGGCGACCCGGGCGATTCCACTCTCAACACGCTTCGGGCCGCACTTGAAAGTGGCGATTACTTCCACATGGGGATGGTGTTGGATAGATGTGTTTCAAAGGTCCTAGCCTTTCGACGTGCCTCGGTCTGACACGGTAGTAGATAATAGGCAAGTTATGACTGAAATTTCAAAACTCACCGAACTGCGCAAACTGATGCAAAGCATGGAACGCACCTTGGGGCTAGAAGAATTGTCCCCGGTCGAGCGGGACATCTATTACGCCGCGGAAGAGTTGTCGAAAAGCAATACCGAAGTGCGCACCTTCGGCCTGATCGAGCATACGCTGGTCAAAAGCGTTTCTCGTCCGACCTTTTTCCGCGCCCTCAAGTCTTTGGTTCAAAAGGGCTATCTTTCGCAAAGCGGAAGCGCCAATCGTGGACGGTATTTGGTTCATGCACCCAGGTGATTGCTGCCTGAAATCTGAAAACGGCTAATCCCGTGAACAGATGGGCCTCTGACACCTTCTTTGCCTCTTTGGCCTATGTTGCCGCATCACTCGTTACATTCGAGATTCTGATGCCGCTTCAGAACGAATTTTTTCCCGCATACCCCAGCCACGCCAGCCTGTTGTTCCTGCCGCATGGCGTGCGGGTTCTGGCCGCATGGTTACTGGGGTGGCGGGCAATTTTTGCACTTTTGCCCGGCGTCTTTGTTGTCTTTGCAATGGTGGGCGGGTGGGACGTTTTCCTGCCCAGCAGAATGCTGGCAATTGCCATAGCTGTAACAATCGTGCCCGCCGTATTTTACGCATGCAAAGCGGCAGGATGGGATCTTTTTCCACGCGCTGATCGCAATCCCTGCTGGCCCTGCGTGATGGGAGTTGGGATTGTCACTTCGGTTTTGGTTTCAATCCTGACCAACACGGCCTTTGGCAGTACAACTGCCGAATACGTCGCGTTTCTGATTGGCGACATCTCAGGCCTGTTCTTTTTGATGTTGGGTCTCTATTTCGCGTTCCGTTTTGCTGAAAGGCGTGGTTAACCCAACAGTCCGCGCCTGAGCAAATTCAATCCGGCGATCAACAGAACCAACAGTGTAAGTTTGCGAAACTGGGTCTGATCAATCCGGTCCTGAAGGAACAGACCTCCTCGCATGCCTACAAGGGCCGGAAGAACCAGCATTGCAGAGAACAATGCCGTTTCACCCCTCAGAACACCTGAGCCCAAGTGCGCGACCACCAGGGCCACTGCCCCTAGGCCATAAATTACACCCTGAACACGCATCTGATCTTTCTTTGGTGTATTCAACGCCGTCAGATAGGCCACAGTTGGTGGCCCCCATACGCCAGAGATGCCTCCGACCGCCCCTGCTACTGCGCCGACCACCGCCTCGACCCCGACGGAGGGTGCCTTCAATGTAAGTCTGAGCCCAAGTATCTGAATCAGCGCAAAGAAGGTTATCGGCACGCCGAGCACCAGTAGGTAATCCTGAGGTGTCAAAATATTAATCAATTGAGCACTCGCCAGCAGGCAGATTAACCCAACTGCCAGAAATACACGGAATTTACGAACCGATACCGCTGCGGCGACCACGCCATCCCGCAAGGCCTGTACACCATTAGTAACAAGGGTCGGCAGGATCAGGCCTGCCAACGCAAATTCGGGGGGCAGCATCATACTCAGCCCGGATATCAGCACCATTGGCATAGCAAATCCCACCATGCCTTTGACCCACCCCGCCACAAAAGCGACGATCAACGCCAGGTACATTTCCTGCGGTGAAATGAGCGAAAACAGATCCATCTGCCCTTCATATCAGGCCGAGATTTTTCTGCATTGCAAAAGTGATATGGTAATAATTGAACTTTTTATGTGCTATTTGTGTATTTTTGTTGCGCTGCACGTGCAGCATGATATGACCAGACGACCCAGTAAAGGACGTGATTCATGGCCCATGATGGACAGGACTTGACGAACATGATGCAGCAAGCGGTATTACCTGATCTTCTGACATTGACTGCAGCGGCCTTACCGGCGGTTGAAACTGTGTTCGACAAGGCCCGTGCATCGGTGCGTGCCATGGTCATTAGCGATGACCGCATCTCGGGCGCGTTGATCGAAGCAAACCAGACAGCCGCTCATGGTTTGGCATGGCTGGCAACTTACCGGCAATCTTTGCAGCAGATGCAACGCTGGGCCGAGGCACTTCAAGCTGAAGGTAAGTTCAGTGAGATGGAGCAGTTGCTGCACCAGATCGCCTTTGGCGAATACCTGCATCAGATCGCGGGTGGCATTCCGATGAATCAGGGTGAGGTAGTGCGTTTGCAGGACCTTGGTCTTGGCTGGGACGCCTTGTCCGGGTTCCAGTGCCGTGAAGTGCAAACCCTGATGGCGCAGGCCAATTCTCAGGCCGCGCGCACCCGTCTGGTTGAGCTTATGCAGGATCAATCCGGTGCGACCATGTTCGGCGCGTCGGGTCTGGATGATGAGCTGGAGATGATCCGTGATCAGTTCCGCCGTTATGCGCAGGAAAAGGTCGAGCCCAACGCCCATGAATGGCACCTGAAAGACGAATTGATCCCAATTGAGATCATCGAAGAACTGGCCGAAATGGGCGTGTTCGGCCTGACCATCCCCGAGGAATACGGCGGCTTCGGTCTGTCCAAAGCGTCGATGTGCGTGGTCTCGGAAGAGCTTTCGCGCGGTTATATCGGCGTGGGCTCATTGGGCACGCGGTCCGAGATAGCGGCTGAACTGATCATCGCGGGCGGCACAGATGAGCAAAAAGCTAACTGGCTGCCGAAACTTGCCAGTGCTGAGATCCTGCCAACCGCCGTTTTCACTGAGCCTAACACAGGATCGGATCTGGGCAGCCTGCGCACGCGTGCCGTTAAGGGTGAAGATGGCAACTATAAGATAACAGGCAATAAAACATGGATCACCCACGCCGCCCGCACGCATGTGATGACTCTACTGGCGCGTACCAACCCTGATAGCTCCGATCACCGTGGTCTGTCCATGTTTCTGGCTGAAAAGACCCCTGGAACCGATGAGAACCCCTTCCCCACACCCGGCATGACAGGCGGCGAGATCGAAGTGCTGGGCTATCGTGGCATGAAAGAATACGAGCTGGGCTTTGACGGCTTTGAAGTGAAGGGGGAAAACCTGTTAGGTGGCGAAGAAGGCAAAGGTTTCAAACAGTTGATGGAGACCTTCGAGAGCGCCCGCATCCAGACCGCCGCCCGCGCCATCGGCGTCGCGCAGAGCGCTTTGGACATCGCCATGCAATACGCACAAGATAGAAAGCAGTTCGGCAAGGCGCTGATCAACTTCCCCCGGGTCTCGGGCAAGCTGGCGATGATGGCGGTTGAGATCATGATCGCACGGCAGCTCACCTATTTCTCTGCATGGGAAAAAGACCACGGCCAGCGCTGTGACCTTGAGGCGGGGATGGCCAAACTGCTGGGGGCCCGGGTTGCCTGGGCTGCGGCGGATAACGGGTTGCAGATTCACGGCGGTAACGGCTTCGCGCTGGAATATAAAATTAGCCGCGTGCTTTGTGACGCACGCATCCTAAATATCTTTGAAGGCGCCGCAGAAATACAGGCGCAAGTCATCGCGCGTCGATTGTTGGGCTGACGCCCGGTTCGATGCGGTTTCCCCAACTTAACCCGGCCTTGTGCCGGGTTTTCTTTATCTTCCGTGTTGTACAGGCGCCAAGGCGCAAATGTTCCGAGTTGTACTACCTGGCTTTGTGATCGTCTGGGCAAAACTTCCCCCTCGGATCGGGGGCCGGAATCAGTTAAAGGGCGGTGAACGGAACCGGCACCTATGTCGGCCAGAGGAGACTCAAGCGTGAAGATCATCATTTCAATTTTGGCCACCTGCCTGACCCTTGCCGGGTGCGCCTCGGCCCCGACGACGACGGGCTCGAATGACGCCGACAAACTGGCGCAGGCCATTCAGCAGCTTGGTCCCGAGGTTGATCCACGCGAAGCCCGCCGCGCCGCCGAGATATCCTATGCCTATTCCAGCCAATTGAAGCAGGACTGGAACGTCACCGATCCGGCGATTATCCACAACGCAAAGGTCATAAATGGGTTTCGTGAGAAGGGCCTATGTAATGACTGGGCGCAAGCCATGACCACCCGACTGAAACAAGAAAGTTTCCGTACGCTGGATTTGCACTGGGTTACCTCCCCGCCAACGGCGTTTCGGATCATTCATCATTCGGCCCTGATCAGCGCCAAGGGTGATCCCATGGACGAGGGCATCATCCTCGACCCGTGGCGCAACAGCGGGGTGTTGTTCTGGGCACCCGTGCGCGAGGATACCAAGTACAACTGGCGGCCCCGTCTTGAAGTGCGCGAAGAATTGATCAGCGGCGTGAACCCCTACTGATAGGATATTGCGATGTTACGTCTGGCCCTGCTTCTGCCTCTGGCCTTGTTTCAATGCAACGAGGATGAAACCGTTGCCGCCTATGGCGCGGCGGATCAGACATGGGCATTGCAAGAAATTGACGGAGAGCCATTCGAAGCCAGCGCATTGCTGCGCTTTCCCGAAGAGGGGCGTATCGAAGGTAATGCCCCCTGCAACACTTATTCGGGCAAGCTGAATGCCCCCTACCCTTGGTTCGAGATCGCCGATCTGGCTGCCACCCGCGCAGCCTGTGCCGGGCTTGAGGCCGAAGGGTTTTACTTCGCTGCACTGATGGCGATGACACAATCCGAAGTATCCGGCGATGTGCTGATCCTGCGCAACGAGGACGGGCACGAGATGGTATTCAAAGCCGCCGAGTAAACTGCGCCACAAAGCGTGCACGGGCATCAGGTAGCGGCGTATGGCCCAGAGCCGGGGCCAGGTGGTTTTCCAGAAAATACCCGGTAGTGCGCAGAGCCTGCGCGATGTCGGCATCCGGCGCAGCCCCTTCGCCACGCAGACAGGGGGGCAGTGGCAACAGTTTGTCGGCCCACTCCCCTGCCCCCGCTGCACTGACCGCGCGACCGGTTTTGGGCGAGACATAAATCAGGCCCTCACTCACGCCGGTCACCGCACAGGCCGACAGATCGAGGCCAAAGCCCAGCTCTTCCAGCAGCGCCAGTTCCCAGCGCAAATAAGCAAGTGGCCAAACCTCATCCTGTCCCAACAAATCCATCAACTGTTCGGTTTGCTTATAAATCGAGGGGTGTGGCTCGCGCTCGGGAAGGCAGAAGGACAATAACGCCACCACCGCGTTCAGTCCGGCCAGTGCCAACCGACCTGAAAATGCAGCGGCGGCACGGGAACGCAGGGGTTCGACCTGAAAAGTGCCCAGATGCTCTTCAAGCCGCGCACGCCAAAGTACGTCCAACTGCGCCCCCGGTTGCAAGATCGGCGCGATCTTGCGGCTAGTGCCCCCGCGCACAATACCTGCATGGCGGCCATGAGTTTCGGTAAAAACCTCGATAATGGCCGCCGTCTCACCATGGCGGCGAGAGGTCAGAAGTATGCCGTGATCACGCCAATCCAATTTCGGCCTCGTTAGGTCACCAGATATGCCCGCAGGAAATCTTATGGCCGTTGCAGGTTCAAAGTACAAATAAGTCTGGTCGGATCAGTAGGAAAAACCGGTTGCGTGAGGTGGGTTCAGAGACTAATGTTCGCTATATGTTCTAATTACTGGGATTTAAGAAATGTCTCTGAACTATGTCATGATCGGCTCAAATGATGTTGCCAAAGCACGCAGCTACTACGACGAGGTTGTCCCTCAGTTAGGTGGGAAAGTAATCGCCGAATACATGCCACATGCAGTTTGCTATGAGCTGCGCGGCGGCGGCAGCATGTGGGTCGCAACGCCCTTCGACAAAGAGGTTGCAACTGTCGGAAACGGCAACATGGTTGGCCTGCTATGTCAAAGCGAAGCGGAAGTACGTGAGGTGCACGCCGCCGCTATTGCCAATGGCGGTACTAACGAGGGCGATCCGGGTGAACGCCCGCAATATGGACCGAACTTCTACGGCGCCTATGCCCGGGACCCGGATGGAAACAAAATGAGCTTCGTCTATTTTAGTGAAGCAGACTGATCGCATTGTCGCCCACTGCGTAGCGGGGTTGCTAGAATGTGACCCCAGCATGGATTAAGATGCCGATGACCATCATCAGGTTCAAGATCATGGAAAGGCCGTTGCCCACATAGATGGGCAGCTTGCCGACCACCAGCCCGTAAGCGAACCACAAAAACGACAGCCCCGCATAAAGCGACCACGAGAGCAGCGACTGGCCGGTGGCGTGTTCGGAATGGGTAAAATAAAGCTTGATCAGTTGCGGCAACGTGGCGAAGGGGCCGACCACTCCGATGAAGACCATAAAGCCCTCGAACCGCTGCATCCAATGGCCGAGATTTGACTTTTCCAGTTTCTGGGCAAGTGTTTCAGCCACTCAATTCCCCTCCTGTTCCTGCGGCACCCGATAGGCGGGTCGTTCGTCCAGCCTGTTTCAGAGCAAAATAGTCGCTTTGAGCCGGGCATCCAAGATCAATTGCTGGGCGCGCTAGTCCAAACCTTCTTCACCCAGTAAGTGCCTGCCTTGCCGGTCTTCAACCTCGATTACCCAGAGATCAGGGTCAAAACTGCGTTGGCGAGTGATGGCGTTGTCCACCTCGCCCTCGGGGCCGGAAGAGAGTTCCACCCATTTACGCTCACCGCTCATCAGATCAAAACTTCGCTGAAATGCGGTGGCCTGCCCGTCAAGCGTATTCAGCTTGATCAGCACCGCGCCGGCGGTGTCGTCACCATGGGCCACGACAAAGGCTGGTATTTCCTGAAACCGCAGCCGCGCCAGATAGGCATGCACCCAGAATTCCGCCGTAAGTCGGGTCATCCGTTACCGTCTTTGAAATCCAGACCCATTTCCGAATAACGCTCGGATTCTTCCAGCCAGTTGGGCCGGACCTTCACCTGTAGGAACAGGTGGATCTTTCGGTCGAGGAATTCTTCCAGTTCCGCCCGTGCGGCCTGACTGACAGCCTTGATCGTCTCACCGCGTTTGCCCAGCACAATGCCTTTGTGACCGTCGCGCATAACATAGATGACCTGATCAATCTTGGCCGAGCCGTCCTTACGCTCTTCCCAGTTCTCGGTCTCGACGGTCAGCTGATAGGGAAGTTCCTGATGCAGGCGCAGGGTCAGCTTCTCGCGCGTCATCTCAGCGGCGATCATGCGCAGGGGCAAATCAGCGATCTGGTCTTCGGGGTAGAGCCACGGGCCTTCGGGCAGTTTCGAGGCCAGCCACTTGCGCAAATCGTCAACACCGTGGCCTTTCTCAGCCGAGATCATGAAAGTCTCGGCAAAGGGATAGCGGGCGTTCAAATCACTGGTGAGCGCCAGCAATTTCTCGGAGGGTACTTTGTCGATCTTGTTGATCGCGAGAGCGATGGTGCGGCCCTTCCCGATCTCTTCCAGACCTTCGAGGATGCGTTCGACCCCTTCGGTGATGCCGCGATGCGCCTCAACCATCAGGACGACCACGTCGGCATCTGCCGCCCCGCCCCAGGCTGCGGCGACCATGGCGCGGTCGAGCCGGCGGCGGGGTTTGAAAAGGCCCGGTGTGTCCACAAAGACCAGTTGCGCATCACCCTCCATCGCCACGCCGCGAATGCGTGCGCGGGTGGTCTGCACCTTATGCGTCACTATCGAGACCTTGGCCCCGACCATGCGGTTCAGAAGGGTGGATTTGCCTGCGTTGGGCTCTCCGATCAGGGCGATAAATCCGGCGCGTGTGCTCATGTGTCCTGCGATCCTGTTTGCAAGTGCGCACCCCTATAGCAGAACGCATCTCTGGGCCAGAGGGATTTGTCGCATTGCGGTCATGCGTCAGGGGTGGCACCAAAGCAATGCGCCACGCCAATCCCAGCCAGGCGATCATCCTTTCAGAGAGGCGAGATGTGAAACGTCGGGAGTTTCTATTGGGCAGCGGGGCTGCCGCAGGTGCATTGGGACTGGGTGGGTTCGCGTTGGCGTCAAACCCGCAAGAGTTGGTGATCCAACCCGCAAGTTTTGCGCTACGCGATCAGGTGACGGACGGGATGGTCAGCCTGTCGCCGGACGCGCCTCCCCCCGTTCTGTATGGAAATCAGGGTGAGGTGATGCGGCTGCCGGTGCGCAACACGCTGCCCGACTATACGGCGATGCATTGGCATGGCTTGCGTATTCCCAACGGGATGGACGGGGTGCCTTATCTGACGCAGATGCCAATGGGCGAAGGTGATCATTTCGACTATAAATTCATACCCCCGGACGCGGGCACCTATTGGTACCACCCTCATTGTATGACGATGGAGCAAATGGCGCACGGGTTGACTGGGGTCATGGTGATTGCCGAGACCGAGGACCCGGGGTTTGACAGCGAGCAGGTGATCAACCTGCGCGATTTCCGGCTGGATGAGGCGGGCGCGTTTCTGCCCGCTTATACGCCGCGCGGAGCGGCTCGGACGGGGACATTTGGCAATGTGCAAACTGCAAATTGGTTGCAAGCGCCGGTTTATGATCACCCCGTCGGAGGTCTGGTTCGGTTGCGCGTGGTCAACACCGATACGACCCGGATTTACAAACTGAACCTCGACCATGCCGAGGCCCGGATTATCGCATGGGACGGGCATCCGGTGGACATTGACGTGCCTCTGCCCAGCGTTGCGGAGCCGTTACTGCTTGGCCCAGGCCAGCGTGTCGATTTCGCGGTGAAGATGCCCGAAAATGAAGGGCAGACCGTGAACCTGATGGCGAAGCTGCCCGGTCAGCCGCTGCGGTCCTTGGTCGGGTTGCAGGCAGTTGGCGCGTCTGTGGCACGAGATATGCGTGAGCTGAAACCGCTGGCCAAGAACCCCGTTGCACGGCCCGATCTGAAAAAGGCCGAGCTGCACGAGTTTGTTTTCGGATGGACGCCGGAAGGCGGAGAGCCCAATAATGGCTTTTGTGGCTCGCTGGGCTATAATTTCTGGTCAATCAACCGCAAGCCATGGCCGGGAGATGCCGCGCAGGATGTGGGGCCTCTGGCCACTTTGCAGATGGGCAAAAGCTATGTTCTGCGGCTGCGCAATGAATCCCCCAACCTGCATCCGATCCATCTGCACGGATTGGTCTTTATGCCGCTTAAGTCAAACCTTCGCAAACTGCCACCGCTGATGACCGACACGATGCTATTGCTGAAAGATGAGGCGGTCGAGATCGCGCTGGTTGCGGATAATCCCGGCGATTGGGCGTTTCATTGCCATGTGATCGAACATCAGAAAACCGGATTGACCGGGTTCATTCGCGTGGTTTGATCTTACGGCGAAGTGTTCAATACCAGTACATGGTTCGGGTAAGCTTGGCCCCCGATCCGGAAATCTGTGACACCGACTTGCACAAACCCTTTGGCTAGATAGAAATCGATTGCGGTCGTGTTCTCAGAATTGGTCGTCAGCCAAATTGACTGGCGCCCTTTTTCACGGGAGTAGTCGATCGCGATGTCCAGCAGCGATGAGCCGATGCCCTTACCATGATGGCGGGGCTGCACATAAAACGTCACGATCTCAAAATCGGAAAGCCCGTCCACAGGTGCAATGCGATTTTCCGCCAACCGAATATATCCGTCGATCCCCTCTTCGTTTTCAGAGACCATCAAAAGGTCTTGGCCGTCCTGCAACAAGGCTTCGAACCGGGCGGTCGTGAACTCGGACAGTGCGAATTCGGCAAAGAAGGAATTCACGCCGCGCTTTAGGTAGGTTCCGACCCAGACCTCAATCGACAGGGCCGCGAGGCTGGCGGCATCGGCTTTCTGGGCGGGTCGGATCTTCATGATCTGGCCGCGCAGAGGATCAAGACAATTGTTCCAACAGAGCCTTTGCCGCTGCCTGTTCTGCCTGACGTTTGGAGCCAGCGGTAGCTTGTGCCTCGGTCCCGTCCTGCAGCCGCGCGGCGATGGTGAAGATCGGGGCGTGATCGGGGCCAGTGCGTTTGACTTCGACGTAAGCTGGCGGCTTCTGACCGCGGGCCTGCGCCCATTCCTGCAACGAGGTTTTGGCGTCACGCGCGTCAGCCTCGACCTTGTGGATGCGGTCGCCCCAGAGGGCGAGGATCACGTTTCGGGCGGCCTCGAACCCTGCGTCGCGATAGATGGCAGCGATGACCGCCTCCATCGCGTCGCCCAGAAGGGCCTGTTTCCGACGGCCCCCGGAGAGCATCTCTGACCGGCCCAATTTCAGGACTGCCCCCAGATCGATCTGGCGGGCCACATCAGCACAGGCCTCTTTGCGCACGAGCGCATTGAACCGGGGGGCCAGCTGGCCTTCGGAGGCTTTTCTGTCCGCCTCAAGCAGTGCTGTGGCCATGACGAGACCCAGCACCCGGTCGCCCAGAAATTCCAGCCTTTGGTTGTCGGGGCGCGTGGCAGAAGACACTGAGCCGTGGGTCAACGCGCGCACCAACAGTTCGGGGTCGGAAAACTCATACCCCAAGCGTTTCTGGAACGCCTTTATCTCGGCCGATAGCTTCAATTGACCGCCTTGAAGAAGCGATCACCGCGCCATGTCCAGAAGAACAGCATCGAGCGACCTGCGGACGAGAACATGATCCGGTCGGCGCGTCCGATCAGGTTTTCGAAAGGTACAAAACCCACGCCGCCTGCGGATTGTGGCAGGCGGCTGTCAGCCGAGTTGTCGCGGTTGTCGCCCATGAAGAAATAGTGGCCTTCAGGCACAATGTAGATGCCAGTGTTGTCCGAACCCTGACTACCGATATTCAGCACATCATAGGAGACGCCGTTCGGCAGGGTTTCGATCAGGCGAGACTTTTCGCACAAACCACCGATACCCACGGGGCCGTTTTCACAGCGCGGGCGCAGACCTTGCGGGCCCTGCGGTTCGGCGATCTCGGTGAACACGCCGTCAGGCTGCTGAGGCACCGGCGTGTCATTCAGAATGATCTGGCCCTGACGAATTTGGATGCGGTCGCCCGGCAAGCCGATCAGGCGTTTGATATAGTCACGGCCAGTGATGGGATGGCGGAAGACGATGACATCACCCCGCTCAGGTTCACCGCCCAGAATGCGAGTGTTTTCATCGCCCTGCATCCAGCCACAGATATCTTCGGCATCGATGTTTAGACCGACGCTGGGGATGATCAGGCTGGGGCAGGAAGCGTAGGAGTATCCGTAAGCCATCTTGTTGACGAAGAGGAAGTCTCCGATCAACAACGTCTGCTTCATCGAACCGGAGGGAATCCAGAACGGCTGAAAGAAAAGCGTGCGGAAAACGCCCGCGATCAGCAGGGCGTAGACGATGGTTTTGATCGTCTCCCAAACGGCGTTTCCGGATTTGGCTTCCTCGGCCATACTGCTCTCTCCAGTCTATGCGTGGTTGGGGTGCTACATGCGTGTCAGGTGGGGGCAAGTCAAGGCTGCGCGGGCGCTTCTTGAAGCGGGCGAGCCTCGATCACCACAAAGGCCTGCGCCCAGGGGTGATCATCGGTCAGGGTGACGTGAATGATCGCCTCGTGCCCTTCGGGCGTTAGTTTTTTCAGGCGCTCAGCGGCCCAGCCGGTGACATGCATGACGGGTTGGCCTGTGCGCAGGTTGGTCACCGCCATGTCCTTCCACGCGATGCCCATGCGTAGACCGGTGCCCAAGGCTTTCGAGCACGCCTCTTTCGCGGCCCAGCGCTTGGCATAGGTTCCAGCGGTGTCAGCGCGGCGCTCGGCCTTGCGCTGCTCGGTCTCAGTGAAAACGCGGTTGCGGAACCGGTCGCCGAACCGGTCGAGTGTGCCTTGGATACGATCGATATTGGCGAGGTCGGTTCCGATTCCGAGGATCATGTCAAACCTCCAACACCACAGTACCCAGCTTCTGCCCGGCCTCGACCATAGCATGTGATTTTGCGGCCTCGCTGAGGCCTCCACCGCGGATTACGGCATGGGACAGTGCGCCTTGGTCCAGCCACTGGCCCAGCTGCGTCTCGCCACGACGGCGGGCGGCGGGGTCGAGTTGGTAGACGATCAGCATATGCAGGCGGATGTTCTTGAACATGAAGCCGTAGAAATCCAGTTCGGGCTTCATTTGTGAGGCCGAGGCATAGCTGGCGATGGTCCCGCCGGGGCGGATCATCGAAAGGGAAGCGGGCTGGTTGGCGGCGAAATCGACCTCGACGATGCGGTCTACGCCTGCACCGCTGGTCATGTCCATCACCGCCTCAACCACATCCTGCGTGCGGTAGTTGACCCACTCTGCCGCGCCGGAGTGGGCCGCTTTTTCATCTGAACTGACGGTGGTGATAACGCGCGCGCCGCCCAGCGCTGCCATCTGGCAGGCGTAGCGCCCGACCGTGCCAGCTCCGCCGGTGACAAGCACGGTTTTGTCGGTGATGGAGCCGTCGCAATAAAGCGCGTACCACGCAGTCATGGCAGGGATGCCAAAACACGCGCCTTCGGCAAAGCTGGTGGTGTCGGGCAGAAACACAGCCTGATCGGAAGGCAGCGCGATGTATTCGGCCCCGGTGCCAAAGGCGCGTTGCCATTGGCCGTTCCAGATCCAGACACGTTCGCCGACGCGTGCGGGGTCGACCCCTTCGCCTACGGCCTCAATCACGCCGGCCCCGTCCGAATGGGGGACAATCATTGGGTATTGCATCACCGCACCCGGACGCGCGCCGCTGCGCAGCTTGACATCTGAGGGGTTGATGCCGCTGGCGTGGACACGGACTAAAACGTCGCCTGCGCCGGGCTCAGGCGTGGGCAGCTCGACCAACTCAAGGACATCCGCCGCCGCACCAAATCCGCGATAGGTGATTGCTTTCATGACAGTCCCTCGTCTCCTATTGGTCAACCGAGTCAGGCATTTCCAGATCGAACACCAAGACGCCCTCGGCCCCGTCCTTACACAGAGCAACAAGCTGTGTGCCCAGCTGCTTATGAGTTTCGTCGCTGGCATAGCGCTGCAGGTCGGCCTCAGTCGCGAAATCCAGCGTGAAGCCGTAGGGATAGCCTGGGGATTTCGCCTCAAAGTCGCGATTTGGGCCGTGGATGAAGCCACCGCAGTTTGGCAAGCGGTCTGCGACCGCGCTCAGCCCGTCCATCACGGCGGCAAGCTCTACCGCGTCATGATCGGGCCTGAGGCGCAGCATCACGCAATGTCGGATCATCCTTGCACCCCAGAGGTCATGACAAGCGCACCGTGAGGATCTTGTAGCTGGCGACGCCAAAGAAGCCCGCGAAGGCGAAATCAAACCAACGGCGGGCGCGGCGATAGGCGTTGACCATGCGTGCAGAGGAGAACAGGAAAGCGTAGCCGATGAAGATCAGCAATGAACCCGCGTAGAGCATAGCGAAATAGCCCAGCAGCATAGCAAGGCCAGCATCATTGGGTGCAACGATGGCGTAGATCGATCCCCAGCTCAAGATCGCCTTTGGATTGGTCAGGTGGATCGCCGCCCCTTTGGCGAAGATCGTGGACAGAGTGCCGGTGACCGGGTTGCCCAGCGCCACCTCATCCGAGGACAGCGCGCGGCGCAGGGCCTTGAACGCCAGCCAGCCCAGATAAGCGACGCCGATATAGCGGATCACCTCAAACACCCAGACATTGGCCAGCATGATCGCAGACAACCCCAAAGCTGCGGCAATCCCCCACGCAGCAGAACCCGCACAGATACCCAGCGCAAAGGTCAGACCGGCGGTGCGGCCCTCATTCATCGCAGTACCCGCGATGCCCATCGTGGCAGGGCCCGGAGAGCCCCCGGCCATCAGCCAGGCAATCCAGATCGCCACAAAAGCAGGGGTGATCATGCCCGCGCCTCGTCCATCAGGCGGCGCATTTCGTGGACCGCTGGTGTAAGGCCGCGGAAGATGGACTCGCCGATCAGGAAGTGGCCAATATTCAGCTCGCGCACTTCAGGGAAGGCGGCGACGGGTTGCACGGTTTCATAGGTCAGGCCGTGACCTGCGTGGACCTCCAGGCCTAGTGAATGGGCATAGGCGGACATTTCGCGCAGGGCTTCGAGCTCGCGCGCGGATTCGTCCGGTTTGCCCTCGGCATGGAAATCGCAATAGGCGCCGGTGTGCAGCTCGATCACCTCGGCCCCGATGCGATGGGCGGCGTCGATCTGGCGCTGATCTGCGGCGATGAAAATCGACACGCGGCAACCGGCATCGCGCAGCGGCGCAATGAAATGGGCCAGCTTGTTTTCTTCGCGCGCAACTTCGAGCCCGCCTTCGGTTGTGCGTTCCTCGCGCTTTTCTGGAACGATGCAGACAGCGTGTGGCTTATGGCGCAGGGCGATTTTCTGCATCTCGTCCGTCGCGGCCATCTCGAAGTTCAGCGGTACCGACAAGATGTCCATCAACCCGTCGATATCGGCATCCGAGATGTGGCGGCGATCTTCTCGCAGATGTGCTGTGATGCCATCGGCCCCGGCCTCTTCCGCGATCCGGGCGGCGCGTAGTGGGTCGGGATAGGCCCCGCCGCGCGCATTCCGCACGGTGGCTACGTGGTCGATATTCACGCCCAGACGCAAACGGTTGTCAGACATCTTTCGAATCCTTCATTGTCCCTGAAGACGAGCCTAGTGGGTTTGTCACTGAAACGTCAGCCTCTGCCTGTGCCAAACGTTTGATTTGTTCAAACTTCGCCTTGATCCGGGCGCGGCGGCGCTGCTGGTATGTGCGGATCAGCGGCAGGCTGAGATAACCGCAGACAACACCGGCCACAACGCCCGGAATGACACCGCCAACCATGTAAGGAAAGAACACATCGTCATAGAAGCGGCTGAGCCCATGCCAGTCAGCTTCGCGACCGGTGAACATCGCAATGCAATTGTCTTTGAGATCACTCATTGCATCGGCGAACTTCCCCATCAACCCGTGCGTGTCGTGCTCACGATATCGGGTACCCAACAGGAAATGCCCGGTTTGCAAGCTCACCACCCCGATCGGCACATAGGTCAGAGGATTGCCGAAGAATGTTCCGCTGAGGGCAGCCAATATGTTGCCATTGAGCAATCGAGCCAGCACGGCGGCGACGAGAAAATGCAAGCCATAAAATGGTGTAAACGAGGCAAAAACCCCTGCCCCGATGCCACGCGCGATGCGTTCAGGGGTGTCAGGAAGGCGGCGCACCCGATGTTTGACATAGTGAAAGGCACGGGTCCATCCGCCGCGCGGATAAACAAACTCTGACGCGACTTGGACAGGCGAGCGGCGATCTCGGCGCTTGAAAACCACTCGTGATCACCCCTTCTCAGCCAGCCGCGACGGCGGTTTTCTTGCTTTCCCGATACCGTTCGACCGCGGCAACATCGCTTTCCGCCTCAAGCATCAGCATCAGCGAATGCAGTTGTTCAAGATCGCGCAGTTCGACGTTGATCATCAGGCGGTAAAAATCAGGTTTGCGGTCGACGAATTCGAGGTTCGAAATATTGGCCTTTTTCTCTCCGATCAATGTGCAAATACGCCCCAGTACCCCGGCATCGTTACCGATAGTCAGATCAAGCGTCGCTCCATAGACAGCCGGGTGCGTGCCCGCATGCCAGTGCAGATCGACCCAGCGATCGGGTTCATTTTCGAATTCGGTCAGACGGTCGCAGTCGATGGCGTGCACCTCAACGCCCCTGCCGCGATATGTGATGCCAACGATGCGTTCACCCGGCAATGGCTGGCAACAAGGCGCACGGTCGAATTTCTGGCCGGGCTCAAGCCCGATCACAGCGCGGCGGGGCGAAATCGCGTCGCCATCGTCCTTGGTGAGCTCAGGATATACAGCCTCGACCACCTCATGGGCGGTCAGTTCGGCGCTGCCCAGACGGGCCAACAATTCGTGTCGGTCTTTCAATCGCAGGTGTTTTGCAGCGGTATCCAATGCCTTGTCGGTGGCCTTGCGGCCGACGTTTTCAAACCCTGCGCGAGCCAGTTCTTTACCCAGCTTGATGAAGCGTTCCCGATCAACCTCACGCAAGGCGCGGCGGATCGAGGTGCGGGCTTTGCCGGTGACTGCGATCTCAAGCCATGTGACCTGTGGGCTCTGGCCATCGGCGGTGATGATATCCACCGATTGTCCGTTCTTGAGCCGGGTCCAGAGCGGCACACGAATTCCATCCACCTTGGCCCCAACACAGGCATGGCCGATACGGGTGTGGATCGCATAAGCAAAATCGATCGGTGTTGCCCCGCGCGGCAGTTTCACCACGTCGCCCTTAGGGGTGAAACAGAACACCTGATCCGAATACATTTCGAGCTTGACCGCTTCGAGGAAATCTTCGTGATCATCCTCGCTGTCGAACTGTTCGGTCAGGTTTGCAATCCACTTTGCCGGATCCACGGCAAAGGGGTTCTCGGACCGGACACCATCGCGATAGGACCAGTGTGCCGCCACGCCGGTTTCGGCCACGTCGTGCATCTGACGGGTGCGGATCTGAACCTCGACCCGTTTACCGTCGCGCCCGGACACAGTCGTGTGGATCGAGCGGTAACCGTTCGATTTCGGCTGGCTGATATAGTCCTTGAACCGACCCGGCACCGCGCGCCAGCGCTGGTGGATCGCGCCGAGGGTGCGATAGCAGTCTTCCTCGGACCCGGTAATGATACGGAACCCATAGATGTCGGACAGGCGCGAGAAGCCTTGGTCTTTCTCCTGCATCTTGCGCCAGATCGAATAGGGTTTCTTGGCACGGCCAAAGACTTCGGCCTCGATCCCGGCTTTTTCCAGCTCGTGCCGCATGTCGCCGGTGATGCGGTGGATCACGTCGCCGGTTTCACGCTGCAAGGTGATGAAGCGGCGGATGATCGACTGGCGGCCTTCGGGATTCAGGACACGAAAGGCGAGATCTTCCAGTTCCTCGCGCATCCATTGCATCCCCATGCGACCCGCAAGCGGTGCGTAGATATCCATCGTCTCGCGCGCTTTTTGCACCTGCTTTTCGGGGCGCATCGCCTTGATGGTGCGCATATTGTGCAGACGGTCGGCGAGCTTGACCAGAATGACCCTCAGGTCCTTGGACATGGCCATGAACAGTTTGCGGAAGTTTTCGGCCTGCTTGGTCTCGCGGCTGGAAAGCTGCAGGTTGGTCAGCTTGGTGACGCCATCGACCAGCTTGGCGACCTCATCGCCGAACAGCTCGGAAACCTTGCCATAGCTGGCTTTGGTGTCTTCGATCGTGTCGTGCAGCAGGGCCGTTATGATGGTCGCATCATCTAGACGCTGTTCGGTCAGGATGGCGGCAACGGCAACAGGGTGCGAGAAATAGGGCTCGCCAGAGTGGCGGAACTGCCCTTCATGCATCTGCAGGCCAAATTCATAGGCTCGTTCGATGCGCTCGGCATTTGTCTTGGGGTTGTAATTGCGGACCAGCGCAATCAGGTCTTCTGCTGAAATCATCCGGTCCGCACCTTTGTCGTTGGGGCTTACCCCTGGCCCTGAGCCTCCATCAACGCGCGCAGGAGCTTTTCTTCGGACATGTCGTCATCCGCAGGCTTGTCGGATTCCGCACCCATCAGCAGAGCCATCTGATCTTCTTCGGGCTCATCAACTTCGATCTGGGTTTGGTTGGCCTCAATCAGACGCTCGCGCAGCTCATCAGCGCTTTGAGTTTCATCGGCGATTTCGCGCAGCGAGACAACGGGGTTCTTGTCGTTGTCGCGATCAACAGTGATCGGGCCACCGGCGGAAATCTCGCGCGCCCGGTGGGCTGCAAGCATCACCAGTTCGAACCGGTTCGGGACCTTGTCTACACAATCTTCGACCGTAACGCGGGCCATGGGGCGCTCTCCGTAAATGAATCCGTGGCAGGAAGGGGTTTATCTAAGCGCGAATCCCCGCCTTGACAAGCAGGAAATGCCGCAAATGCGAGGATCACAGAGGCTTAACCTCTGCCACGTCCTCGCGTGGCAGTGCGGCAACCATCTGCGTGACTGTCTTGTCCAGTACTGGATGGCGCCAACCGGGGGCAACATCTGCCATCGGCACCAACACAAATGCGCGGTCCTGCAGACGTGGATGCGGCAGGATCAAGTGTTCCGGTGCGGATATGGCCTGTTCTTCATGCGGAAGGGTCAGCCAGCGGTGATATTCCACATCATCCGGTAGCACCAAATCGTCCCAACAGACCAGATCAAGGTCCAGCGTGCGCATCCCCCAACGCTGTTCGCGGGCGCGCTCGAAATCATGTTCGATACGGTGCAGCAGCGCCAGAACCCCGTG
Organism: Ruegeria sp. AA3; assembly: GCF_056542905.1. NCBI lineage: Bacteria > Pseudomonadati > Pseudomonadota > Alphaproteobacteria > Rhodobacterales > Roseobacteraceae > Ruegeria > Ruegeria sp. AA3. Next base: position 108,516 of record NZ_JBQGAQ010000012.1, on the reverse strand, counting down.
CGGGCTCTGATCCGTTTCAATCGAAACTGCCGCATTAACGTAGTCTGGCCCGGCCCCCGCAGGAAAGCAGGGCGTGGCAAAAAACCGACTTATTGCGCGAATCACCAAGCCAGCCTCGGCCATTGCGACCAATGATTGCTCAAGTGTTACCTTAGGCCCATTACCTCTCAGACTGAGATTTGCGCCAAGGGCAATGACCGCTTTTGACAAAGATTTGTCCACTTCGAACCCCATATTCGGAACAGAGAATGCTTGCGATGTAGGCAAAAAGGCCTATTTTAGAGGCACCATTGCACTGACCAATTCATTTTCACTCACGGAGCTCACGGTGCGGTGGCTTATACCGGAAGGACCATTTTATGTTTTACAAGGACGAACGGCTAGCGCTGTTCATCGACGGCTCGAATCTTTATGCAGCCGCCAAAGCACTGGGGTTTGACATCGACTACAAGTTGCTGCGCCAAGAATTCATGCGCAGAGGCAAACTGCTTAGAGCTTTCTACTACACAGCGCTACTGGAAAATGACGAGTATTCGCCGATTAGACCTTTGGTGGACTGGCTGCATTACAACGGCTTCACCATGGTCACCAAGCCGGCCAAAGAATACACCGACAGCATGGGGCGTCGGAAAGTCAAAGGAAACATGGACATCGAGTTGACCGTTGATGCCATGGAATTGGCACCACGTGTAGATCATATCGTGCTGTTCTCGGGCGATGGGGATTTCCGCCCGCTGATTGCCAGCCTGCAGCGTCAGGGCGTGCGCGTTTCGGTTGTCTCGACCATTCGCAGCCAGCCCCCGATGATTTCGGACGAGCTGCGCCGTCAGGCCGACAACTTTATCGAGCTGGAGGACCTGCGCGACGTGATCGGAAGACCTCCGCGCGAGATGCCGCTTGAACCGCGCAGCGTCGCCGCTGCGGGCGGTCAGTAACACCAAGCCCGATTACCCACTCACGATGTGGGGCGATGAAATGTACGGCCAGGGCTGAAAGCCCTGGCCGCGCTACTTTCAAAGGGATAGGTGCTAAAAACACCCCTTTGCTAACAGCGATTCATGTCAGGTAAATGACGTGCTGCTGTCTGGACCATGGCAATGAAAAGACCTAGGTGTCTCAGTCAAGGAGACCGCCCATGACCAAGCCACCACTGATATTGTATCTTGCCGCCCCACGCGGGTTTTGCGCCGGAGTGGATCGGGCAATCAAGATCGTTGAAATGGCTCTGCAGAAATGGGGCGCGCCGGTCTATGTGCGTCACGAGATCGTGCATAACAAATTCGTTGTAGATGGGCTGCGCGCCAAGGGCGCGGTGTTCGTCGAAGAACTGGACGAATGTCCAAACGACCGCCCGGTGATCTTTTCCGCCCACGGTGTACCAAAATCCGTACCTGCCACTGCCGCCCAGCGCGAGATGATCTATGTCGACGCCACCTGTCCGCTAGTGTCTAAGGTGCATGTCGAGGCGCAGCGCCACGCCGATGCCGGGCTGCAGATGATCATGATCGGTCACAAAGGCCATCCCGAAACTATCGGCACCATGGGACAACTGCCTGAAGGCGAGGTGCTGCTGGTTGAAACGGTTGAGGATGTGTCGCAGGTTGCTGTGCGGGATCCCGATAAACTGGCTTTTGTCACCCAAACCACTCTGTCGGTGGATGACACAAAGGATATCATTGCAGCGTTAGAAGCCCGGTTCCCCGCCATCGTTGGGCCGCATAAAGAAGATATCTGCTATGCAACCACCAACCGGCAGGAAGCGGTAAAAGCGGTTGCGCCGAAATCCGATGCGCTGCTGGTGGTCGGAGCGCCGAATTCGTCAAACTCGCGCCGTCTGGTCGAGGTCGCCTCACGTGCGGGCTGCAACTATGCACAGCTTGTCCAACGCGCGACTGAGATCGATTGGCGGGCGCTGGAGGGTATCGCGAGCGTTGCGGTTACTGCAGGGGCCTCGGCCCCCGAAGTATTAGTGAACGAGGTTATCGAAGCCTTCCGCGACCATTATGACGTGACGGTCGAGCTAGTCGAAACCGCGACAGAAAACGTAGAGTTCAAAGTGCCGCGTGTTCTGCGGGTGCCTGCATGACTCAGGACAAACGCACGATTGACGCCTACACTGCGCGGGTCGCCGATTATCTGAAAATCCCCCTGCCCCCCGAACAGCTTGAGGCCCGGCAGGCCTTTGCGGATGCGGTCGAGGCGGGCGGATATGTATTGGATCTGGGCTCGGGGCCCGGATCGGACAGCGCGTTTTTGATGCGCCAAGGGCTAAAAGTGCGGGCGCTGGATGCCACGCCGGCCTTTGTCGAACACGCACGCGACAATGGCGTCGATGCCTATCTAGGCACTTTCGATGACGTCACCGAGGCCGAGGAATACGACGGCGTTTATGCCAGCTTTTCGCTACTGCATGCGCCCCGATCCGATTTCCCGCGTCATCTAAGCGCAATCCACACGGCACTGAAATCCGGCGGTCAGTTGTTTTTGGGCATGAAGCTTGGAACGGGTGAGCATCGCGACGATATTAACCGCTATTATACCTATTATACTCAGCCCGAGATAGAAGAGACTCTGACCACGGCCGGGTTCACCATCGACCGCACCGTGCAGGGGATCGGCAAAGGTCTCGCCGGGTCTTATGACGGGTTCATTCTGGTGTTTGCCCATGCCTGATTTGTTTGCCTATACCGATGGCGCCTGTTCCGGCAATCCCGGTCCCGGTGGCTGGGGCGTGCTGCTACGCGCGATGGATGGTGATACCGTTCTGAAAGAGCGCGAATTGAATGGCGGAGAGGCCGAGACCACCAACAACCGAATGGAACTGTTGGCTGCGATCAGCGCGCTGGAAACGCTAGAGCGAGCATCTGTGATCACAATCGTCACCGACAGCGCCTATGTAAAAAACGGCGTCACCGGCTGGATTTTCGGTTGGAAGCGAAACGGCTGGAAGACCTCTAACAAGAAGCCGGTCAAGAATGTTGATCTGTGGCAGCGGCTGGATGAGGCGCAAGAGCGGCATCAGGTGACTTGGGAATGGGTCAAGGGTCACGCAGGCCACCCCGAGAATGAGCGCGCGGATGAACTAGCGCGTGCGGGCATGGCACCGTTTAAGCCCAAAAAGGAGCAGGCGTGAGCGGGCTTGCCCTGCTGGATTATGCCTCGGTTCTGGTCTTTGCGCTGACCGGCGCCTTGGTCGCCAGCCGGGCGCAGCTGGATCTGGTGGGGTTTGCCTTCATCGCCTGCCTGACAGCGGTGGGCGGCGGCACGGTGCGCGACCTGCTGCTGGATCGACATCCCGTGTTTTGGGTCGGGCAACCCGACTATATCCTGATTGCCTGTGGCGCGGCAGTGCTGGTGTTCTTCACCGCGCATCTGGTGGAAAGCAGGTATAATTGGCTGATTTGGCTGGACAGCTTTGCCCTGTCCATCGCCGTGGCTGCAGGAACGGGTGCGGCCCTTTCGCTGGGACAGACCGGCGTCATTGTGGTGCTGATGGGTGTGACCACCGGTTGCCTCGGCGGGCTGATGCGCGATGTGGTCTGCAACGAGGTGCCGCTGGTGCTGAAACAGGGTCAGCTTTATGTTTCCTGCGCCTTTGCCGGTGCCCTGACAGCGGTATTGGCGGCTCAGCTTGGGTTAACCGGCCTGCCTGCATTGGGGCTATGCGCCTTGGTCTGCTGGTCGCTGCGGGCCGGATCGCTGCTGTTCGGTTGGCAGTTGCCGGTTTACAAGGCCCGACCGCCTCGGCAATAGGGTACAAACAGACACGAGAACGCTATGACCCCCCGACTTTCATTTCTTGCGGCAACGCTGCTGCTGGCGGCTTGTGCAGATCACTACACCCCGGTCACATTCAGGACCGAAGGGGATCAGATCGTGGCGTCTGGAACGATCGACCACACAACGCTCAGCGCGTTTGAAGAGGTGATGGACGAAAACCCAGGGATCAAGACACTGGTACTGCAAAATATCGAAGGCTCGGTGGATGATGACTCGAATGTGGTCTTCAGCCGCGTAGTGCGCGAGGAAGGGTTCAATACGGTCGTACCATCAAACGGTTTGGTCGCCTCTGGCGGAACTGACCTGTTTCTGGCCGGTAACCGGCGGGTGCTGGAACCCGGCGCCTGTGTGGGGGTTCACAGTTGGGGTGGTGGAGGTTACGTGGCCGCGGAACTGCCCGAAGGTCATCCTGAACATAACCGGTATCTTGATTATTTCGCAGATATCGGCGTCGACCCGGACTTCTACTGGTTCACGCTGGATGTCGCATCTGAGGATGAAATGCACTGGATGACCGCATCCGAGGCGAACCGATACGACATGACAACGAGCGCGGCCCCAAGACTTGGGACCGCCGCAATCTGCGATGAGCGCTAGCGCGTCAGCAGCCGTGCGCCGATCTCTTTGACGAATTTCGCCGCCACCATGGCGGTCATTCCATAGGGGTCGCGGTGTGGGTTTAATTCGACAATATCCGCGCCGACCAGTTGACCCTTGAACCGATGGATCAGGTCGATCACCTCACGCGTGCTAAGACCGCCGGGTTCGTGATGCGAAACGCCCGGAGCAAAGGCCGGGTCCAGCGCGTCGAGGTCCAATGACAAGTAAACCGGCCCGTCAAAACTGATCTCCAGATCTGCGCGCCAGTTGCGCATGTCGATCACCTCGACCCCGAATTTGTCGGCCTGTTCCTGCTGATGCGCGTTCATGGTGCGGATGCCGATCTGTACGAGGCGCTTGATCTTGCCGGTCTCCATCACCCGGGCAAACGGGCAGCCATGGCCCAGCGGACCGATCTGCTGGCTGTCATAGAGGTCAGGGTGGCTGTCGATATGCAGGATATTCAACCCCTCATACCGATCCGCATGCGCCTTGATCAGCGGGTACGCAACCGAATGATCGCCGCCCAGTGACAACAACCGCGCGCCGGTTTCGATCCGGGTAGCCGCGCCTGCTTCGATACGATCAATGGGCTCTTGCCCCATCATCTCGAACACATCCAGATCGCCGGTATCTTTGAAGCGCTCGGTTGCGCCCAGATCGGTGCCATCTTCGGCGGTCAGATTGGCCGCGCCGGAATGCAGCGCCTCGCGGATGCGGCCCGGCGCAAAGGCGGGGCCTTGCAGGAACGAGGAATGCAGGTCCAGAGGCACCCCCATCAGGGCGACGTCACCTTTGGTCAGATCATGCGACATGAGAGGCCTTTCAACAAAAAATTGCCCGGACATTGGTCGCAGATCACGGTCGGGTCAAGCGCTCAGCGCCGTATGTATGTCTGCCAGATCCAGATCACCAAAAGTGCCCCCAGAACAGCCCCGATAAACCCTGAGAGCCATCCCATCACAGTGATGAGCGTGCGTAGGACCAAGCCGCCCACCAAAGCGCCGACGATGCCGATCAGCATGGTGGTTGGAATGTCGGCCTCGATCCGCATAAGACGCGTGGCGAGGAAACCTGCGGCGGCGCCAATGATGATCAGAACGACGATGGGCATGTCATTTCCTCCAATGGGTGGGCACGATGATCAACGCACCGATCGATGACAACACCGCGTCCAGCCCCGGCGGGCCAAAGCTGATGCCGAACATGATGCGGAGGAAATAGAACAGGAAGGCACCACCCACGCAGATGATGATCGATTGCAGATAGCCGTTGTGGGTAAAGCCGGTCTGTTCAGACAGATAGCCAACAATCCCGGCAATCACGACCGTGCCCATCATGATCATGAACATTTAGGCTTACTCCGATGACAGGCGGGTGCCGGCCGGGATGGGCCAGCCCCGCAGATAGGTTTCCCTATCCTGCGCGCCCTTGCCTGCCCTTTGCAAGCGCAACAGCTCAACCGCGCCTTCACCACAGGCCACGCGCAGGTGGTCGTCCAACACCTCACCCGGAGTGCCCTGCCCTTCGGCCAGCCGGGAGGCGAGGAGTTTGATCCGGTCGCCCCCGAACTCGGTCCATGCGCCGGGGAATGGAGAGAGACCGCGGATTTTTCTGTCGACTTCGGATGCGGGGGCCGACCAATCGATCCGCGCCTCGGCTTTGTCGATCTTGGCGGCGTAGGTCACGCCCTCTTCGGGCTGCGGGTCAGGTGTAAGGCTTGGCAGCTTGTTCAGTGCCTCAACGATCAGCGCCGCGCCCATGTCCGATAGAAGATCATGCAGCTGGGCCGTGGTTTCCTCGATCCCGATATCGGTGGCTTCGCGCAGCAGAACGGGCCCTGTGTCCAGCCCGGCCTCCATCTGCATGATGCAGATACCGGTCTGCGCGTCACCCGCCATGATCGCGCGATGGATCGGGGCGGCCCCGCGCCAGCGCGGCAGCAGGCTGGCGTGGATGTTCAAGCAGCCGTAGGTGGGTGCATCAAGGATCGGCTGTGGCAGGATCAGGCCATAAGCTACGACTACCGCCACATCAGCGTTCAACGCTGCAAATCTATCCTGTTCTTCGGGCGTTTTCAGCGAGGTCGGATGGCGCACCTCCAGTCCCAGCGCCTCGGCCCTTGCATGGACCGGAGTCGGGCGGTCTTTCTTACCGCGACCAGCGGGGCGTGGCGGTTGGCAATAGACGGCGGCGATTTCGTGTCCTGCCTTGACGAGTGCGTTTAGGACGGGGACCGAGAAATCGGGGGTTCCCATGAAGATTATGCGCATCGTCGGCTCCGGGGGTTGGGTGAGTGCCGGGCTGAAGCCCGGCCTACGTTGATTTTCGCGCCTTGCGCAGCAGCATGTCGCGTTTGACCTTGCTGAGACGGTCGAAATACATCCGCCCGTTCAGGTGGTCGATCTGGTGCTGTACGCTGGTGGCTTCGATGCCGACGAAATCGCGGCGGTCGATCTGACCCTGCTCGTTGAGAAATTTCACCGTTACCGCGCGGGGGCGTTTCACCTTGGCGGACACGCCGGGAAGGTTCGGGCTGGCCTCGTCATGCTCGCGCAGCTCGACTGAGCTGTGCAGGATCTTGGGATTGGCCAGCCGCACGGCTTTGCCCCGCTGGGTCGAGCCATCCAAGACGGCCAGGCGCAGCATCACCCCGATCTGTGTCGCGGCGAGACCGACTCCCGGCATCGCCTCCATCGTGTCGATCATGTCGTCCCAAATGGCGCGGATGTCATCGGTGATCTCGGTGACATCCTCGGCCTTGGTGCGCAGGCGCTTGTCGGGCCATGGCAGGCAGGTCCGCACCGTCATGTGCGGGCCTTTTCGCGCTTGAGCTTCTGCATCTTGCGCGTGATCATCTGACGCTTGAGCGGTTTGAGATAATCGATGAACAACTTACCGTTCAGATGGTCGATCTCGTGCTGAACACAGGTCGCCCAGAGATCATCAAAGGTTTCCTGCTGCAGATTGCCGTCGCGATCCAGCCAGGTGACATCCACAGTCTTAGGACGGGTCACTTCGGCATATTGCTCGGGGATCGAAAGGCAGCCTTCTTCGTAGACATTGGTCTCGTCTGAAGAGGCGATGACCTCGGGATTGAACATCACCAGGGGGCGTGGGGCTTCGCCTTCCTCCTTGACGCAGTCCACCACGATCAGCCGATCCAGCACGCCAATTTGAGGCGCAGCAAGGCCGATGCCAGGCGCATCATACATCGTCTCCAGCATGTCATCAGCCAGTTTGCGCAGGTCATCGGTGATATCGGCCACCGGCGCGCAGACCTTTTTCAGGCGGGGATCGGGATGGATCAGGATATTGCGTTTCATGAGGCTGATTTAGGCCATCGCGCCCGCCACCGCAACGGCCCCCTTGCACCCGATGGATTTGTGGTTAGCTTTCGCCTCGACAGATGGAGATGACATGACTTTCAACGACCTGATCGACCGCCGGGGCACCAACTCTTCAAAATGGGACAAGATGGAGCAGCTCTATGGCGTCTCGCCCGAGGATGGGCTGGCCATGTGGACCGCCGATTCCGACTATGCCACCGCCCCTTGCGTGATCGAGGCCGTGCGCGAGGCCGCCGATCATGGCGCGTTTGGCTATTCGTGGATGCACCCGGAGTATCTGAACGCGATCCAGTGGTGGATGAAGACCCGCCACAATTGGGAGATCGACACCGATTGGGTGCTGACCTCACAGGGTCTGGGCAACGCCATTGCCCTGTGTCTGGATGTCTGGAGCGAGCCGGGCGATGGCGTCGTTATATTCACGCCCGTTTATCATGAGTTTGCCCATAAGGTGAATAAATCCGGCCGTCGCGTGGTTGAATGCCCTCTAGTACGTGACGGCGACAGCTATGCGCTTGATCTGGACGATGCGCAGTCGCGGCTGGACGGTTCGGAAAAGCTGCTGTTGTGGTGCTCGCCGCAGAACCCTTCGGGTCGGGTTTGGACGCCGGATGAGCAGCGTGCGGTAGCAGCTTTTGCAGAACGTAACGGACTGATCCTGGTTTCGGATGAGATTCACCACGATCTGGTTTATCCGGGCAATATCTTCGTGCCGATGGATGTGGCCGCCCCGGATGCGCGTCCCTGGACCGTGACTCTGACCGCGGCGTCGAAGACATTCAATATCGCGGGCCAGCGCACCGGTAACATGATCATTCCCGACGCCAAGCTGCGGGCCGAGATGCGACACCGGATCACCACTCTGGACTATGATCCAAGTGCGCTGGGGGTGGCGATGATCACCGCCGCTTATTCTCCGGAAGGGGCGAAATGGGTCGATGAACAGGTCGCCCATCTGGATGCCAACAGAAAACTGTTCGATGCCACCATCGCCGAGATTCCGGGCCTGTGGTCGATGCCGCTGCAGGCGACATACCTGGCCTGGGTCGATTTCTCGGGCACCGGGATGAGCCATGATGAATTTGTCCGCCGTCTGCGCGAGGACGCTCGGATCGCGACATCTTCAGGTCCCGGTTTCGGGTCGGGCGGGAAAACCTTTGAACGGTTCAATCTGGCCACCCAACGCGCGCGGGTGGAAGAGGCTTGCGCCCGTCTCAAACGCGCCTTTGGCGATTTGCAATAACCCTGTCTGAAAACAATCGGAGGCAAATCATGCCCAACCAACTCTTTGCGCTTCCGGACATCCCGAGCATCCCGGTAGAAGGGGAGCAGACGACCTATCCGATCGGGCGGATTTTCTGCGTGGGCCGCAATTATGCCGCCCACGCCGCTGAAATGGGGCATGAGGTGGATCGTCAGGCGCCATTCTATTTCACCAAATCCGCGCCCAACGCGGTTTTGACAGGTGCACATGAGCCTTATCCTGCGGGAACCGAGAATTATCATCACGAAATGGAACTGGCCGTTGCAATCGGCAAACCGGTCTTCCAGGCCACGGCTGCACAGGCCCATGCGGCGATCTTTGGCTACGGGTGCGCTTTGGACATGACGCGCCGCGACCTGCAGATCCGAGAGCGCAACAAACAGCGCCCCTGGGATCTGGGCAAGGATGTGGAAAGCGGCGCGGTCTTCGCCCCGCTGACCCGCGCCGATCATTGGAGCCCATCGGATGACAAGCGCATCTATCTCAGCGTCAATGGGCAGGTGAAACAGGACGCCACCTTATCCGAGCTGGTTTGGAAGATTGATGAGCTGATCTGCCATCTATCCGGTTTCTATCATTTGCGCCCCGGCGATCTGATCCTGACCGGCACACCCGCTGGGGTCGGGCCCGTGGCCGCCGGAGACCGAATCGAAGGCGGCATCGATGGTTTGGACCCTGTGCACCTAACCCTGACGGCCCACGACTAATCGTCCGGCCCGATACCTGAAAATCTTGTGACACCATTGCAGCTCCGAGCGCCGACGGCGCTTCGGTGCCACAGGTCAATCGGTGAGCGTGTCAGTCGCGGTTTTCAAGCAGTGCGATAGGTGCATCCGGCGCGCGGTAGAAATCCAGCGGGGCCTTGTCGGCTGCCACAGTGCTGCGCTTGAACTCATAGCGCATCTCACCCACCGCTTCTTCATCTGCGATGATCAGGCACTGATACATGTGATTGGCACCGTCATAGATATCGACGAGCCCACGCAGGCGTGGCGTGGTTTCGGCCTCGACGGTGAAACCATCCTTCCACAATGTGAGAATTTTGAAGCTATTGTCGCCAAACTCCACCCGCAAACGGCTGGATTTCTTCAATGTAGCGATTCGGGCGGCATCCAATTCAGCGCGAATTTCCTTAGAAACATAGGTACTCATAATAAACTTCCCCCAGAACTTTCTTTATTGTGGACCAGCTTGTGTAAAAATCCAGTGAACTGTCTCACTTGGGCCCGAGATTTACGATCTGTTGCGCAGGTGTCCCGATGACACTGTGCGCGGATGCAGGTCAGTTGCGCGCGCGGTGAAATAGGAACCTGAGCCGCAACAGCCTATCTTTGTCTCAATCGCAATGCGGAGGAATTACAATGGGCCTGCTTGTCGACGGCGTTTGGCATGACACTTGGTATGACACCAAATCCACTGGCGGGGCGTTCAAACGTTCGGCCGCACAGTTTCGCAACTGGATCACGGCCGATGGGGCACCTGGCCCCTCGGGGCGTGGCGGATTCGAGGCGGAGAGCGGGCGATATCATCTGTATGTCTCTCACGCCTGCCCCTGGGCGCATCGCACGCTGATCTTTCGCGAGTTGAAGGGGTTGCGAGAACACATCTCGGTCTCGGTTGTACATCCGGATATGCTGGATAAAGGCTGGACCTTTGAGATAGACGACCATGGAGCGACAGGAGACAAACTGTTCGGACATGATTTTGCCCATCAGATCTATACCCGTGCCGACCCCAACTATTCAGGCCGCGTGACGGTGCCGATCCTGTGGGACAAAGTGGAAAAGACCATCGTCTCGAACGAAAGCTCGGAAATAATCCGCATGTTCAATTCGGCTTTCAACGGGATCACCGGCAACGCTGATGATTACTGGCCCGAGGCAATGCGGGACGAGATCGAAGAGGTCAACGCGCGCATCTATTCCGATGTTAATAACGGGGTGTACAAATGCGGCTTCGCCACCTCGCAAGAGGCGTATGACGCGGCCATAGGCCCTCTGTTCGACACGCTGGATTGGCTTGAGGATCGTCTGGCACGCAACCGCTATCTGATGGGCAACCGCGTGACCGAGGCCGACTGGCGCGTGTTCACCACGCTGATCCGGTTCGATCCGGTCTATCACCTGCATTTTAAATGCAACAAGCGGCGCCTGGTGGATTACCCGAACCTCTGGGCCTTTACCCGCGAGCTGTATCAGTGGCCCGGCGTGGCCGAGACGGTGAACATGAACCACATTGTGCGCCACTATCACTACAGCCACGATAGCATCAATCCGCATCGGATCATTCCGGTGAACCCAGAGCTGGATTATTCAGAACCCCATGGACGGGATCAGCGCCCGGCGGCGTAGTGCTCGACCATTGCTGCCAGATCCTCGGGCGGGGTCGAGCTTTGCACATAGGCGCAGGCATTCGCACTATGGGCAAAGATGGACCCGTCCGAGAAGAATGTGGTGTTGGTGACAAAGATCACCCGCGCCTCGGGCCTGCGATAGCTTGCAAAATCGGCAACCGCCAAGGCGCTGCCGGTTTCCAAAACCAGATCCAACACGATGATATCGAAGGCTGTGCCATAGAGCGCCAATATTGCAGCCTCTTGCGTCTCAACCAAAGTGACCTCGGCCTCCTGCCTTTGCAGATGCCGTTGCCAGACCCGACCTAGATCGGGGTTACTCTCAACAATCAGTACTTTCATTTGCAACAACCTCGGCACGTGATATGGGTGAGTGGTGCCGACCCCTGTTGTCCGTGATCACGCGATTTCCTTAACAAAGTGTTAACAGCGCCCGCACAGGGCCATGAACTGGCGGATTCGCTTGTATGAGCGGCAAAAATCCGCTTGAAGCATACGAAATAGGCGATTCCGGCTGGGGCTGATGGTTGGACAGAATGACAGATTGAACCCTCGGGCCGCGCGCGATCATGGCGGGGGTCTGGATGGCGCGATGGCCCGGTTCGGGGGCGTTCGCACGGACTGGATCGACCTGTCAACGGGGATCAACCCGCACGCTTATCTGGTCTCGGGCCTGCAGCAGTCGGACTGGATGGAACTGCCCGATCATGGCGCGTTCGAACGCCTGTCGGACGCGGCGCGGGAGTTTTGGAACGTGCCGGATGGGGCCGAGATTCTGCCCTCTCCCGGCGCTTCAGCGGTGATTGCCCGCTTGCCCGCGCTGGCCAAAGCGGGCCGCGTGCAGATCACGATGCCAACCTATAACGAACATGCCGCCGCGTTCACCGCGCAGGGCTGGACGGTGCACGAGACCGGCCCCGCCCAGGCACGGGTCATCGTGCACCCCAACAATCCCGACGGGCGCATCTGGCAAGAGACGGATGCCGACGCCCCGCTGACCGTGATTGACGAAAGCTTCTGTGACGTCACCCCCGATGCCTCGCTGATTCATCTGGCCGAGCGACCAGGCGTCGTGGTGTTGAAGAGTTTTGGCAAGTTTTGGGGGCTGGCTGGATTGCGGCTGGGTTTTGCGATCGGGCATCCCGATCTGATTGCACGATTGAATGACCTGACCGGACCCTGGGCGGTTTCCGGCCCGGCGCTGCGGATCGGTACGCAAGCGCTGCGCGATGTTAAATGGGCCGATGAAACCCGCAAGCGTCTGGCAAATGACGCAACCCGGCTGGATCAGCTTGTAACGGCCCAAGGTGCGCGGTTGATCGGTGGGACCAGCCTGTTCCGCCTCTATGACGTAGACGATGCCACCGCATGGCAGGACCGGCTGGCACGGGCGCATATCTGGAGCCGTATATTCCCCTATTCCAGAACCTACCTGCGCCTTGGATTACCGCCAGCAGACGGCTGGGCCCGTTTGGAAGCAGCGCTGTGAGCACCGCGTTTCTATTGGTCTGCGCCATGTGTCTGGACGCAGCACTGGGTGAGCCGGATTGGCTGTGGTCGCGGATTCGCCACCCTGCCGTGTTGATGGGCAACGCGATTGGCTGGCTAGACAACCGGCTGAACCATGAGGCGTATCGCCGCCTCAAAGGGGTTGCGACGGTACTCATCCTGGTTGTGGCGGCACTCATCCTTGGCCGGTTGCTGGCACTGCTTGGTCCGATCGTCGAGATCGTGGTCTGCGCCATCCTTCTGGCACAGAAATCCCTGATCACCCATGTTCGCGCAGTTGGCGAAGGCCTGTTGACCTCGCTTGCCGAAGGGCGCGCTCAGGTCGCCATGATCGTCTCGCGCGATACGCGAGATATGACCGAGGCGCAGGTGGCGCGCTCGGCCATCGAAAGCGCCGCCGAAAACCTGAGCGACGGGGTGATTGCCCCCGCCTTCTGGTTTTTGGTCGCAGGTCTGCCGGGGCTGCTGGTCTACAAGGTCGTTAACACCGCCGACAGTATGATCGGCTATCGCAACGACAAGTACCGCGCCTTCGGCTGGGCAGCGGCGCGGCTGGATGATCTGCTGAACCTTGTCCCGGCACGCCTGACCTTTGTAATGATCGTCGCGCTGTCCAGCCAATGGTCGCGCTGGGGAGAGATGGTTGAGGACGCACGCCGCCATATCTCACCCAACGCAGGCTGGCCCGAGGCCGCGATGGCGCGCGCGCTGGATATCGCGCTGGCAGGACCGCGCAGCTATGACGGGCAGATGCGGGATCTTGCCTGGGTGAACGGGAATGCCCGGCAAGATATCGACGCGGCGGAGGTTTTTCGCGCATCCAACATGCTCTGGCAGGTTTGGGGGCTTGCGCTTGGGCTCGTGTCGGTGTGGGTTGGGTTCAACTTCATATTCTGACGGATCAGCCTTATGCGTTTCCTTTCCGGCCTTATTGCCGCCGCCCTCTTCGCCTCGCCCGCCCTTGCCCAATGCGGCGGTGGGTTCAATACCTTCGTCAAAGGGCTGAAAGCCGAAGCCATTCAGCAGGGTTTTGACAAATCCACCGTCAACAGCTTTTTCAAAGGCGTGCAGCAGGACGGAGCCGTTCTGAAAGCCGACCGCGCACAGGGCGTATTCCAAAAACCGTTCATAGACTTCTCGCGCCATCTGATTTCACAGAACCGGATCGACCGGGGCAAGGCCATGTCAGGGAAATACGACGCGGTGTTTGACCGGATCGAGCAGGAATACGGCATTTCGCGCGGTGTGTTACTGGCGTTCTGGGCGTTCGAAACCGATTACGGCGCGTTTCAGGGTGATTTCAACACCCGCAACGCGCTGGTGACGCTCGCCCATGATTGCCGCCGGCCCGAGCTGTTCCGACCGCAAATCTTCGCTGCCATCGAACTCTATCAACAAGGTAATTTCGACCCTGCCCGCACCACCGGCGCATGGGCGGGCGAGATTGGCATGGTGCAGATGCTGCCGCGCGACATTCTGGAAAACGGCGTGGATGGGGACGGAGACGGCAAGGTTTCATTGAAAACATCCGCGCCGGATGCACTGATGTCAGGGGCCAAAATGCTGTCGCATCTGGGTTGGCAACCGGGTCAGCCATGGCTGCAGGAGGTCACAGTGCCCGCGCAGATGGACTGGTCTCTATCAGGCCCCGGCAAGCCCCGCCCGGTGTCCGAGTGGCAGGCGATGGGCGTACAGGCGCGCAGTGGGTCTTTGAGCGACCTGCCCGCCTCGCTTATCCTGCCACAAGGGCACAAGGGCCCCGCCTTTCTGGCTTACCCGAATTTCGATGTTTATTTCGAATGGAACCAGAGCTTCGTTTACGTCCTGACGGCCGCCTACTTCGGCACAAGACTGGAAGGCGCGCAGATCTACGACGCAGGCAACCCCGCACCGGCGCTGACGGGCGCGCAGATGAAGCAGTTGCAGACAAAACTGCAGGCACGGGGGCACGACGTGGGCAAGATCGACGGCATCCTTGGGGCCGGAACACGCGCAGCGGTGCAGGCCGAACAGGTACGACTAGGTCTACCGGCCGATGCCTGGCCAACGACACAGCTGTTGAACCAGCTATGAGGCTCAGCGCCTAGGCGACCTTTGCCGGTTCACGTTTCACTGACGGATCAAACGCATGGATCGATACCACCGAGCCTTCTGTAACGATGGCGGTATTGGGTTGTACTTCAACCCAGCCGTCACTGTCTGCATCAAGCGGCTCGGAAGATATCACTATCCCGTCTTCAGAGGCCCGGTAATGCAAACTGGGTGCATAACGGTCAGACGCATAGCGCGCCGCAAATACACGCTTGCCATCTGACCAGCACGCCGCAAACCGCATATAGGGCAACGACCCGCATTGTCGGGACAGCGCTTCCACCCGCCCCACGGCCCGTGCCATTGAGCCGATCGGGTTTGAATCCAGACCTTCACCATGAGCAATCAGAAAGATCGCCTCGCTTTCCGTGGCACCCATTCGGTGCCCGTACAAATGTGCCGGGATCATTGAGTCGAGCTCTTGCCGGATTTGGTCATGCCCACCAGCCTGGCCATTATGCATGAAGCTCCATTTGCCAACACCGAACGGGTGGCAATTGTTACGCGAAGTCGCAGTGCCAGTCGACGCTCGCACATGGGCCAGAAACAGTCGTGATCGTGTGTGATGTGCCAGTTGCTTGAGATTTGCATCGGACCACGCGGGATGAGTGTCCTTGTAGAAACAAGGCGTTTCGCGGTCAGAATACCAAGCCAGTCCAAACCCATCGGCATTGATCGGTGTCTTCCCTATCAATGCGTTGCGGCTTTGAATGACCAGCGATTGCTCCTGCTCTTGAACCAACTCATCCAGATATCGCTGTTCCCCAACCCAAGCTAAAAAACGGCACATATTGTGAACCCCATAAAATCTATTGATCTGGAGCATTCTACAACTTCAACAGCTAAAAATTATCCCGTTCTTCACCCTATGCGATCATAATTTCTATCGATATGTCGCTTTGGCTGGAAAAAATAGATCAATTACTCTCTCTTGATCGGATAGCGGTCACCTTTCTCGTCGATCAGGATCAACCGTTCCCCACTGCGAACATACAGATCGCACCGGCTGAATCCGTTGCGATAGGCGATGCAGACGCTGCCATCCTGGGCGATGGAATACGTACCAAAGGCAGTATCCCCGCTGGCGTAGGTGTAGGAATAGGCTCCTCCGGCCGAAAATTTGGACTGGCCGTCGTCGTAGAAAGTTAGTGTACGACCTGCCAGCGCCTCAAGTTCCTGAGGCGACAATGGGATGTCGCCGGGCTTGGTGGGCCAGTCGGCAGCCCAGAGGGGATTAGCCGCCAGCAATGCGAGAATGAAGTATCGGATCATGATGCTAGCCTACCCTCATACACGGGCGATGGCTCATAACGTTGCAGTGATCGATCAAGCGACCATCTGCTCGGCCTTTTTCAGATCGACCGAAACCAGTTGGCTGACACCCTGTTCCTGCATCGTCACACCGAACAGCCGATCCATCCGCGCCATGGTCACCGCGTGGTGGGTGATGATCAGGAAACGCGTATCAGTCTGGCGGCACATCTCGTCCAGCAAGTCGCAGAAGCGGGTGACGTTGGCGTCATCGAGCGGGGCGTCGACCTCGTCCAGCACACAGATCGGCGCGGGGTTGGCAAGGAACACGCCAAAGATCAACGCCGTCGCGGTCAGGGTCTGTTCGCCGCCCGAAAGCAGGCTGAGAGTCGAGAGCTTTTTACCCGGCGGCTGGCACATGATCTCAAGGCCCGCATCCAGCGGATCGTCGCTTTCGACCATGACCAGATTGGCCTCACCGCCACCAAACAGGTGCTTGAACAGCATGGCGAAGTTGGAATTCACCTGCTCGAACGCGGTCAGCAGGCGTTCGCGACCCTCGCGGTTGAGGCTGGCGATGCCGCTGCGCAGGGCTTTGATCGCCTCTTCCAGATCGGCCTTTTCGCCGTTCAGCGTGTCGAATTCTTCCTGAACTTCTTTGCTGTCCTCTTCGGCACGCAGGTTCACAGCGCCCATCGCATCGCGCTGGCGTTTGTGGCGGTTCACTTCGGCCTCCAACGCGTCGGCGGCGGGCATCTGGTCGGGGTTCACGTCCAGCTGGTTGAGTAACTGGTTGGGCGTCAGTTGCTGATCCTCAGCAATCCGTTCGGCTGCCGCGACGACGCTTTCCTTGGCCGCATCACAGCGCGCCTCAGCCGCAGCGCGGGTTTCGCGGGCTTCCGAGGCCAGACGTTCGGCCTCGCGCTCGGCAAGAACCACCTCGCGCTGCGCCGTTTCGGCTTCTGCCAGCTTGTCAGCGGCTTCGGCCCGGCGGGCCTCGGCGGTTTCGATCAACTCGTTCAGTTCTTCGCGCGCCTCGGCGATTTCGCCGGGGGCGGCCATGGCGTCTGACAGTTCTTCTTCCGAGCTTTCCTTGCGTTCGGCCAGTTCCGCGATGCGCTTTTCCGCTGTTTCAAGACGGTGCCGCCAACCGCTGAGATCTTTGGTCACCTCCTGCGAGCGCCGGGTCCGGGCCTCGCCCTCGCGGCGCAACTCGTCATGGGACGAGCGGTGGGTCAGCATGGTGATCCGCGCCGCCTCGACCGTCTGCTTGATGTCCTCGACCTGCGCGCGGGCGCTGTCGAGGTCGCCCAGACCGGTCAGCGCGTTTTCGGCCTCGCGTAGTTGCGCGCGGGAAGACATGGCGTCTTCCTTATGACGGTCGACCGCGAGTGTCAGTGTTTCCAGCTTGCCCTGCGCCAGATTTCGATCCGCCTCAGCCCGGCTGAGCATCCGCGCGGTTTCCGCCATGCGCTGATCCGCGGCACGGCGGGCCTCGCGGGCGCGGCGATCAGCTTCGGTGACGTCGGCCAGTTGCTGCAACAGCGCTTCATGCGCGGCGCGCGCGCCGTCGGCCTGCGCCTCGGTGCGTGTCAGTTCCTGTTTCAGCGCCTCAAGCTTGTTGAGCTGTTCCAAACGCAGGGCGGCAGCGCTTGGTGCATCCTCGGCCCAGGCGCGGAATCCGTCCCAGCGCCACAGGTCGCCCGAGCGCGAGACCAGCCTTTGCCCTGGTTTCAGCGACGCCTGCAACCGTGCGCCCTGATCCGCATCGACCAGACCGATCTGCGCGATCCGGCGGCTGAGCCGGTCGGGGCCGGACACATGCAAGGCCAGAGGCTCTGCTCCGTCGGGCAAGGGCTGGTCGCTGTCATAGCCCGCTACCTGCACCCAACCTGAAGGCCCGTCACCTTCGACCAACGGTGCACGCAGGTCATCCGCCAGCGCAGCCCCCAATGCCTTTTCAAAGCCCGTTGCCACCCGCAGCATGTCGAGCACTTGCCCACCCTCAGCCGTGTCGCGTTCGACCAGCTTGGCCAGCGCGGTGGTCTCGGCCCTTATCGCGCCCAGTTCACCCTCGGCCTCGGAGCGTTTGGCGCGGGCCTCGGCCTCACGCGCCTGCGTGTCGTTGCGCAGTTCGTCGGCGGCGGCCAGTGCTTCTTCCGCTGCCTCAGCAGCTTCGCGGGCTTCTTCTTCGCCCTCCTGCGCGGTCTCGAACGCCTCGCTGGCACGGGAAAGGGCATTGCGCGCCTCGTCCACGGCGGCCCGGGCCTTTTCTTCCTCGCCCTCGGAACGAGCCAGTGTCTTGCGATTGTCCTCGACCAGACGCTGCGCCGATTGGTGGCGGGCCACCAGACGGGCCATGTCTTCTGTTTCCTGCGACAGGTGATCTTCGCGATCCTGCAGAACCGAGGCGGCCTCGCGGGCTATTTCCGCAGCTTCGGCGACCTTGTCGTCATAACCCTCGGCGGCTTTAGCAAGCTCGCGGGCCTCCCATTCCAGCCGTTCGATCATCTCGCCTGCGTCCCGGTTCAGACCGGATTCGCGTTCGATATCGTTGCCCAACTGCTGGATGCGGTTGGTAAGCGTTTCAATCGTCTGACGCGCGCGGGTTTCCTGATCCGACAGCTGATCGCGCTGCACTTGCTGGCGTTGCAGGACGGCAGCGGCGATGGCCTCTTCCTCGCGCAGGGGGGGTAGAGTTTCCTCGATTTCGGCGCGTTTGGCGGCGGCTTCGCGGGCAGCAGCCTCGGCGCGAGAGGCTTCCGTGATCCGGTCGCGCAGCTTTTCTTCGGCCGCTTGGCGGGCCATGTCGGCCTCTTTCCAGCGACGATAGAGCAGCATCCCTTCGGCCTGACGCAACAGCTCGCCGATCTCGCGATAGCGCGCGGCCTGACGGGCCTGACGGGCGAGTTGCGCCAACTGGCCGCCCAACTGTTCCAGCACGTCATCGACGCGGGTCAGATTGGCCTCGGTGCCTTTGAGTTTCAGTTCAGCCTCGTGGCGGCGTTGATAGAGGCCTGAGATGCCCGCAGCTTCTTCCAGAATGCGGCGGCGGGCGCGGGGCTTGGCATTGATCAGCTCAGCAATTCGGTTCTGCCCCACCAGCGCAGGCGAATGCGCCCCGGTCGAGGCGTCTGCAAACAGCATCTGCACATCGCGGGCGCGGACGTCCTTGCCGTTGGTCTTATAGGCGCTGCCCACGTCGCGGGTGATGCGGCGGATAATCTCCAACTGGTCGCTTTCATTGAAGCCCGAAGGGGCCAGCCGTTCCGAGTTGTCCATGGTCAGGACCACCTCGGCAAAATTGCGCGCGGGTCGGGTCGCCGCGCCCGCAAAGATCACATCCTCCATGGCCCCGCCACGCATGGATTTGGGTCGGTTTTCGCCCATCACCCAGCGCAGAGCTTCCAGAAGGTTGGATTTGCCGCAGCCATTGGGACCAACCACTCCGGTCAGCCCGTCCGCGATGATCAGATCGGTCGGGTCCACGAAGCTTTTGAAGCCGGTCAGTTTGAGTTTGCTAAAGCGCAATGGCTGCTCTTGGTATGATTCCTATAGGTAAGAAGTCTGCGCAACGGATGGGGGAGGTGTCAACGTGATTGCGCAGGATATGGGATGATTGGCCGAGTTATCCACAATATCTTGGCATAATTACGCAAGGTTTCGCGTATATCAGTACGGTGTGCATTCAAAGACCTGATATCCGTAATCTTCGTAATAGCCATAATCGACGCATTCATAAGGGCGGCGTAGGAGCGCTCCGAAAATCAGCTTTTCCCCCAGTTCCTGGTCGCAGCCCAGAACGCCCACAGTGACCGCTGCATCGCCCAGAACGTCCAGAAGCGGACAGCCCGAGACCTGCGCCATCGCCAGCGCGGCGCGGTCGCGGATCAGACCAAGGCGCGGCGCGTATTGCGGGTTTATGCGGACGGCTTCGGCCAGTTCGTCGCGGACGCGGACGTCAAACACGCTGCCATTTACCGAGATGCGCGTCGCGGGCAACTCGCGAAAATAAGGCGTGCCGCCCGAACAGGCAGCCAGCAGCAGGAAGGCAAGCAGACGGATCATACCGCCGTTCTTGCGGCAATATGGTTAATGAATCCTTTCCCAGATCAGGCGCGCAGCACCTCTCCCAACCGGCGGATACCTTCGCGGATCGTATCCTCATCGGAATTGGAAAAGCTCAGCCGGATTGTGTTAGCCCCGGTGTCATCAGGGTAGAACGCCTGACCCGGGACAAAGGCCAACTTGACGGTTTCAAGCGCCCGGGCCAGCAGGTCAGCCCCGTTCACCCCTTTGGGCAAGGTGACCCAGACGAACATGCCGCCCTCGGGCCGGGTCCATTCCACACCATCGGGCATATGCTGGGCCAACGCCTCCAACATCGCATCGCGGCGGGCGGCATAGGTGCGGCGCAACATCGGAACACGTGATTCAAAGCAGTCCCGCGCCACCTGATAGACAGCCATCTGGTTGATCGTCGAAGAATGCAGATCAGCGGCCTGCTTCAACAACACCAGTTGCGATATTACCGGTTTGGCAGCCACGACCCAACCGACGCGCAATCCGGGCGACAGGGTTTTCGAAAAGCTGCCGCAATAGATCGTTCGGCAGGCCTCAATCGAGCCTTTGCGGGCCTGTTCCAGCGCCATAATTGGGGGGATCGGGTCGCCGTCATAGCGCAGCGCCTGATAGGCCCCGTCCTCGATCACGGCGCAATCCAGTTCCTCGGCCAGATTCAGCAGTGCCTCCCTGCCCCGCAGGTCGACAGTTTCCCCCGTCGGATTGGCAAAGTCGGCAGAGAGGTAGGCGAACTTGATCGGGCTGTCCCCGGCGGCGGCCCGGTATTCGGTCGCACCCCGATTGCCATTGATGCTGAGCTGATCGAAGCGCGGCTCATAAGCGTCAAAGGCATTCAGCGCGCCCAGATAGGTGGGCCAGCCGACCAGCGCGGTATCGCCCGGCGATAGAAACAGCTTACCCAGATAATCCAGCGCCTGCTGAGAACCGGAGGTGATCAGGATGTTGTCGATGTCGCACTCCACACCTATCCCGCGCATGTAGCCAACCAGCCAATGGCGCAAGGGCGCATAGCCCTCACTGACAGAGTATTGCAAGGCCTGAGCCTTTTGATCCGGGCCTAGCGCGTTCTGGAACGCCTCGGCAAAGGCCTCAGCCGGGAACAGGTTCGGGTCAGGGATACCGCCTGCGAACGAAATGATACCGGGCTCGCCCAGAAGCTTCAGTAATTCGCGGATTTCGGATGCTTTCATTCGGGATGCGCGGGTGGCGTATAGCTGATCCATCGTTGCGGGCCTCCTCCGCCCTTAGGTCGCAGACTAGGCAATGCACCTCTTATGTCAATAATACTGACCCAATGTTTCAACCTGTGTGAGCGGCTTGAACGCGCCCCGCAATCGTGGTCAAGTGAGTTGACCAATTTCAGATGTTAGCCGGATGCCTTTTCAAAAAGTTCAGACCGAAAAACTGTCTCTGGCCGTGGTGCGCCAGATTGAGTTGTTGATTCTGCGCGGCATCCTGCGCCCCGGTGAACGCCTGCCCTCGGAACGGGAACTGGCCGAGCGGATGGGCGTGTCGCGCCCATCGCTACGCGAAGCGATCGCGGACCTGCAGGATCAGGGATTGCTGACCGCCAAGGCCGGGTCAGGCATCTATGTGGCCGAGGTTCTGGGCTCGGCCTTCTCGCCCGCTTTAATCCGGTTGTTCGGCAATCACGACGAGGCGGTGTTCGACTATCTCTCGTTCCGGCGCGATATGGAGGGGCTGGCCGCCGAGCGCGCCGCGCGGATGGGATCTGACAGCGATCTGAAAGTGGTGCAGACCATACTGGACAAGATGGAAACCGCCCACGCGCGTAACGCTGCCGAAGAAGAGGCGCATCTGGACGCCCAGTTTCACATGGCCATCATCGAGGCCAGTCATAACGTAGTGATGCTGCATATGATGCGGTCGATGTTCGATCTGCTTCGGCAGGGTGTATTTTACAATCGCCGGATCATGTTTCAGCAGCGTACCACGCGCGACGCCATTCTGGACCAGCACCGCGCCATCAACACAGCACTACAAGATCGCGACCCAAAGGGTGCGCGCCGGGCGGTCGAGGACCATCTGAATTTTGTCAAAAGCTGCATGGCCGATCAGCAGAAGGCCCTGCACAATGAAGAAATCGCGCAGCAGCGACTGAAGCACGAGACCGGCGAGGTCTAATGTTTATAGGACATTTACCGGGCGCCTACTTGATCTTCCAAACGACTGCGCCGAACCTGGGAAGGCTTGCATTTACAGCTGCGATGATCGGAGCCGTGGCGCCAGATATAGACATATTCTGGTTTTATCTTATCGATGATCGCGGGCACCATCATCATTCCTACCTGACACACCGACCAATCATCTGGGCGAGCATTCTGCTTTTAGGTCTCCTGATCCGACAATGGCGCCTACAAATCGGGACTTTCCTGACCTTCCTGGGCGCGGGCGGGTTGGTTCACATGTTATTGGATTCAATCACGGGTGAGGTCACATGGATGTGGCCCTTTTCGGACGCAACATATCCGTTGGTCACGGTACAGGCGACCCATTCTCACTGGATTTTGTCATTTCTCAATCATTGGACCTTCAAGATCGAGCTTCTGATTACGATGATCGCTATATTCGTCTGGATCATGACCCGGCGCCGGGCAAAGAAACCAAAATAAAGTCACGATAAAAAAAACCCGGGAACCTCAGGGCCCCGGGTTTCATTAAGTCGCTTGATCAATGTGATCAGTGGAGCTTTTCACCGACATCCGCGATGGATGCGTCGATCAGCTTGTTCGCCTGCGTGGCGGTCATTTGCTTGGCTAGAACGGCTTTCGCTGCGGAAACTGCAACGGTGACGGCCTGATCGCGAACTTCCTTGACTGCTGAGGCCTCAGCCGATGCGATCTGATCCTGTGCAGCCGCCAGACGGCGTGCAATGGATTTCTCCAAATCGACCTTGGCTTGCTCAGCGGCCAATGCCGCGTCCTGCTTCGCCGCTTCGACGATGGCGTCGGCCTGTGTCTGCACCTCGCGTTGCTTGCGCTCAAACGAGGCTAGCAGGCTACGCGCTTCTTCATGCAGGGCACGTGCTTCGTCCAGTTCGGACTGGATGCCTTCGGCACGTTTGTCCAATGCACCACCGATCATGCCGGGGACCTTGAAGTAGAACAGGACCGCTATGAAAACGATGAAGCCCAGCAGGACCACAAAATCGGTGTTACCAAGCGAAAAGAACGGTCCGCTTGCAGCCAACGCAGGGCTGGTGGCACCAACGGTCAGGATAAGGGCAAGAGTGTTCCGCATGTCACTTATCCTTTCGTCTGTGCGTCTACTGCACCGTTGATGGCTTTGGCATCCGCCTCGCCGCCCAGTGCGGTGACCAGTTCAGCCGCCGTATCCTTAGCAACCACTTGAATGCTTTCCAGCGCACCGGCACGGATTTCGGCAATCGCCTTTTCCGATTCAGCCGCCTTTGCAGCGATTTCCGCGTCCGCTTTGGCAATCGCATCATCCAGACCAGACTGGATTTCCGCGCGCGCTTCCGCTGCGATACGCTGTGCCTCAGAACGGGCATCGGCCAGCGCCTTGTTATAGGCCTCTTCGGCCTCGACCGCCTTGGCCTTCAGATCTTCGGCCGCAGCCAGGTCATTTGTAATGGTCCCCTGACGTTCCGCCAGGATTGCCGCGATGCGCGGCAGCGCCACGCGGGACAGGACCAGAAAGATGACGACCAGCGTAATGACCAGCCAGAAAATCTGGTTGGGGAACCAATCGAAGCAGAGCTGCGGCATCCCGATGGCAGAGCCATAGGAGTCGACGCACGAGCCGGCTACTTCTTCGGCAATAGGTTCTGTCGCCATGATATCCTCCGTCGGAACGTAGTCTTTACAACAGATGGGCCGCTATGGCTTGGGCCCATCTGCGCGTAAGGATCAGGTTCCGCAGATTATACGGCGAACATCAGCAGCAGCGAGACCAGGAATGCGAAGATCCCCAGGGCTTCTGCGAACGCGATACCAATGAACAGGGTTGCAGTCTGCGATGCAGCTGCCGAAGGATTGCGCAGGGCGCCGGCCAGGAAGTTGCCTGCAACGTTGCCCACCCCGATTGCGGCTGCGCCGGAACCGATTGCTGCCAGGCCTGCGCCGATGTGTGCGAGATCGCCTTCCATGATGTGTCTCCTTACGAATTGGAAGTTTCGATGTTGGGTGTTCGGACCTTAGTGCGACGGATGCAGTGCATCTTTCAGATAAACACAGGTCAGAATGGTGAATACGTAGGCCTGAATGAAGGCCACCAGGACCTCAAGACCATACATTGCGGTGATCGCAAGAACCGACACGGGCGAGATCACGGCAATCGCGGCGAAGCCTGCGAAAACCTTGATAACCGCGTGGCCAGCCATGACGTTACCAGCAAGACGAATAGAGTGGCTGACGGGGCGTACAAAGTACGAAATCAGCTCGATGATCGCCAGGATCGGGCGCAGCGCCAAAGGCGCGCTGGAGACCCAGAACAGACCCAGGAACCCTGCACCGTTCTTGACAAAACCCAGAATGGTCACGGTCAGGAACACGGCCAAAGCCAGCGGGATGGTGACTGCAAAATGCGATGTGGTGGTGAACGAGGTCGGGATCAGGCCCAAGAAGTTCGCGGTTACGATGAACATGAACAAGGTCATGACATAGGGGAAGAACTTGACGCCTTCCTTACCGCAAATGTCTTCAAGCATCTTGTAGATGAAGCCATAGGCCAGTTCTGCAATCGACTGCATGCGGCTTGGGACGATCGCGCGCTTGGAC
Organism: Ruegeria sp. AA3; assembly: GCF_056542905.1. Classification (NCBI taxonomy): domain Bacteria; kingdom Pseudomonadati; phylum Pseudomonadota; class Alphaproteobacteria; order Rhodobacterales; family Roseobacteraceae; genus Ruegeria; species Ruegeria sp. AA3. Next base: position 83,475 of record NZ_JBQGAQ010000012.1, on the reverse strand, counting down.
GTTGGCAGAACCAACAGAGCCACCACGGCCAATACGGCAAAGAACAGCCACAGTGTCACATTGGTGACCGTGAACATGCCAACCGCACCGTCGCCGAACAACGGCTTGACGATGAACTGGTCCATCGGATGGAATACCAGGCTGCTGCCTTCTGCTGCGGTGGTCTCGGTCGCCACGTTCAGTCCCTCTCGTCCTTCTCGGCCGCATTTGCAGCCGTTTGTTTCTCTTGAACCTCTTTCGCGCTGCGGAGCATAACCTTCACGCCCGCTACAAGGCCCAGCAATGTAAATAGCACCAGAAAGATCGGGATCGTCCCGAGCAGGCTATCAAGCCCGTATCCGATGCCAAATCCGATCCCCAGACCGGATACCATTTCGATGACCATCCTCCAGGCAAGCTCACCCCCGGACACGTCAGCATCTGCGCGAGGCTTGGGCGCTTTGGCCTTTTTTGCCGCGTCGATCTTGGCCTCCAGCTGCGCCATACGCTGCTTTTGGTCATCATCGGTCACGGGCGTTTCCCTCGCACAGTCTTGGGTAGGGTGCTAAGGGTCTGAGGGCGCAGAGTCAACGCTGTTAACCGCCCGCCCAGAACATCGTTAACCGATTGATTTATATAATATTAATATAACTTCACTCAAATCATCCCATTCGTTAAAACAGGCCAAACGGGCGAATTGGGCGAATTCTGCATATTCAACCTTTCGGTTGATCTTTTCCAACTGCATCCCGCTGCCTGCGCCTGACGATCCGCCCGTCAATAAGCAAAAGCCCGACAAGAATTGCTCCCATGCCCAACAGGTGCTCGGGCCGAAGCGTCTCATTCAGCACCCATGTTCCCAGCACCAGCGCAGAGACCGGAGCGATCAGGGTGACCGTCGATATATTCGTTGGTCCCACCTTGGGAAGAAGCCAGTAGAATGCGATAAAGGCTGCGGAGGTCAGTACAAAGCCGATCATGGCCAGCGAAGCCCAGGTTTCGATCCGGGTGATATGGGGCACGCCTTCGCGCCACAAGGCTAGCGGAGCTATTGCCAGTGTCGCGCCCGTCAGGGCCAACGCGACCAGAACAACCGGCGGCATGTCCCGGAACGCGCGCGCGATGTTGACCGAAAAGGCATAGCAGACAGGGGCGCACAAGGTGAGAAGAATTGCCCAGAACTCGGATTTTGCGCCTGAGTTTAGCACCGGCAACGACAATACTACGATACCCGCAAAACCACAGACCACGCCCAGGGATCTCAATAGCGTCGCCCGCTCTCCTCCGGGCCAGAAATGTGATACAACAACCGCAAAGGCGGGCGTCGTGGCATTCACGATCCCTGCGACGCCAGCACCTATATGCTGCTGACCCAAGGCATAAAAGGCAAACGGAGCAGCATAGCTGAGCACGCCAAATCCCAGCAACCCGGCTGCACGACCGAAGGTCAGATTGACTTGCAAACGGGCACCCAACACATAGACCCAGCACCCCACCGCACCAAAACCCACCCTCCCCATCGATACCGACAGTGGCCCAAGCTCGCGCAGCAGAATGGCATTGAACATGAATGACATGCCCCAGCCGATGCCAAGTATGCAAATCACTAACCAGTATTTCAGTGCCATACCCAAACCTTTTTTGTTTGCTGGCACCTTGTCGTTGCAGCGAAAATTGTCAAACCGGTTCTTGCGCTTTAGGAATGAGCCATGTCCAACGACCTCGACACTGTTTTTGCGGCCCTCGGCGACCCAACCCGCCGCACCATCCTTGCGATGCTGCTGGAGGACGATATGGCCGTCACCGACGTGGCTGAACCGTTCGACATGTCATTGGCTGCGATCTCGAAACACTTGGTGATCCTGACCAAGGCCGGGCTGATTTCTCAGGAAAAACGAGGGCGGGTTAAGTGGTGCAAGCTAGAGCCTGACGCCCTGCGTGCGGCGTCGGTCTGGATGCAGGGTTTCGGACAGTTCGAACCGGTCAATCTGGATGCGTTCGAGCGGTTCCTCGAGGTCGAACTGCCCTCGGACGAGGCCTGAGTTTCAACGCACCACAAAAACTGACATGCTGGCGTGTTTGGCCAAATAACCAGCATGACTGGAAAAGATATAGTCTGTGATCCTTGGGGCGTGAGTCCCGACCACAATCAGATCAGCACCAATATCTTCTGCCGCGCGGGTCAGATCGCCATCGACTTCGGCAGCGACATCGACCGAGTGTATGTTGCGTGTGGCAACCGGAGCGCCGCTTTGTTCTGCAATCTCACTAGCGCAGTCCTTCAGCTTTTGCTCAATTGCGTCTTTCGACAGATTAACATCCCCGAGCCGGGTGCCCGTGACACTTACGACGGTCACTTTGGCGGCTTGCCAGCTGGCCAATTGTGCTGCAACTTCAGTCGCCTTCTTGACCTCGGGTGGCAGGTGCAGGTCGACTGGGACCATAATATGTTTGAACATTTCATCTTCCTCCTCGCCAAAAAGCATAGAGAAATTCGCATATAACCACTTTGACCTGCCTCAAAGGTGCTGGGAGCCGTTAGCCTAACCTTCTCGGCTATATTCGACCCCGGTCACGACGCCGGTCGCATCGGCCCGACAAAGCCATGGCGCCTCTGCCCCTGCCACGAAAACACTGGTGACCGAGCCAGTCGGTCCGGATTGCGTCGAGATTGCTTTGACACCACTTGGCCCGGTCCCGGTTTCAGCACCTACCAGAGCCTCGCAGCTTGCCTGCAGGTCAGCCTGCGCGGCGTCGTTCGCTCCTCCGGTTGCACAAGCGGACAAGGCAAACAGCACAGGAACAAGGAGGGTTGATTTCATAGCGAAACTCCGCACTCAAATAGCTCTTAGTACCGGCCAACTTGCAAGACCCGACTCAGAAGGCAAGATTCAATCCAGTGTCAGAACAGGTTTGGAAGAAGTGTCTTCTCCTTTCAGCAGCATCAGCAACGCAACGGCTGTCAAAGCCGCCCCAACCAATACCAAGGCCGTTGGTGCAGGACGCCCGAGCCCGATCTCCCACAAGATGACCCAGCTGGGAATCAGATACGTATAAGCCATGACCTTGGCTGCAGGCAGACACAGCGCCGCAAACTGAACAAGTACAAAGCTGGCCGCCGTCGCGAATAGCGAAATGTAGAGCAGCGTTACCCAGACAATCCTGGGTAGGTTCGCCCAATCGGTCGCGCGGATATCGGACCAGCCCCACAGCGTCAGGATAAGGCACCCGGCCACCAGTGTTCCGAAGGTAAACACTACCGCAGGCTCTCCCCGGTTCAGGCGACGCACCATCGGGGTATAGACGGCGTGGGCAGCGCATCCCCAGAAATAGATGATCTCTCCGCCTCCGATTTCGAAGGTTTGAAAGGCCTGCCAATCAGCCCGGAAGATTACCCAAAGCGCGCCGACCGCGCCAACGGTCAGGGCCAGCGCCATGCGCGCGGTAGTGATCTGACGCAGCAGCACCCAGCCAGCCAGAGCCGACATAACCGGCGTCAGCGTAAATACCGCAGCGGCACTGACCGGTGGCGCGGTTTTGAGGCCGTAGAACATCAGGACGAAATACGACCCAAACAACCCGCCCAGTACCAGATAGCGCCAAGGCGCTTGGGCAGCGCTGCGCGATATGCCTGTTGTTGCCAGCGCTGCAATGCCGATCACCACTGCCGCAATGGCAAAGCGTGCCGCAGTGATTGCCGAGGGCGCGATCTCATTCGCTGCCATTGAACCCAGCGAAAAACTGCCCGCAACCAGGGCAGAAAATGTCAGCATGGCCAGATGGCCGCGCGCTTGTGGTGTCACGGCAGCCAACCTTTGGATTGTTCTTTCAGGAAGGACAAAAACGCCTGGACTTTAGTTGTGCGGTGCAAATCCACATGGGTCACCAACCACAGCTTGCCCGACCATTCGGGCAGAGGCTCCATCACCTCAACCAGATCGGGGTCGCGCATGGCCTCCCATCGGGCCATGAAACCGATACCGGCCCCGGCCAGAACCGCCTCTCGCATACAGAAATTGTTGGTGCAGCGGAAGGTGATCGCCTGTTCCGGTGCATTGGCACGCAGCCAGCGGGAAAACGGCGCGCGGCTGTTTTCGTCGTCATTGCCGACGAAGTGGTGATTGGCGAAATCCTCGACGCTCGAAGGTTTACCGTGTCGTGCGATATAGCCTTTGCTCGCGAACAGCCCGACTTCTTGCGCGATGAAAGGCTGCACCACGTTGTCCGGCTGATCCGGTGCGGCCCCTGCGCGAATAGCCACATGCGCTTCGCCATATTCCAGTCGAAACAGGCGGTCGCCGGTCAGATAGCGCACAATCAGACCCGGATGGGCTTGCTGAAATTCGCTCAAGGTCGGCACGATCAAAGGCGCAAGCGAGGCCAGCGAGGTCACCACCAGTTCGCCCGAGACATCATCTCCGCGCCCCTTCATGCGGCCAACCAACTGGTTGAACTGATCTTCGGTCGCCTGCGCTACACGCAACAGATCCTTACCTGCTTCGGTCGGGGTATAGCCGCGCGCATGACGCTGAAACAATTTGACGCCCAGCCGTGCCTCGATCGCGTCGATATGGCGGATCACGGTGGCGTGGTGTACGCCCAATACATCCGCCGCGCCGCTGACCGTTCCCATGCGCGCCACCTGATAGGCGGTTCTTACTTCATCCCAATTGTCCATTGCATCCGTTCCACTGTGCAAATTCTAACAATGCTTGTTGATATATCCGAGTTTTGTTCACATTCGCAACAGCCATATTGGGGCGGCAGAAGCTAATTCCACAGTTTAGGACCTCCGAAATGACCAAAACCATCCTGCACATCGACGCCTCAGCCCGCCGCACCGGTTCAGCCACCCGCGATCTGTCCGAACGCGTGGTTCGCCACCTGAACGCCGGGCGTATTATCCGCCGCGATCTCGCCTCTCCCCTGCCCCTTATCACCGAAGACTGGATCGCTGCCAATTTCACCCCCGCCGATCAGCGCGACGTTGTCCAGCAGGACGTTCTGTCCTTGTCGGACGAGCTGGTGTCGGAACTGCAAAAGGCGGATACCATCGTCATCGGCCTGCCGATCTACAACTTCTCGGTCCCGGCAGCCTTCAAAGCCTGGATTGATCTGGTCGCCCGCGCGGGTCTGACATTCGCCTATTCCGAGGAAGGTCCGAAAGGCCTGCTGGATGGCAAACGCGCCATCCTCGCCGTAGCCTCGGGTGGTACCGCTGTCGGGTCCGAGATTGACTTTGCCACCACCTATGCGCGCCATGTTCTGGGCTTCATCGGCATCCATGATGTGGAGGTCATCGCCGCTGATCGCATGGCACTGGACCCCGAAACAACCCTGTCCAATGCGCAGAAAGCTGTCACTGAACTGGCGGCCTGATTGACCTGCCCCCCCTGAACCGTCCAGTCTGCGCCGAGGCAAATCAGCAGGCTGGGCGTTTCACATGAAGAAGATTGGAATATTGGGCGGTGTTGGCTGGGCCTCAACCGTCGACTACTACCGGGCGATTGCTGAAGGCGCGGGTCGATATTTCGCTGAACGCGGCCACGGATCGCCGCTGCCCATCCCACCCATGACCATCGAATCCGTCACCCAAGCCAAAACCCGCGCCTTGCGCGGCGTGGCCGGTCACGAAGACAGCTGGGCCGCTTTCGACGCGGTGTTCCGCGAAGCGCTGCTGACTTTGGAACACGCAGGCTGCGATTTCGGCATCATCGCATCCAATACGCCACACGCGCGGCTTCACGCGATCCGCGAAGGCGTCTCCATGCCTATTCTCAGCATTTTTGACGCAACCGCCGACGCGACCGCCTTGACCGGCGCCACCAATGCTTTGGTCCTTGGAACCGCAGTCACCATGCAGGCCACAAACTATGCAGACCGGCTGGCCGCCGAGGGTATCACGGCAAACACACGCCTGCCCGAGCCTGAGATCGCCGAGATGCAGGCGATGATCGACAGTGATTTCTACGGCGGCGCATCCGACACCGCACATGCGCGCCTGCTGGCCTTCTGCAACAAACACGCCACACCCGGAACCGCGATCTTGCTGGCCTGTACCGAGTTGCCTCTGGCCTTCCCCGATCATCTGGACGATCCGGTGTTCGAGGCGGACGGTCACCTGTTCGTCAACCCCTCTGCCGCCCATGTCGCTGCCGCATTGAACGAAGCGCTTGAGGGGTGATCACGGCAGCCAGTTTATCTCGCACCCGATCTTATCAAAGAACACCATCAGGTCTTCGCGCGACAAAACGACGGTTCGGTCGTTGACCAAAGGGTGCATGTTGATGACATCGGCCTGTTGCGCGGAGGCGTCCATGAAGAACTTAACGTTGTTCTCAACGCCGTTGATCATCGCCAGCGGACTGACCGCGCCAGGGCGGATGCCGAGGTTCTGGAACAGCCGATCCGCCGAGCCGAAGGATAGGTTGCCAATCCCCAACTCCGCGCCCAGCGCCTTGAGGTCGATCTCGCGGCTCTGTTCCAGCGTCACCAGATAGTTCCGCTTTTTCTTGTCGCGCAGATACAGGTTCTTGAGCCGCAGTGTGTTTTCACCCGGCACCATGAACCGGCCCTCGACCCCTTTGGCATCCTCAACGGTGCGCAGCGGGATATGAGTATGCAACCGATATGGCAGCCCCCATTCATCCAACTTCGCCAGTAGTGCATCCGAGCTGAGCGGCAACGTATCCTGAAAGACAGATGATGCGTCCATGGGAACCTCCTCGTATAGCGCGCTCATCGCTCAACAGACGGGTAAATTCAAGACACGACGGGCGCTGTTTTCGGTGCTAGCGTGCCGCCATGAAAGTCACGCGCAACACTCAGAGCCAACTGATCCTGTCGAATACGCCATGGTTCATCGGCATCACGCTGGTTTTATTCATTCTGGCATTTGTCGGCGCGGGCGTCTTCATGGCCAGTGAAGGTGGCGAGGGTATCTTGTTCGGCATTTTCTTCGCACTATTCGGCGGGGGACTGGGTTTTGGCGCCTTCTGCGCTTTCGTCCGGCGTGTGCAGGTCATTCTGGACCGCGATAAGAACAGCATCACTATTCGCAGGCAGTCGGTCTTTGGGTACGAACAAGTGGAGCACGTTCTTTCAAACCTTTCGCACGCGGAAACCGAAAGCACGACCTCACGTAGCGACAATGGCACCTCGACCCTTTATCGCCCTGTCCTGATACTGGATGAAGGCATGAGCGCCGGACGCCATCCCATTGTTGAGGCCTATTCCAGCGGGCGCGGTGCGCATCGGTTGGTGGATGCGGTCAATGACTGGCTTCCGGCACGCAAGGTTGACTCTGCCAGCCAATCGGCCTAAATCGCCGCCAACATCCGGAAGCGTTTGATCTTCCGGTCCCTTGAGTCGTTCAGGGATCGCCCCCCACCAGCGAGTTTCGCCCGTGGGGGCGTTTGTGCATTTAACCGACGCGTCCTATCTAGGGCACGCCACCAGATAACCGGCTAAGGAGGCCGAAGGCATGTTTGAAAATCTATCCGAACGCCTCTCTGGCGTCTTTGACCGGCTGACCAAACAGGGTGCCCTGTCTGAAGAAGACGTGAAAACTGCCCTGCGCGAAGTCCGCGTTGCCCTGCTTGAGGCCGACGTCTCGCTGCCGGTGGCGCGCGAGTTCGTCAAGAAAGTACAGGAACAGGCGACCGGTCAAGCTGTCACCAAATCGATCACGCCCGGCCAGCAGGTCGTTAAGATCGTGCACGACGCGTTGGTCGATACACTGCGCGGCGAAGAAGACCCCGGTGCGCTGAAGATCGACAACCCGCCTGCCCCGATCCTGATGGTCGGCCTGCAGGGTTCCGGTAAGACAACCACCACCGGTAAGCTGGCGAAACGCCTGAAAGAGAAAGAGGGCAAGAAGGTCCTGATGGCCTCGCTCGACGTCTATCGCCCAGCGGCGATGGATCAGTTGGCCGTTCTGGGCACGCAGGTCGGCGTCGATACGCTGCCGATCGTACCTGGCCAGAAACCGGTCGACATCGCCAAGCGCGCCAAACAGCAGGCGACGCTGGGCGGCTATGACGTCTACATGTTGGACACCGCGGGCCGTCTGCATATCGACGAAGTCCTGATGGACGAGGTCGAGCAGGTCCGCAACGCGGTTGACCCGCGCGAGACCCTGCTGGTGGTCGACGGCCTGACCGGTCAGGTCGCCGTTGAGGTAGCCGACGAATTCGACGCTAAGGTCGGCATCTCAGGCGTGGTCTTGACCCGGATGGACGGCGACGGGCGCGGCGGTGCGGCGCTGTCTATGCGTGCGGTCACCGGCAAGCCCATTCGCTTTGTCGGTCTGGGCGAGAAGATGGACGCGCTCGAAACCTTCGAGCCGGACCGGATCGCCGGTCGTATTCTGGGCATGGGCGACATCGTTGCTCTGGTCGAAAAAGCCCAGGAAACGATGGAGATGGAACAGACCGAGCGCATGATGAAGCGCATGGTCAAAGGTCAGTTCAACATGAACGACCTGAAAATGCAGCTGGAGCAGATGATCCAGATGGGCGGCATGCAAGGCATGATGGGCATGATGCCGGGCATGAACAAGATGGCCAAGCAGATGGATCAGGCGGGTCTGGACGACAAGATCCTGCGCCAGCAGATCGCCATGATCCAATCCATGACCAAACGCGAACGCGCCAACCCGCAGCTGTTGCAGGCGAGCCGCAAGAAACGCATCGCCGCCGGTTCGGGGATGGAGGTCAGCGACCTCAACAAACTGCTCAAGATGCACCGGCAGATGTCGGACATGATGAAGAAGATGGGCAAAATGGGCAAAGGCAAGATGCTGAAACAAGCCATGAAAGGCATGTTCGGCAAAGGCGGCCCCAGCCCCGAGGAAATGGCCGCCGGCATGGACCCCAAGGCTCTGGAGCAAGCCGCCAAAGCGATGGGTGGCAAAATGCCCGGCGGTCTGCCCGGACTGGGTGGCGGCATGGGTCTGCCCCCGGGTCTAAGCGGGTTCGGAAAGAAAAAGTGACACCCGCACGCTGCACCCAGCCCCCGTCCGGAAAGGCGGCGATGGCAGCAGCGCAGTATCGCGCGGCCCTGCCGGTCATTCAGACCCGGCGGCTGGTTCTGCGCGCGCCTACTCTGGACGACCTGCCGGTATGGACGTCGATCTGCAAGGACAGCTTTGGCGATACCGAACAGGACGCCTGGACCGAGTTTTCCTACTACACATCGGGCTGGCTTTTGCATGGACATGGCCTGTTCACGGTCACGCTGAAAGACGATGATCAGGTCATTGGCTTCGTCATTCTGGGCCTAGAATGGGACGACCACGAGCCCGAGCTTGGCTATATGTTCGAAAGCAAGTACCGCATGCAAGGCTATGCGACCGAAGCGTGCAGCGCCGTTCGCGATTTTGGCTTCGATCTGCTGGGGTCCGGCCAGTTCGTAAGCTACGTATCGCACTCCAACACACGTTCGAACGCATTGGCGCAGCGTCTGGGTGCAACGCGCGACGCCGTTGCCGAAAGCGCCTTTGGCCCAACCCAGCATGTCTGGCGGTACGGCGAGGTGCAGGCATGACACTTGCCATGGCCATACCGACCCTCGAAACCGAACGCCTGATCATGCGGGCCCCTTGCGAGGCCGATTTTGAGGCTGAGGCAGAGTTCTTTGCCAGCGACGCCTCGAAATTCGTCGGTGGACCAAAACGCCCGGATGAGACATGGCGTGCCGTTGCCATGTTGTTGGGGCACTGGGCGATGCGGGGATATGGCTTCTGGGGTGTCGAGGAAAAAGACACCGGCACCTATGTAGGCCATGTTGGCTTGTGGAACCCTCACAGCTGGCCCGAGCCCGAAATTGGCTGGACCCTGATGAACCACGCCACCGGCAAGGGTTATGCGACCGAAGCGGCACTGGCTGCACGCGCACATGCCTATGACGTGCTGGGCTGGGAAAGCGCAATCTCGCTGATCGATCCGGATAATCTGGGCAGCAAGGCTGTCGCGGAACGGCTGGGCGCGCAGTTTGAATATATGTTCGAACACCCGGCTTTTGGCACGATGCAGGTTTGGCGGCACCCGGCCCCCGGCGATCTGGTGAACGGTGGGATGGAGGCCTACGCATGACCACGTTCACCATCCCCACCGTCGAAACAGACCGCCTGATCCTGCGCGCACCGCATCTGGACGATCTACCCGCGATGACCGAATTCTTCGCGACCGAGCGCAGCCATATGGTCGGCGGCCCCAAGGACGCGCTGGAAAGCTGGAGCTCTCTGTCGAACCGGCTGGGCCATTGGGCGCTGCGTGGTTACGGCCTGTGGCACCTGACCGAAAAGGCCAGCAGCGCCTTTGTCGGCTGGGCGGGCATGATCTGCGTCCCCGGTTGGGCCGAGCCCGAGCTGGGCTGGACGCTGATGGCTGAGGCCGAAGGCAAAGGTCTGGGCTTTGAGGCCGCAGCGGCTGCACGCGACTACGCCGCCCGGCATCAGGGGCTGAACGGTGTGATTTCGTACATCGCCCATGCCAATGACCGTTCGCGCGCGCTAGCCGAACGGCTGGGCGCAACGCTGGAGATTGAGAGAGCCGAGCTTTTGGGCAAGCACGCTCAGATCTGGCGTCATCCGCAGATTGATTTGACCACCGAAAGGACCGGCCAATGAACAACCCCGTGACACAGGCTGCTGCGCTGTTGAAAGACCATCGCGAAAGCATCGACCGGCTGGATGCGATCCTTGTCTATACGCTGGGCGAGCGGTTCAAGCACACGCAGGCCGTTGGCAAGCTCAAGGCCGCACACGACCTTCCCCCGTCCGATCCGTCGCGCGAAGCCGCGCAGATCGCACGGTTAGAAGACCTGGCGAAAGAGGCCGATCTGGACCCCGATTTCGCCAAGGCTTTTCTGAATTTCATCATTCAGGAAGTCATCCGACACCACAAGAAACATCAGAACTAACCGGCACCTACGCCGGATACGCCATTCAAAGGAGATACCACCATGGCAATGAAAATTCGTCTCGCCCGCGGCGGCTCGAAAAAGCGTCCCTTCTATCGCATTGTTGCGGCTGACAGCCGTATGCCGCGCGATGGCCGTTTCATCGAAAAGCTGGGCACCTACAACCCGCTGCTGCCGAAAGACAGCGAAGAGCGCGTGAAAATGAACATGGAGCGCATCCAGTACTGGCTGGATCAGGGCGCACAGCCCACCGACCGGATCGCGCGTATGCTGGAAGCTGCCGGCGCCCGCGACAAGGCCGAGCGCAACAACCCCAACAAGGGTACCCCGGGCAAGAAAGCTCAGGAACGCGCGGAAGAGAAAGCTGCCAAGGCTGCTGAAGCTGCCGAAGCCGCTGCTGCACCGGCTGAAGAAGCAGCCGCAGAAGAATAAGCAGTCGGACGCGTGCAGGATCAGGCTTTTACCGACGATTTTCGCACGCAGTTCGATCTGTTGATGCGGCTCCGGCGTGATGTGCGCCGGTTCCGTACCGACGCGGTAGACGAGGCAGTGCTGACGCGCTGCCTCGACGCGTTTCGGCTGGCCCCCTCGGTGGGGCTGAGCGAACCCTGGCGCGTGATCCGCGTCGAAAGTCAGGCCGCGCGCGACGCGGCATTGAAGAATTTCCAAGCCGCAAACGAACAGGCGCTGACCGGATATTCCGGCGAAAAGGCGCAGCTGTATAGCCAGTTGAAACTGTCCGGGATGAAAGAAGCCCCGGTGCAGCTGGCCGTGTTTTGCGACGATGCCACCGACAAAGGCCAAGGTCTGGGCGCGGGTACTATGCCCGAAATGCGGCGCTATTCTGTGGTCTCTGCCATCACCCTGTTCTGGCTTGCCTTACGGGCAGAAGGGCTGGGGCTGGGTTGGGTCTCGATCCTCAACCCGGACCAGTTGGCGCGCGATCTGGATGTGCCCAAAGACTGGCGGTTGATCGGTTATTTCTGTGTAGGCCTGCCCGAAAGCTATTCAGATAGGCCTGAATTGGAACAGGTCGGCTGGGAAGACCGCAATGACACTTTGCCCATCGAGGTACGCTAGACATGTTCGGATTGTTACGGCTTCCCATCCTGCTGGCGATCGCCTTTATTGTGGGCGTATTCTTCGAACGCTCGAACCAGCGCGAGGCGTGCGAGGTGATCGGGCAATGGCGGGACGGGCTATGTGTGACGGATGGTCGAAATGAGTGATCTGATCTGCGTGGGCAGCATTGCGGGCTCGTACGGTGTGCGTGGCGAGGTGCGGCTGAAAAGCTTCTGCGCCGTCCCCGAGGATATCGAGGGCTACTCGCCCCTGACCGACGAAGCCGGAAAGGAGCGCTATCCCGTAGTCCTGACCCGCGCGATCAAGAACGGCTTTGCCGCCCGGCTGGGTGGCATTGAGACCAAGGAAGCGGCAGATGCGCTGAACGGTCTGCGCCTTTATGCGCGGCGCGATCAATTGCCCTCGCTGCCGGATGATGAGTTTTACCACACCGATCTGATCGGGCTTGAGGTTTATGATACCGGCGGCACCCTGCTGGGCCGGGTGAAATCGGTTCAAAATCACGGCGCGGCGGATCTGTTGGAACTACACGGGCCGGGCTTAAAGGCCACCGTGCTGCTGCCGTTTACACTCGAATCCGTTCCGACCGTTGATCTCGACAAGGGCCGCATCATCGCCGATCCGCCTGAGGGCCTGCTGTAATGCGCCGCGTGTTGCTGCATCTGGGTCTGCACAAGACCGGGACAACGGCGGCACAGTCCTTTCTGTTCGAAAACCGGTCACTGATCTGGCCGCACCATGCGTTGGTCCTGCCCTATCGGACCCGCAAAACCGGCCTGTCCGAAGCAGCCACACGCTATTCCGTCTACGGCACCCCCGGCGCGATGAGCGATTTCAAGGATCAGATGCGGCACTTCCTGAATTCACTGGAATTCGGCCAGAAGCGCGGACTGGTTCTGAGCGAAGAGAATTTCTCTGGCCTGCGCCCCAGCCGCAATGTCGCGGTGGGCTATGAGGCCGCGCCCGAGCTCGCCTCGTGCCTTGTCGGCCTGATCCGCGACCGGTTTGCCGGAGAAGAAGTGCATATCACGATCTACTACTCGTTGCGCCAACGCGGAAGCTGGCTGCGCAGCCTCTGGGCGCATGATCTGCAACGATCGCGCCTGATCCAGGATTTTGAAACCTTCCGCGCGCGGCTTGAACCCGTGCCCTCACCCCAGATCGCGGCAGAGGCGGTGCGGGATCGCCTGCCCTCGGTGTCAGTCCGAACCGAATGGCTGGAAGATCTGCAGGGCCTGCGCTATGGTCCGGGAAATACATTTTCCGAATTCCTTGACTTGCCCCCCGACAAGGCCGCCGAACTGGTGGGCCCGACGCGTTCGAACCCACGTCTACCTGAAGATATCTTGCAGCAAATGTTGGAGATAAACCGATCCGATCTGGACGACGCTGCGTTGATCGAACAAAAGGCTGCTCTGGTTCAACGCGTCCAAAATAACCTGATCGGCTCGAAATGACAGAGAAACCCGGAAAGTCCCATGGCCGCAAAGCCATCCGCCCGACGCTGAAGCCGCGCGAGTTGATGACGCCGACGCCCGATCTGCATGGGGTGTGGAAGGCCAAGATCATCACCCTTTTCCCTTCGGCCTTTCCCGGAGTGCTGGGCGAAAGCCTGACCGGCAAGGCTCTGCAGGAAGGGCTGTGGCAATTGGAAACCGTCGATCTGCGCCAGTTCGGGGTTGGCAAGCATCGCAATGTGGATGACACCCCTGCAGGTGGCGGTGCGGGCATGGTCCTGCGTGCCGATGTGCTGGGCAATGCCATCGAGCACACGATGGCAGGCATCCGGGGCAACTGGCCACTGATCTACCTAAGCCCACGCGGGCGACGGATGGACCAGCAGATGATGCAGAGTCTGGCGCGCTGCGATGGCATGACCTTGCTTTGTGGTCGGTTTGAGGGCATCGATGAGCGGGTGCTTGAGCATTACGGCGTGCAAGAAGTTTCCTTGGGCGATTTCGTCATGACCGGAGGCGAGATCGCGGCGCAAGCCCTGATCGACGCTACGGTGAGGCTGATCCCTGGCGTTCTGGGTAATCAGGCTTCGGCTGAGGAAGAAAGCTTCTCCTCCGGCCTGCTGGAGCATCCGCAATACACCCGCCCCGCAGACTGGAAAGGCCGTCCGATCCCGGACATTCTGATGTCGGGCCACCACGGTCGCATCGCTGACTGGCGTCATGAGATGTCGGAAGAGATCACCCGCGAACGGCGGCCCGATCTTTGGGACACATATCAGAAATCCAAAGACAACGACTAAGGCTAGCGGGTCGCTTTCCAGAGCGCCCAAGTCTCAGGCGTACCATTAAAGGTGTTGATGTCGACCTTGCCCTGAACCCCCGGCACGAGACCTGTGCCGGTATATTGCCAGAACCGCCAGATCGCGCTTGGATAAACATTGCGAGGATGTCCGGCGACCGAACGCAGCCAGAACTCTGTCTTGGGCAGCCGGCCAATGTCGGAGTCGCGGTAAAAGTCGACCGTTGTATAGACAATCGGGCGGCGCCCATAATGGCGTTCCAGAATATCCAGGAATTTTTTTGCCTCGGCCCGGACGGTTCGCCCATCGGGGCGCAAGGTGCAGGTTTTGGAATGCGGCGTCCATTCCATGTCCAGCACATGCGGCAGATCGGCCCCTTTGGGCACGTTCTGGATGAACCAACGGGCCTGCTCATGAGCTGGGCGGCAGAAATAGTAATAGTGGTAGGCACCCCAAGGCACACCAGCAGCCTGTGCACCGCGCCGATGTTCTTCAAACATCGGGTCGGAGAAATCCCCACCCTCGGTGGCCTTGATGAACGCGAAACTGACACCGGATTTCTGGGCGGTGCGCCAGTCAATCGGCCCCTGCCAGCGCGATACATCAAGCCCGTGCACCGGGTAATGGCCGGGGTGGCGACCCTCCCATTCATGCGGGTCGGCGTCACCAAACGCGGGATAGATGATCGAAGGCGGGGTCGTGTCCGCAAAGGCCTGCGGTTCAACCGCCTGAGGCTGGGGGCCGCGGCGGCCACATGAGAAGAGTGCAAGCGCTATGACGGCCAGCAGGAGTGCTTTGCGCATCTTTTGGTCCTGTATCAAATTTCTGCTCTGATAATTGAACCCAGAATGCCTGATCTGGCCGCCAAGGCAACGATGTATTTGACCGATGGCGAAAACACACCGGCATCCGCAGTGAATCGTGCCAGTTTAGGCTTGATCCCTGCACACAAAGCCCTTAAAGCAGCGCAATCCGGTGCCGCATTACGCGACTCCGGTGTTTTGGTTTGCATCCTGACGTGACGCCCGGCTTTCTTCGGCCCCGGCGCGACAGGGCGGACCGGACCAAAAGGAACATTCGATCTGACCTCTGGCGGGCTGTACGCAGGACCCGGTGAAGACCAAGAGCTCTCAGCCCGTGCCCAAACTTCGTGGACCAACCACGAGCAGATAGGAGTAACTGCGATGGACCTAATCGCACAGCTTGAGGCGGAACAGATTGCCGCCCTGGGGAAAGACATCCCCGATTTCAAAGCCGGTGACACCATCCGTGTCGGCTTTAAAGTGACCGAAGGGTCACGTACCCGTGTGCAGAACTACGAAGGCGTCTGCATCGCACGTAAAGGTGGCAACGGCATCGCCGGTTCGTTCACCGTTCGCAAAATCTCGTTTGGCGAAGGTGTGGAACGTGTGTTCCCGCTGCATTCGACCAACATCGACAGCATCACCGTTGTCCGCCGTGGCCGCGTTCGTCGCGCCAAACTGTACTACCTGCGCTCGCGCCGTGGTAAATCCGCGCGTATCGCAGAGGTCACCAACTACAAGCCCAAGGCTGGCGCCGAGGCGTAAGGAGCGGAAAGATGAAAAAAGACATCCATCCCGATTATCACCTCATCGACGTCAAAATGACCGATGGCACCGTGGTTCAGATGAAATCCACCTGGGGTGCCGAAGGCGACCAGTTGGCCTTGGAAATCGACCCCTCCGTGCACCCCGCATGGACTGGTGGTTCGTCGCGCTTGATGGACGCTGGCGGCCGCGTGTCGAAGTTCAAAAAGAAATACGAAGGTCTGGGCTTCTAATCCCAAACCGCTCGAATTCAAAAGACCGTCCCTTGGGGCGGTCTTTTTTTATTGCAACAGATCAAGATAAAGCCAGCGCGCACCATTAAGTTCTGTCAGGTCAACTATGTGCCTGCCATTTTCATATTGATGCGCCATTGGAGGAAGGGCCCGGCCCGGATCAACGGACCTCAGTTTGAGGTCAGCGGAGGCGGTAATCTGCAAAATGCCCGTGACCGGTTCGACCCGGAAGCTATCTGATTGAGGTTCGACAGGAACACTTCGCCCTGAAATCGAGATCAAAATCTGACGCGATTGTGCAATGTCATTGCCATCCAGACTTTGAACTGCCACCGCCGCCATGGGTGTCGTGATGTCGAATACAACATTTCTGGTCGTAATTACCTCGTCATGGAAAAAGCCTGCCGCAATCTGACTCTTTACCGTGTCCACCGTGAACCGGGCATTGCCAAAGTCGCGCTGAAACTCGCCCGTATCTGCGGCAACAACGGTGGCATCCTCTGCCAGATATGATCTGTCGAGATCAAGCGGGCCGTATTCGTCGCGGTTCAATTTGGTCGCCGCGAGCCACGGCAATGCACGAGTCTCGGGCATACATGTTACCAACCTGCTTTGTTCAAACACTGTCCGTATGGCAACTGATGTTTCCGGAGACACGGGACGGCCAAAGAACGTGTCCTCATCCAAGCAAATCGCGTACGTATTCTCGGCTTGCTTGACATGGCCTTCCCGGAACAGAAGGGCTGCGGCGGGCATCATCCATATCATCCCGGGATCTTCGGCCATACTCCAATTGTTTGGCGAAGTAGATCGGTTCAGAGATTGCTGTGAGTAGCCATAGATCATCATGGCATCCCAGCCTTGATGCGCTGCGCTCGTCGCCACACGGAGCGGCGTGATGAACCTATCTTCTGCGGGAAACTCCCCAATGTTCCACTCTGAAACGCTAAGCGGCATACCTTCGACCTGCGCGATCGCGATCCATTCCAAAAAACCACTCTGTTGGCGCGGGTCAAAACCGATTTCACCAACTGCTCCATAACTATGCGCGTCGATTATGGACCCAACGGTCAGCGATGGCAGACCCGCGATTGTCATCCCGCCCCAAAGGCTCGTTGTCGAGATCAGACCTTCAAATCCAGTGTCGCGAACAGCGGGGATCAGTTGTTCGTTGAAACGGCGTTCAAGATCGTTCAGAAAAATCTTCGAGTCGCCGTGCTCCCATGTCCGCCAGGTTTCATCGGGATCAAGCCCGTTGCCGCGCGCAAATTCATCTGCCAGAGCCATGAATAGTTCACTATGCATAGGTACATTCTTATTCGGGAGGAGAGCATTGCCGAAGTGATGTGTAAGGTCGTTTTCGTTCGTCAACATCACAGCGACGACTGCCGGATCCTCGGCATACATAAGACCCGTCAATGAATTTTCGTGGCGCAAATAGGCGTTCTGGAATTCGATCATTCGCGCCTCAATACTGGGCGAGATGTAGTTAAAGCCTCTGACATCGGCAATATCGTCATCCCCAGCAATCTCATCGAACCCGGAAATTCCGTCCTGCTGCGTAAACCTTCGACCTACATGGAGATCAAGCCATACGTAAATTCCTTGCCGCTTGAGCGCTGCAATCCAAGCGTCGAGCTTTTGCATCGACGCTGGGTCGAGGTTAAGCGTATCAGAGGGATCTGACCCGAAGACGTTAGGACCCACCCAATGAGAATCGTGGTGGTGAATTCTGACAAGGTTAATCCCCAACCGCGCCATCCTTTGGGCATGCAGTTCGACTGAATTCAGGTTGGTGTGAAATAACGCATATGCCTGTAGATTAACGCCCCAAAAACGGACTGGCGTCCCATCCTCAAACACCAATGCACCGTCTTGCGCTAGAATTTTTCCGTGAAACCCGGCAGGTTTATGATTGAGCCAACTCAGATCAGGTGTCGGTGCATAGGACAGCACCCTATCTATTGGCCATTTGCCCGAAGCCGAGGAATCTTGTGCCAAAGTGCATACGGGCAAGGTACACAGTGATAAGAGGACATACAGAAACCGTTTCGTGATACCAAATAGACTCATTAAATTTTCCAATACCAGTACATCCACATCATAACCTCAGTTCCGGTAGCCGCTATTCACAAAAGTTGTGCTTCCGGACGTACCAGTTGTGTTTTCGCGATGCTCAACTCAGAGCATGAAGTAAGCCCCAAACCCAGAATCGCACTTGAAACCGTGCGCTATCGGGTCAGGTTTACCGCGCTATGCACAGGCGGAACGGGCCCTCTGAGCAGCAGCAATGCCAGCAGCATCCCAACCAGTGCAACACCGGCAGCGATCAGCATCACACTGTCAAAAGCATCATCCTGAAGATCACGCAGAGCACGTGCCAGTGTTGCGCCAGTATCCGGATCAAGCCCAGCGATAAGCTGCTGTACCTGACTGGCTGTACCATGGGTCAACGCATGAGCCAGATCGGCCCGTTGCTCTGATCCAGCGGGTAATGCGGCGATCACTTCGGTCAGACCCCGACGGGTGGTGATCGCCTCGGCCAGCCCACCGACCACGGCACCAAGGGTCGCACCAAAATAGAGGAACGCGTTCACCACACCCGAGCCCTGCCCCATATGCTCTTCTGGCAACAACCGCAGCCCGAGACGAGGCAGCAATGAAAACCCGATGCCAAGCCCGGTGCCGATGATCAGCAGCTTCCACCAGATCCCCCCCATTCCGGTCGTGTTCGTCGTCGTGGTCAACAGCAGAAAACCACAGGCCATGAAACCCATGCCAAGTATCACGGGCCATTGGAAGCTATAGGGTGCCAGAAAGCGCGGCGCGATCACGGACACAACGAACATGCTGAGGCTCAACGGCAGGATCGCCACACCTGCGCCGACGGCCGATAAGCCAAATGCATCGGGCGACTGCACAAACACGTTGAAATAGACAAAGAAGCTAAACAGCGCGAAGCCGGTGATGAACATCCCCGCCGCTGCCATGAAATAGCGGGGATGACGGAAATAACGTAGCTCGATCAGAGGGTCTGCGCTTCGGCGCGAGGTGATAATCAACGCAATCACCGCAATCGCTGAAACGCAGAGCGGGATAAGTGTCGAACTGGAGGTCCAGCCCTGGCTTTCGCCATTGCTAAAAGCGAAGGACAGCGGACCGAGCAGAAGGACCAAAGCAACGGCACCAGCCATATCAAACTTCGCACCAGCAAGCCGCGTGTCAGGTACATAATGTTCCTTGCTCACCCGTAACCCGACCAGAAATGCAACCAGCAGCAGCGCGAGATCGGTGGCAAACACGCCCCGCCAACTGAGGTAATGCGCGAACGCGCCGCCCAAGATCGGACCCACACCGATCGCCAACCCAACGATCGCACCCCAGGCGCCGGTTACGCTGGCCCGCTGATCTTCTGGCGTCGCCGCCGTCAACAATGACAGAGAGGTGCCAAACAACGCCGCAGCCCCTGCGCCCTGAGCCCCTCGGCCTATCAACAACATGGCAGCATCCTGCGAAAGCAGCACCAGGGCAGAGCCAAGGGCAAACACAATCATCCCGGCAAAGAATACGCCGACCTTGCCGGTAATATCACCCAGCCGGCTAACGATGGTAACAAGTGTGGCGCTCACCACCGTATAGATTGCCATCACCCATTGCAGGCTGGATGGTGACAGATCAAATTCGGTTTTCAGGTTGGGCAGGATCGTCGCAACGGCGGTCGAATTGAACCCAACTACCATCATGCACAGCGCCGTCATTATGAGAACCAGACGCCCCCCACCCGAGCCTGAATTGTCATCAGTGACGCTTGCTGGCATCTGTGTACTCCTCGTTCAGGAATAGCCTGCTGGCCTTCGTGGCGCACAGCTTAGCGCTGTGTTGTTCCTATTATTAAACGATTTTTCGTTGGTGCGTATAGTTTTTCCACTAGGCGAGCTTTGCCCACTTCAGACCCAGTAGGACAGTGCCACCGGCAACACCAAAATCGTGGTCAGGGTTGAAACCAGAATGAACCCGGCCACGTCGGGCCCGTATTCCGGTACATGTTGATCAATGAATAGATAGCTTGCGACGGAAGACGGCATCAGGCAGCACAAGATCACCGCCCCCCGCTCGGCCCCTGTGAAGCCGAAAGACCAGACCAGCGCGCTTGCAATCACCATGGCCATCACCAGGTGCAACGCGGTCAGCAATACAGCGCGCCCAAGGCTTATGATCCGCAGCGTTGCAAGCGTGTGCCCCAACGTCAGCAGCATCAACGGAATTGAGAGACCACCCAGTATGTCAAAGGATTTGGCAACCGGTTGTGGAAGGCTATAGCCCGTGGCCATCAGCACCAGAGACAGTGCTACGGCGTAGATGATCGGAGATGTAGCAAGTTTTCTGGGTGAGAACTCCCCAGCCGGAATCCACATACCGATCGTGAAAATACTGATCAGCACAACAACCACAAATCCCATCGTATAAGCCATGCCGGCATCCCCCAACGCCAGTAAGGTTATGGGAAGACCGATATTGCCGACATTGCCGTGCATAAGCGGCGTTAAAAACGCCCGCGCTGGCAACCGCATCAGTTTGAGCGCGACAAACCCCAACACTCCAAATCCTGCGATCGCCAAAGCGGCTGCTGTCATCACGTCAAGAAACGTGCCGACCGCGATTTTGGTGGTCGACAAGTGCGAGATGATCAGGGTTGGATACCCGACCCTCGATACGATTCCACCAATGACCTTATTGTCGAACGGAGCACGGATTAGTGCCAGACAATAACCGATTCCAGCACAAATCAGGACGGGCAGAACCACGTTCAGGACGTTCAAAAACAGATGGTCCAATTGCTGTCCTTAATCACAATTCCTCGATCCCGACAGTGAAATACGGGCGTCTGATTGGCAAGGATTTACACTAAACCCTACCCATCACGCGTTTTTCCAAAATAGAGCCTGATAAAGCTACTCGGGACGGCCCGAGGTTCTTCCCTTCCACGCTCACACAACATATAGTGGCTGCCACAACGTGTAGATAAACACGGCGGGACTTGGGAATACAGGCATGGCACATATCATCGTGGTCGGGAACGAAAAAGGCGGCGCAGGTAAATCGACCGTGTCAATGCATGTTGCCACTGCCCTGGCTCGACTGGGGCATAAGGTCAGCACGCTCGATCTCGACTTGCGGCAGCGCAGTCTGGGCCGGTATTTCGAGAATCGCCTGAACTTCCTCAACGGCTCGGACCTGTCTCTGCCCAGTCCGCGCCATCACGACCTGCCCGAGATTGACGCCAGCGCGCTGAAACCCGGCGAGAATATATATGACCACCGCCTGTCGGCTGCCGTTGCAGAGCTGGAAAGTGACAGCGATTTCATCCTGATCGATTGCCCCGGATCGCATACGCGCCTCAGCCAGGTGGCCCATTCACTGGCCGATACGCTGGTTACGCCGCTGAACGACAGTTTCATCGATTTCGACCTGCTGGCGCGGATCGATTCCAAGGGTGAGAAAATCCTTGGTCCGTCGGTCTACTCCGAAATGGTTTGGAACGCGCGCCAATTGCGTGCTCAGGCCGGCTTGAAACCGATCGACTGGGTGGTGGTGCGAAACCGGGTCGGGACGCAGCGCATGGTCAACAAGGAAAAGATGCAACGCGCCATCGAGATGCTGTCGCAGCGCATCGGTTTCCGGGTGGCATCTGGTTTCTCTGAACGGGTTATCTTTCGCGAACTTTTTCCGCGCGGGCTGACCCTGCTGGACCTCAAGGATATTGGCGTCAAGCAGCTCAATATCTCGAACATCGCCGCGCGGCAGGAATTGCGCGACATGATGAAAGAATTGAACCTGCCGGGGGTTGAGATCGATTTTTAGAGGCTCAACGGTGGTGGAGCCTTCAAAGGTCTAGGGTAGTTCTTGTTGGGCGGGGCTGATTGAGCTTTGCCCGTGCTCGCTTCAACGTACTCTGTCTTAATCTTGTAGGTGATTTTCTCTGGGAGTTTTCTTAACTTTCTTTTTACTCTATCAGAACAATTGCTGAACCAGGGTGACATATTGCCTTCGGCTTTGATTTTCAGCTCAACACGAACATAGTGTTTACTAGCCGACATTTTCTCAGCGTTTTTTGCGGCTTTGAAAAAATTGTATAAAGAGGTTTCAAACTTCTCCATAACAGCATTTTTGTTGCGATCCAGCGGCACCAAGTTTTCGGATTTTCCAGACCCACCCAGTTTTTGCGCTAATAAGTGGCCACGAACCCACCGCTGCGAGTTCAGTTCCGCGTAATCCGCAAGTTCAAGTATACCGGTGAGCTTGAGCTCTTTGAGTATGGAATCGACCGATCGCATTCGTTCGATCTTTTTGACATCAAGGCTGGAAACAGCGGCGGTAACATCTGAAATCTTGATGAAGTCGCGCACATTCCAGTTTGTATTGAATTCATCAACGATCACACAATCGCTTTTGCTTGCACTCTGCCCTCGATTTAGGCAGGTCGATGTAAGAGTAGCGGTCGCGGCTCTGCCACCATAAACCTTATCGCTCGGGGCATAATCCACTGAGAATTTTGGAATTTTTAGTGCCATCACTCGTACAGGTTCCCAACTGATCAATACCAAAACTAAAGAGTTGCATTTTTCTAAATTGCAATAGTTCAATGTTGTATCAAGAACTGAAGAAAAGATCCGTTCCGGTACAATGATAGATTTTCGGTTGCCCCGACGTCAACCAACTCCGCATCGGAAGCCTACACCCGGGATATTTTATCGCCTATCACGATCTAGTTCGCTGCATGGTAGACCGTAAACAGCTCTTTCGGCTCTGCCACGCCTCGCAGCATATAGCGCCCAACTGAGATCAGTTCCTGATCGCAAGGCTGAGCCGCACGGGCCACATCATCCGAGATCAATATTCGTTGCCCCAACGAACGATGCATCCCGGCGATACGGGATGTCTGGTTCACGGTCGGGCCGATGACAGTAAAATCAAGACGGCTGTCGGCACCGATATTGCCATAAAGAATCTCACCCGCATGCAGGGCCAGCGTATAGTTCGAAACGGGCTGCCCACGCTCTTTGCGCAGGGTGTTCAGCTCGGCCATACGCTCCTGAAGCATTGTCGCGGCAGCCAGAGCGGCACGGGCGTCGGCATCAATTTCGCCCACATCAAACATCGCCATAACCCCGTCGCCCATAAATTTCAGGATATTGCCATCACATTGATGAACCACATCCACCACCGCAGCGAGGTAGTCATTCAACATGTCAATGACTTCAATCCCCGGAAGTTCTTCCGACAGGCTGGTGAAACCTTCGAGATCGAAATTCCAGATCACTGCATCGATTTGCTGCAAAGACCCCCGTCGGATTTCGCCGGACAGGACCCGCCGCCCGGCATCACGTCCCAGGTAAACCCGCATCAAGTCCTTAGACACCCGCGCATTCGAGGCCGACTTCAAGGCCAAACCCAGGTGCGGCAGCGCAGTTTCGATCACTTCCAGATCATCGTCGCCGAACCCTTCAGGCGCGTTGCTGGCCCAGGACATCAGCACGCCATCAATTGACATTTTTGCATCGTGCGGGTTGGTTTGGCTGGGCACATCAAAGCTAATACCAGTCGCGTAATAGTCCGTGGCACCGTTTTCCCGCAATTCGTTCAGCAATGGAAATCGGCTGGGTTCATTCTGATCGACCAGACGTTCGCGGATCGCGTCGACGTCCTCGTTCAGAATGACATAGAGCGGGCTTTTGGTCCAAACCTCGCTGGGCTCCTCGGAGTATTCGAAAGTTTGGAAATCACCGCCGCGATCCTGATACCAGCTGTATCCAGTGCCACCGTAGACCGGATGCAATGCCGGTTGCGCTGCGTGGAACCGCATCAAAGGCACGCCAAGATCGACCAGACGGTTGCAGTAACCGTCCAGCAGCTCTTCTTTGTCAGCCCCTTCCAAACCTCGGGCAACAAGCCAATCGATCAGATTATGGGATTTTGCCGTTGGGGACTCCGGCTTGGTCATTTCACAGTCCTGTGTTTGTTATGGCGTTGATCTGGGGATCATTGCCCCAGATTACCAGAGCGCTATTCCATTCCAGCTAGACGTCGCAGCATCATGCGCAGCAATGCGGCTTCGCCGGTCGTAAAATGGGCTGCAAGCTTAGCGTCATAATCGCGCGCAATTCCGCGTAGCTCACGATACACACTCTGGCCAGAGGTTGTCAGCGTTAGTCTTTCAACTCTGCGGTCGTTTTCGTCCCGCGTCCGTTTCAGATATCGGCGCTGTTCAAGCTTGCGCACAGCGCGGCTGACTTTGGTCTTATGGATCTTCGCGCGCAAGCCGATTTCCTTGGCCGTCATCTCACCATAATTCCCAAGGTGAAACAGCACCCGCCATTCGGTACGCAACATCCCATATCGATTCTTGTAGACGCGCTGAAATTCGAGCGAGCTTTCCTCGGCCGCCTGATTCAACAGGAATGGCAGGAAATTTCGCAAATCAAACTCATCTTTTTCGTCATTATTCTGTTGTGTCATCCTTGTTAGTTACAAAATCAACTATTATCCGACAAGCAGCAACTTGAAGGAGCGCCCGATGAATCGCCCCACCGATCCGCATAAGATGACCCAGGCCAGCACCCCTGTCGGGACCCATCCCGGCTATATGCCCGGCTTTGGCAATGACTTTGAGACCGAGGCCCTGCCCGGTGCGCTGCCGCAGGGCATGAACAGTCCGCAAAAATGTAACTATGGGTTATATGGTGAACAACTGAGCGGCACCGCCTTCACTGCCAACCCGCCCGAACGCACGTGGTGCTATCGCATCCGGCCATCGGTGAAGCATTCGCATCGATATGAGAAAATCGACCTGCCTTACTGGAATTCAGCGCCCTGCGTTGATCCGGACGTAATTTCGTTGGGACAATACCGTTGGAACCCGGTTCCGCATTCAGATGAAGGCCTGACCTGGTTGACCGGCATGCGCACGATGACCACGGCCGGGGACGTGAATACTCAGGTCGGAATGGCCAGCCACATCTATCTGGTCACAGAATCGATGGTGGATGACTATTTCTTCTCGGCAGATTCCGAACTGCTGGTGGTGCCCCAGGAAGGTCGCCTGCGTTTTGCCACTGAAATGGGCATCATCGATCTGGAGCCGAAGGAGATCGCGATTATCCCACGCGGGCTGCTCTATCGCGTCGAAGTGCTGGAAGGCCCCGCGCGCGGATTTGTTTGCGAGAATTACGGACAGAAATTCGAACTGCCCGGGCGTGGCCCGATTGGGGCCAACTGCATGGCAAACCCACGCGACTTCAAAGCTCCCGTGGCGGCGTTTGAGGATCGCGAGGTGCCCTCGACCGTGACAATTAAATGGTGCGGGCAGTTCCACACTACCAAGATCGGTCACAGCCCGCTGGATGTGGTCGCTTGGCATGGCAACTACACGCCTTACAAATACGATCTGAGCACCTATTGCCCGGTCGGCGCGATCCTGTTCGACCATCCCGATCCGTCGATCTTTACCGTCCTCACCGCACCCTCAGGCCAGCCGGGCACGGCCAATATCGACTTTGTGCTGTTCCGCGAGCGCTGGATGGTTATGGAAGACACGTTCCGCCCACCCTGGTATCACAAAAACATCATGTCCGAACTGATGGGCAACATCTACGGTCAGTACGACGCCAAACCGCAAGGGTTCATCCCGGGCGGCATGAGCCTGCATAACATGATGATCCCACACGGGCCCGACAAGGAAGCTTTTGAAAAGGCGTCGAATTCGAACCTCGGCCCGGATAAGCTGGAAAACACCATGTCCTTCATGTTCGAAACCCGCTTCCCGCAGCACCTGACCGGTTTTGCCGCAACCGAGGCCCCGCTGCAGGACGATTACATCGATTGCTGGAGCGACATCGAAAAGAAATTCGACGGAACCCCCGGCAAGAAGTAAGTACAGCTCAAGACCATAGATTTTTCGTCGAAAAATCTTGGCCGCGAACAAAGGTTTGGAGACAAGATGCCTTTAATTAGTTCCTGGGTCTCATCGGCCAATTCCGCCGATCACCCATTTCCACTGAACAACCTGCCTTATGGCGTATTCTCTACAGAAAGCACCGAGCCCCGCTGTGGGGTGGCTATCGGTGACATGATCTTTGACGTCACCGCCGCCGAGGTCGATGGGCTAATCGCACTCTCTGACGAGCCGCTCTTTGATCTGCCGTTTTGGAATCCGTTGATGGAAGAAGGCCCTGCCGTATGGGCCGCCTTGCGCGACCGCCTGATCGCTCTGCTGGCCGAAGGCTCAGACGCGCAGCACAAGATCGAAGGCCTGCTGATCCCGCAGGACGAGGCCGCGATGCATATGCCCTTTGCCGTCAGCGAATACACCGATTTCTACGCGGGACGCCATCACGCCCAGAACGTTGGCACCATGTTCCGTGGCGCTGAAAATGCGCTGCCGCCGAACTGGCTGCACATCCCCATCGGCTATAATGGGCGCGCCTCTTCGGTGGTTGTTTCGGGCACCGATATCCGCCGCCCTTGGGGTCAACTGAAATCCCCCGATCAAGACCTGCCCGCCTTCCTGCCCTGCCGCCGCTTTGATATCGAGCTTGAGATGGGTGCGATCGTCGGCACACCGTCTGACGGCCCGATTTCTGTGCAGGAAGCCGATGACAACATCTTTGGATACGTCCTGCTGAATGACTGGTCCGCGCGCGATATTCAGGCGTGGGAATACCAACCGCTGGGACCGTTTCAAGCCAAGGCGACAGCGACCTCGATCAGCCCGTGGATCGTGACCAAAGCGGCGCTGGAGCCATTTCGCTGCGACACGTCGGATCGTGAGTTTGCCCTGTTGGATCACCTGAAAGATTGTGGACCGATGCTGTATGACATTGATCTGGCCGTGACCATGGCACCCGAAGGCAAAGACGCCACGACCATCGCGCGGACCAATTACCGCGAGATGTACTACTCGGCGGCACAGCAGTTGGCGCATCACTCGACGTCTGGCTGCCCCATGAACACAGGCGACCTGCTGGGATCCGGCACCATCTCGGGCCCGACCAAACCGGAACGCGGCTCATTACTGGAACTCAGCTGGGGCGGGAAAGAACCGCTGACGCTAGACACCGGCGAAACCCGCAATTTTATCGAAGATGGTGACACCATGACTCTGACCGGCGCGGCCAAGGGCGACGGCTACACCATCGGCTTCGGCGATTGCGTGGGCACTGTGCTGCCAGCGTTAAGCGACCCTTATGCGCGCTGATTGATGTTTGGGCTCGACCATATCCAGATCGCGCTTCCCGAAGGTGGCGAATCCACCGCCCGGAAATTCTGGTGCGATGCTCTGGGGTTGAGCGAACTGCAAAAGCCCGAAGCCCTGCACGCGCGTGGTGGCCTCTGGCTGGCGCTGGGTCAGTGCGAACTTCACTTGGGTGTCGAGAAAGACTTCTCACCAGCCCGCAAAGCCCATCCGGGTTTCGCCGCCGATGATCTGGATGCGATCGCCGCTCAGATCGAAAGTTACGGTCAGAAATTGCGCTGGGACACAACACTAAATGACCGCCGCCGGTTTTTCACCGAAGACCCCTTTGGAAACCGGCTCGAGTTTTTGCAAAAGGATTGAGAGATGGCCAAGGCATTCGCGTCCCAGGGGGACATGTCGGAAAAGAAAATCAGCTTCACTGAGGTGGGCGAAGGGCTTTACGCCTTCACCGCCGAAGGCGACCCAAACTCGGGCGTGATCATCGGCGATGACAGCGTGATGATTGTCGAGGCGCAGGCGACCCCGCGTCTGGCCAACAAGGTGATCGAATGCGTGCGCTCGGTCACGGACAAGCCGATCACCCATGTGGCGCTGACGCATTACCACGCAGTTCGTGTGCTCGGCGCCAGCGCTTTTGGCGCGCAGCAAATCCTGATGTCGGACATGGCTCGCGCCATGGTTGTTGAACGCGGTCAGGAGGATTGGGACAGCGAATTCCAACGCTTCCCCCGCCTATTCGAAGGGCATGAAAGCATCCCCGGCCTCACATGGCCCACCACCACATTCAGCGACAACATGACCGTTTATCTGGGCAACCGCCGGATCGACCTTATGCATCTGGGCCGCGCCCATACGGCAGGTGATATCGTCATCCATGTGCCCGATCAGAATGTCATGTTCACCGGTGATATCGTCGAATACCACTCGGCATGCTATTGCGGCGACGGGCATTTCAGCGACTGGGGCGATACGCTGGATGAAATCAAGTGGTTCGACGTAGACGCTATCGCGCCGGGGCGTGGCGACGCATTGGTCGGTAAGGACATGGTCAATGCGGCCATCGAGAACACTCGCGATTTCGTAGAAAGCACCTATCGCCCGGCGGCCAAGGTCGCAGCGCGCGGTGGCAGCCTGAAAGAAGCATGGGACGCGGTTCGCGCCGAATGCGACCCCAAATTCGCCGACTACGCGATCTACGAACACTGCCTGCCCTTCAATGTCGCCCGCGCCTATGACGAGGCGCGCGGCATCGACACACCCCGTATCTGGACCGCCCAGCGCGATCTGGAGATGTGGGAGGCCCTGCAGGGCTAAGATTTCCGGGCCGAATTTGATCCAGATCGTGGCGGCCCGGATTTGACGGTGAAACTCTAACGCGAGACCTCCGGCGCAACTGTGCCGGAGAACAGATGCGGTGCGCCCGATGCGCCAGAAATGGGAGAGAGAGAGTGAACAAGATCTTTGAAGTTCCACTTTATGCTTACGAGGCCAGCCCGGACCAATCCGCGCCCGCGCCAGTGCGCCACAAGGTCATCGTTGTCGGGGCCGGTCCGGTGGGTCTGGCCGCCGCCATTGATCTGGCACAGCAAGGAGTCGAGGTGCTGGTGCTGGACGACAATGACAAAGTCAGCTTCGGCAGCCGCGCCATTTGCTTTGCCAAACGCCCGCTGGAAATCCTCGACCGTCTGGGCTGCGGACAGCCGATGGTGGACAAGGGTGTTCTTTGGAATAAGGGCAAAGTGTTCTTCGACGAACGTCAGGTCTATGAGTTCGACCTGCAGCCCGACAGCGGCGATCGGCGCCCGGCCTTCCTCAACCTGCAGCAATACTATTTCGAGCAGTTTCTGGTCGACCGCGTGCGCGAATTGCAGGCGCAGGGCGCTCCGATCGAAATCCGCGGCCGCAACAAGGTTGAAGCAGTCGGAACCCACCCTGATCACGTCAAGCTTGAGGTCGAAACGCCCGAGGGTTCGTACACCATCGAGGCGGATTGGGTGATCGCCTGCGACGGCGCGGGCTCACCTATGCGCGCCATGATGGGCAAGGATTTCGTGGGCCGCGTGTTCGAGGACAACTTCCTGATCGCCGATGTGATCATGGAGGCCGATTTCCCCTCGGAACGCTGGTTCTGGTTCGATCCGCCCTTCAACAAAGGCCAATCGGCGCTGCTGCACAAGCAACCCGATGGCGTCTGGCGCATTGATCTACAACTGGGTTGGGATATCGACAAAGAGCGCGAAAAGCGCCCGGAAAACGTAATCCCGCGCCTCAAGGCCATGCTGGGTGAGGACGTTAATTTCGAACTGGAATGGGTCAGCATCTACACCTTCCAGTGCCGCCGGATGGAGCAATTCCGCCACGGCCGAGTGATCTTTGCAGGCGACAGCGCGCATCAGGTCAGCCCGTTTGGTGCACGGGGTGCAAATTCTGGCGTTCAGGACACCGACAACCTGTGCTGGAAGCTGAAACTGGTGATTGACGGCAAAGCGCCAGAGTCGCTGCTGGACAGCTACGATCAGGAACGCATTCACGGCGCGGACGAGAATATCCTGAACTCGACCCGCTCGACCGATTTCATCACCCCGAAATCGCAGATGTCCCGCATCCTGCGCGATGCGGTATTGGACCTGAGTGAACATTATGATTTTGCCCGACCGATGGTGAATTCAGGTCGGCTCAGCGTGCCTTGCGTCTATGATGGCTCGTCACTGAATTCGGCGGACGCGTTGAACGGACCATCGCAGACGCGCCCCGGGGCATCCTGTCCCGATGCGCCTTTGGGTGATGACTTCCTGCTGCCGAAACTGGCCGGACAGTTCACGCTGTTGACCATCGACGCCGATGCGCCGGATGAGATCGAGGTCGATGGGATCACCGTCAAACGCCTGGCACTCTCGGTCAAAGACGACCCGACCCTGACGCTGAAGCGCCGCTATCTGGGCGATGCGACCGGAGCAGTCTACCTGATCCGTCCCGATCAGCACGTGGCCGCCCGCCGCGACACTTACGAAGAAAACGCATTCCGGCACGCGGTGCGCCGCGCCACAGGCAAGGAGTAAGCGACATGGCCAATCTGATACTCTCACCCAACCTGACCCAGGCCGACGATTTCTATGCCGATCTGGTGGCGGCCCATGAAGGGCTTGAGAAATCCGAAAGCGATGCGTTCAACGCACGCCTCGTGCTGGTACTGGCGAACCACATTGGCGACAATGCAATCTTGAAGCAGGCGCTTGAGGCCGCAACGCTGAAACAGGAGTAAGCCTCATGAAAATCGATCAAATTCACCACGTCGCCTATCGCTGCAAGGATGCGAAAGAGACGGTGGAATGGTACGGCAAGATGCTGAACATGGACTTCATTCTGGCGATTGCCGAAGACCATGTGCCCTCGACCCACGAGCCCGACCCTTACATGCACCTGTTTCTGGACGCTGGAAACGGCAACGTGCTGGCGTTTTTTGAACTGCCCACCAAGCCCGAGATGGGGCGCGATCCCAACACGCCGATTTGGGTGCAACACATCGCGTTCAAGGTGAAGGACCGCGACGAACTGATCGCGTTCAAGGACCACCTCGAAGCCAACGGGGTCGAGGTTCTGGGTGTCACGGATCATTCGATCTTTCACTCGATCTATTTCTTCGACCCAAACGGCCACCGCGTTGAACTGGCTTGCCCCGACCCCGAGGAAGAGGCCATGCTGGCCCGGCTGGATTCGGTGAAATGGGATATGCTCGAAGAATGGTCGCGCACCAAACGAGCCCCTCAGCATGCCGACTGGCTGCATGCCAAGGAACTAAGCAAAGGCTGACCATCATATGTCCGAAGTGGTGCTGTATGATTACTGGCGCTCGTCCGCCAGTTACCGGGTGCGAATTGCGCTCAATTTAGCAGGGATCACCTATCGCCCTGTTGTGGTCGAACTGGTGAACGGAGCGCATCGCGCCTCGGATCATTTGGAACGCAACCCGCAGGGTCTGGTCCCGGTGCTGGATATCGATGGGGTTCGATTGACCCAATCGCTGGCGATCATCGATTATCTGGATGAGACCCGCGACCTGGGCCTGCTGCCAACCGATCCGGCCAAGCGAGCCGCGGCGCGGGCATTGGCGCACAGCATCGCGGTGGATATCCATCCGGTCTGCAACCTGTCGGTTGCCAAACATGCCACCGCGCTTAGCAATGGCGCTGGCGACATGCCCGGCGACTGGATGCGCCACTTCATCCGGCCGGGTCTGCTGGCGTTTGAATCGCTGCTGAGCGGCTTTGATCAATCCCCGTTCTGCACCGGAGACACCCCCGGTCTGGCCGATATCTGCCTGATCCCACAGCTTTATAATGCGCGCCGGTGGGAAGTTGATCTATCCGACATGCCACGCCTGACAGCAGTCGAGGCCGTCTGCGCCGAGCATTCCGCCTTTGCCGCAGCCCATCCCGATCTGCACACTCCGCTCTGAACCGGTGCACAGGGTCTGTGTGGCAGTATGGGTGCACAAATCCTCGCGCCACCCTTAGGTTTCTGTACAACGTCAGACGGAGACCCCCATGCCCGAGATCACCGGCTACCACGCCCATGTCTATTTCGACGCCGACACACAGGACACGGCGCAGCAGGTCTGTGAAGAGGCCACGCGTCTGTTTCCCACCGTGCAGATGGGTCGGATGCACGCGCGCAATGTTGGGCCCCACCCGCGCTGGAGTTGCCAGCTGGGCTTTCCCGCCGAAGCCTTTGATCAGGTCTTTCCCTGGCTGATCCTGAACCGGAAAGGGCTGACCATCTTTACCCATCCAGAAACCGGCGATCACTTGGCCGATCACCGGGATCGCGCCATTTGGATGGGCGAGATGCTGGAACTTGATCTGTCGATCTTCGATTAACCCAGCTCCCGCGCCCGGTCGCGCAAGATGAACTTCTGAATTTTCCCCGTCGACGTTTTCGGCAACGCCCCGAAAACAACCGTCTTGGGCGCTTTGAAGTGGGCCATATGATCCCGGCAGAAAGTGATGATATCCGCCTCATTCGCCTCTGCCTGCGGTTTCAATTCAACAAATGCGCACGGCGTTTCACCCCATTTCTCATCCGGGCGGGCCACCACCGCTGCCTCCATCACGGCCGGGTGTTTATAAAGCGTGTCTTCGACCTCAACGGATGAGATATTCTCGCCGCCCGAGATGATGATATCCTTGGACCGATCCTTCAGCGCGATGTAGCCATCCGGGTGCATCACGCCCAGATCGCCTGAAGCAAACCAACCGCCTTTGAAGACCTTGTCCGTCGCCTCGGCGTTCTTGAGATAGCCCTTCATGACGATATTGCCCTGCATGAATATCTCGCCCATGGTTTCGCCATCCGAAGGCACGGGCTCCATCGTCTCGGGGTCAGCGACCATCAGGCCCGAGAGTGCCACGTATTTCACCCCCTGACGCACCTTCAACGCAGCGCGATCTTCCGCGCCCTTGTCGTTCCACTCGTCCTTCCAGGCGCAGACAACAGACGGGCCATAGGTCTCAGTCAGGCCATAGACATGGGTAACCTCAACGCCCATCCCCTCCATCGCTTCGATCACCTTGGCAGGCGGTGGGGCGCCAGCGGTCATCGCCTTAATCTGCTGCGTGAAATCCTTGAGGTGATCCGGCGCGTTGGCCAGCATGTTCAGCACAATCGGCGCGCCGCAGAAATGGGTTACGCCCTCTTCACGGAACGCGCGATAGATGGGTTCTTCGCGCACGGCGCGCAAGCAAACGGACGTGCCGGCGTTGGCTGCCATCGTCCACGGGAAGCACCAGCCGTTGCAATGAAACATCGGCAGGGTCCACAAATAGACCGAATGCTGCGGCATCCCCCAGGTCAGAATATTCGACGTCGCGTTCAGTGCCGCGCCCCGGTGATGATAAACCACACCCTTGGGGTTGCCGGTGGTGCCGGACGTATAGTTCAGCGTGATCGCGTCCCATTCATCTGCGGGCAAAGACCAATCGAACTCCGGATCGCCCTCGGCCAGCAGCCCCTCATAGGTCAAATCACCCAATCGTTCGCCACCGTCAAAGCTGGCATCTTCGATATCGATCACCAGAATGTCATGATCCACCTGCGTCAGCGCCTGTTTCACGACGCCCGAGAATTCGGGATCAACCAGCAGCACCTTGGTTTCGGCATGGTTCAGAATAAAGGTGATGATCGGCGCATCCAGCCGAGTGTTGATCGCATTCAGCACTGCGCCCGCCATGGGCACGCCAAAATGTGCCTCGTAAAGCTCGGGGATATTGGCCGCGATGATCGAAACAGTGTCGCCCACGCCCACGCCACGCGCAGTCAGCGCGCTGGCCAGTCGTCGGCTCCGCGCATAGGTTTCAGCCCAGTTATACCGGCGCTCGCCATACACCACGGATGGGTAATCCGGATACACTGCCGCTGTCCGCTCAAGATAGCTGAGCGGGGACAAAGGCGTAAAATTCGCAGGGGTTTTATCCAGATGTTGCTGGTAGATTGGTGTGGCTGTCATCCGGCGATCCTCCCAAACTCGACAGATTGGCGTATTGAGCACAAAGTTTACGCCAGAACAAACCCGTATTAATACGCGATTCTGGTACACTGGAGATATTCTCTGGGCTAATCTGGCCCTACTTCACGCGCACCATTCGCGTTGATCTGCAGTATCACGTCACTTTGCGCCCACAGGGATGCTCTGATTCCCGTGCGCCCTATTTTGAAAGGACATGTCATGGACGGCACGTTCAACGAAAACGATCTTTCCCGCGTTGTCGAAGCTGACCGCGCCCACATCTGGCATCACCTGATCCAGCATAAGCCTTTTGAGACCAATGACCCCCGTATCATTGTCGAAGGCAAGGGGATGCGCGTTTGGGACCAGAAGGGCAAGGAGCATCTGGATGCTGTCTCTGGCGGGGTCTGGACTGTCAACGTTGGCTATGGCCGCGAATCCATCTGTAAGGCGGTTTATGACCAGCTGATGAAGCTGTGCTATTTCGCCAATACCGCAGGCTCGATCCCCGGTTCGAATTTCGCGGAAATGCTGATCGACAAGATGCCGGGCATGAGCCGCGTGTACTACACGAACTCAGGTTCCGAGGCGAACGAGAAGGCGTTCAAGATGATCCGCCAGATCGCGCACAAGAAGTACGGCGGTAAAAAGACCAAAATCCTGTATCGCGACCGCGACTACCACGGCTCGACCCTGGCGACCATGTCGGCAGGCGGTCAGGACGAGCGCACTGCGCAATACGGCCCCTTCGCACCCGATTTCGTGCGCGTTCCGCACTGCATGGAATACCGCAAGCACGAGCTCGACGGCGCGCCGGAAGAGAACTTTGGCGAATGGGCTGCCAACCAGATCGAAGAGGTCATCCTGCGCGAAGGCCCCGACACCGTTGGCGCCCTGTGCCTTGAGCCGGTGACCGCAGGCGGTGGCGTCATCGAAGCGCCCGAAGGCTATTGGCCCCGCGTGCAGGAAATCTGCAAGAAATACGACGTGCTGCTGCACATTGACGAGGTTGTCTGCGGCGTTGGCCGGACCGGCACCTGGTTTGGCTATCAGCAATACGGTATCAAGCCTGATTTCGTGACCATGGCCAAGGGCGTTGCCTCGGGTTATGCCGCGATTGCCTGCATGGTGACCACCGAGGAAGTCTTTGACATGTTCAAGGACGACGCTTCAGACCCGATGAGCTATTTCCGCGACATCTCCACCTTTGGCGGCTGCACCGCGGGTCCGGCAGCGGCGGTTGAGAACATGCGCATCATTCAGGATGAAAACCTGCTGCAGAACTGCATCGATATGGGCGACCGCATGATGGGCAACCTTCAGGCGCTGATGGAAAAGCACAAGGTTATCGGCGATGTGCGTGGCAAGGGCCTGTTCCTGGGCGCCGAACTGGTCGCGGATCGTGGTTCCAAAGAGCCGGTGGACGAAAAGCAGGCACAGGCCGTCGTGGCTGACTGTATGGCGCAGGGCGTTATCATCGGTGTTACCAACCGTTCGATCCCCAGCCGCAACAACACCCTTTGCTTCTCGCCAGCGCTGATTTCAACAGCGGACGATATCGACCAGATCACCGATGCCGTAGACGGCGCGTTGGGGCGTGTCTTCGGCTGATCCTACAATACAGGCTATCCACTAGAGTACCGAAACCCGCCAAATTTTGGCGGGTTTCTTTTTCGGACATCTCCGTAGGTAAAGGCCGCTCGGTTCGGTGTAGAGCATCGACACTATTCTCGATTTAGCCAATACGTTTTCCGGTAGTATTGATTGAGCGCTTCAAGCCCAACTGAAACTGTCGTCAGACCAACCCGCCTGATTGCCCGCTATCCGGACAAGGTGTGCTTTCACCGCGATTGCACGAAAGGTTGTTTCTTGAGACTTTACAAACCGGCTGTTCCATCCTATCGCAAACCTACGCAGGGGAGTCCCGCCCAAGGGACTGAGAGGCTGATTGGGTGAAAACCCGGTGATGCGACCCTTTGAACCTGACCCAGTTGACACTGGCGTAGGAAGCTAAGGTCGCACAGCCCATTCTGGCTTGCGCAACCGGAACACAAGGCACGTTTTGCCTTTGCCTCCTCCCAAACTCTTCTGGTGTCTTTTTGAGACCTGAGCTTGAGGAGCGCCAAAGTGAACCTACCAAACCCAAAAATTACCACCGATGAAATGCCCGCATCGCGCAAAATCTACGTCGCTGGCGAGTTGCATTCAGACATCCGCGTACCGATGCGCGAAATTTCGACTCATCCGACAGCCGGTGAAGCTCCGCTGCCTATCTATGACAGTTCAGGCCCTTACACCGATCCGAGAGTGATGACGGACATTAGGCAGGGTCTGGCACCAGTGCGCGCCGAATGGATCAAGGCGCGCGGTGATGTCGAAAAATATGAAGGGCGCGAGATCACTGATGCAGATAACGGCTTTGTTCACAAGGACAAGCTGACACCCGAATTTCCAGTCAAGACACGACCGCTGCGTGGTAAGGATGGGTTGGCTCCGACTCAATTGGCCTATGCACGGGCCGGGATCGTCACCCCAGAAATGGAGTTTGCGGCGATCCGCGAAAACCAGCTGCGCGAAACGTCACCTTGCCATCGGGACGGGAACGACTTTGGGGCCAATATCCCCGACTATGTGACGCCTGAATTTGTCCGCTCTGAAATTGCCGCAGGGCGTGCGATCATCCCGGCCAATATCAACCACCCAGAAACCGAACCGATGATCATCGGTCGAAACTTTTTGGTAAAGGTGAATGCCAATATGGGAACGTCCGCCGTGACCTCCAGCATGGAGGAAGAGGTCGACAAGATGGTCTGGGCCATCCGCTGGGGTGCCGATACGATTATGGATCTCTCAACCGGGCGCAACATCCATAACACCCGCGAATGGATCATTCGCAATTCCCCAGTGCCTATCGGGACTGTCCCGATGTATCAGGCGCTGGAAAAGGTGAACGGTATTGCCGAGGATCTGACCTGGGAAGTCTTTCGCGATACTCTGATCGAGCAGGCCGAACAGGGCGTGGACTATTTCACCATCCACGCGGGTGTACGCCTGCATATGGTCCCCATGACGGTCAACCGTGTGACTGGCATTGTCTCGCGCGGCGGCTCGATCATGGCCAAGTGGTGCCTGCATCACCACAAGGAGTCGTTTCTTTATGAACACTTCGAAGAGATTTGCGACATCTGCCGTCAGTATGATGTTGCCTTCAGCTTGGGTGACGGGTTGCGCCCTGGCTCGATCGCCGACGCCAATGATGAGGCGCAATTTGCTGAGCTAGAGACCTTGGGTGAGCTGACGAAAATCGCCTGGGCCAAAGACTGCCAGGTGATGATCGAAGGGCCGGGCCATGTGGCCATGCACAAGATCAAGGAGAACATGGATAAGCAGTTGGAATGCTGCCACGAAGCGCCTTTCTATACGCTTGGGCCGCTTACCACCGATATCGCGCCGGGTTATGATCACATCACGAGCGGTATTGGCGCTGCGATGATCGGTTGGTTCGGTTGCGCCATGCTATGCTACGTCACGCCCAAAGAGCATCTGGGCCTACCAGACCGCGATGATGTCAAAACTGGAGTGATCACATACAAAATCGCCGCGCATGCTGCCGATCTGGCCAAAGGGCTGCCTGGCGCACAGCGACGCGATGATGCGCTAAGCCGGGCGCGGTTCGAATTCCGCTGGGAGGACCAGTTCAACCTGTCGCTTGATCCTGACACTGCACGCGATTTTCATGACCAGACCTTGCCCAAACAGGCCTATAAAGTAGCGCATTTCTGCTCCATGTGCGGGCCTAAGTTCTGCTCGATGCGGATTTCCCATGACATCCGTGCCGAAGCGCAGAAAGAGGGGATGGAGGCCATGGCTGCAAAATACCGCGAGGGGGGCGATCTTTATATGCCCGTCGAGGAACCGAGCGAATGATTACCATCGCGGGGGCCGGTCTCGCCGGCCTCACCTCAGCCTTGGAGCTTGCACGGGCGGGGGTCCGGGTACGCGTGTACGAAGCCCGCACCGAGATCGGAGATGGGAGCGTTTCTCGGTTCGCAGGTGGCATGTTGGCTCCGTGGTGCGAACGTGAAAATGCCGAGGAAGAAGTAATCACTCTTGGTGCGAGGGCGGCTGATTGGTGGGCGGACATCACACCCGTCACCCGTCTTGGTACGTTGGTAGTCGCCCCGGCCCGCGACAGGGCAGAGTTGACGCGCTTTGCCCGGCGCACCTTCGGGTATCGTGAGATGGACGTCGCTGACATCAGCGCCTTGGAACCGTCTTTAGCAGGCCGGTTTTCGCACGGGTTGTTTTATAAAACCGAGGCCCACCTGGATCCGCGACGCGCCCTGCGGGATCTGGCCGAGGCAGCGCAGGCTCTGGGTGTTGAGATCCTTCTTGGAACCAAAGCACCGGGTCATGTCGATCTCGATTGCACAGGTATTCAAGCCGCTCTGTCCGATCTGCGCCCTGTGCGCGGTGAGATGGCGATACTGCATTGCCCGGGGGTCACGATCAGCCGAACCATCCGCCTATTGCATCCGCGCATTCCGCTCTACCTCGTCCCGCGTAGAGACAACCACTTTATGATCGGCGGCACAATGATCGAAAGCTCGTCCGAGCGTCCGGTAACCCTGCGTTCGCTTTCCGAACTACTTACTGCGGCCTTTGCCATCCACCCTGGTTTCGCCGAAGCCAGCGTCACAGAAACCGGTAGCGGGTTACGCCCGGCCTTTCCCGACAACCTTCCTCGCCTTGTTCAGTGTGGCGACACTCTGCATCTGAACGGTCTTTATCGTCACGGCTTCCTTCTGGCCCCGGCAATGGCGGCCAGGGTGGTCCAACATCTCATTCCGGAGACGAAACATGCACATCACAGTGAATGCCAAAACGCATGAAGTATCTGCCGAAACGCTGGACGCGGCGCTCGTCGAGCTTGGCTTTATCAGTCCCGCCATCGCAACGGCGCTAAATGGCCAGTTTGTACCGGCGTCTGCGCGCAGCGTAACCGTGTTGAACATAGGTGACCGGCTGGAAGTTCTGGCCCCGATGCAAGGAGGCTGACATGAGAATCTACGATGTCGATATTTCAGTGCCTATGTTTCTAGGCACAGCGCAATACCCGTCACCCGCGATTCTGCACCAAGCGATCCGCGCCAGCGGTTGCGAGGTGGTCACTGTCAGCCTGCGTCGCGAAACAGCGGATGGGACAGGTGCAGGGTTCTGGGACATGCTACGCGCAACGGGTGCCCACATCCTGCCCAACACTGCCGGGTGCCATTCGGTGCAAGAGGCTGTGACCACCGCACAAATGGCTCGTGAACTTTTTGCAACCGATTGGATCAAGCTGGAGGTGATTGGCCACGCGGATAATCTTCAGCCGGATGTCTTCGCCTTGGTCGAAGCCGCACGTATTCTGACGACCGATGGTTTCAAAGTTTTCCCGTACATGACGGATGACCTGATTGTGGGTGAGAAGCTGCTGGAAGCGGGATGCGAAGTCCTAATGCCTTGGGGAGCGCCCATCGGTTCAGGCCAAGGGTTGCGCACGCCTGATGCTTTGCGGACGATGCGTGCGCATTTTCCGGATGTTCCTCTGATCGTCGATGCCGGAATCGGACGGCCCTCTGATGCGGTACAGGCCATGGAACTGGGTATGGATGCGATCCTGCTCAATACCGCGGTGGCCAAGGCGGGCGATCCCGTCGGCATGGCACGAGCCATGGCCCTGGCGGTCGAGGCCGGGCGTGCGGGTTTTACCTCTGATCCAATTGATCGGAGAGATGTGGCGGTGCCTTCCACTCCCGTACTCGGCCTCGCGGAGTTGATGTGATGGAACGGTTCTATCTGATCACGGGCCATGTGGGGCGGTTGGAACTGTTGGTGCCTCAGGGCGTGAAGCTTGTGCAATTGCGCATCAAGAATATGCCAGAGCCCGAAGTTCGTCGTCAGATCGCCCGAGCCCGCGACATCTGTGCCGTCCATCAAGCCCAACTTGTGGTGAATGACTACTGGCAGGTGGCCTTGGATCTCAATTGTAACTTTGTCCACCTAGGGCAGGAGGATATGGACACTGCCGATTTTGCAGCCCTTCGTCGTGCGGGCGTGCGTATTGGACTCTCCACTCATGACGAAGCCGAACTTGACCGTGCCTTATCCTCCGATCCTGCGTATGTGGCGCTTGGCCCGGTCTATTCGACACTACTGAAAAAAATGAAATGGGAGCCGCAGGGATTGGACCGTGTGACCCGATGGAAAACAAGGGCTGGAACCGTCCCGTTAGTCGCAATTGGTGGGTTGACCCCAGAGCGTGCGTCCGGTGTTTTTGCCGCCGGTGCGGATAGTGCCGCGGTGGTGACAGACATTCAACAGGCCGCCGACCCCGAAGCCCGCACGCGCGAATGGTTGCGGGTGTGCAGCACATGAGCAGGTATGCCCGCCAGATGCAGTTGCCCGAAATCGGCGAGGCCGGTCAGTCCAGATTGGGCAAAGCCCATGTCGCGGTCGTCGGGGCTGGCGGGTTAGGCTGCCCTGTCCTGCAATACTTAGTCGGTGCAGGAATTGAGAAGATTTCGATATTTGACCCGGATGAGGTCGAGGAAAGCAACCTGCACCGCCAACCTCTTTATGGCATGCCGGATATCGGCAAGCCTAAAGCACTTGCCGCACGCGATGCTCTGCGCGCGCTCAATCCACAGGTGGAAGTTTCAGCAAATGTAGAGTCGATCGGCCCAACTAGAGCACCAGAGATCGCAGCCAAGGCGGATCTCGTGATCGACGCGGCGGACAGTTTCGCGGCCTCATATATCTTGTCAGATGCCTGTCTGGCTGAAGATACGCCGCTCGTCTCAGCAAGCGTTCTGGGGCAAACCGGATATGTCGGCGGGTTTTGCGGGGGCGCACCGTCTCTACGTGCCGTGTTCCCTGAATTGCCCGCAACCGGAGCGACCTGCGCAACTGCAGGTGTGCTGGGGCCCGTGGTAGGCGTCATCGGCGCATTGCAGGCACAGATCGCGATCAAAGTCCTTTTGGGTGCACAGCCAGCATTAGGGCAGATGATAACAGCAGATCTTTCTGGAATGCATTTTGGTGGGTTCAGCTTTCTGGGTAACCCAGAACCTGAAACTGCAATCCCTTTCATCGCAGAACCGATGTTGCAATGTTCTGACCTGATCATTGAACTGAGGAGCCATCACGAAGCACCTAAGAAAATCCGCCCAGAAGCTGAGCGCATTTCCGAAGCCGAGTTGCGCAATCAGTTTCCGTTTTCAAGGCAAAGGGTAGTCTTGTGCTGCCAAAGCGGATTGCGAGCTTGGCGGGCGGCAAAAGGCTTGCAGGCGCAGGGTGAAACCAACCTCGCTTTGTTGGCTGCGAGGGCAAGTAAATGAAGCCGATCATGATAATCGGCGGAACCGACAGTAGCGGGGGCGCAGGCCTGATCCGAGATGCCTGGGTGGCCCAAAAACTTGGATGTCAGGTCCTTCCCATTGTCACGGCGGTGACCGCTCAATCAGATGATATGGTGTTCAATACCCAGCTCATATCGACGGAAATGATCGCCAGCCAGATCAAAGCCGCATTGGCCACAACCGCTCCTGCCGCCATCAAGATCGGCATGCTTGGTAATGAAGAAATTGCTAATGCGGTTGGCAACGCCATCCATAGGCAATCGTGCCCCATTGTCCTGGACCCGGTGCTAAAAGCCAGCTCGGGACGTCAACTCATGTCAGGGCAGTTTCCCAGAACGTTGCTGTCGCAGGCTCAGCTTGTCACCCCGAACCTACTCGAAGCGGCAGCGCTCTCAGGATATCCCGTGGCGGAGAGCGTCGACCAGATCGCGGCACAGGCAGATTGGCTTTTGTCCGATGGAGCACAGGCCGTGTTGATCAAGGGAGGCCATGCATCGGGTGAGACCTCCGTCGATCATCTGTACACACTTGCAGAGCAGAATATCCTGACGGCACCGAGGCTCGAAGTAGCAACGATGCGCGGCACAGGCTGCGCGATGGCCACGGCGATCGCCTGCGGCCTGATCCAGGGGAACGATCTTCTATTAGCATGCAAGAGGGCAAAATCATTCGTCCATAACTACCTCCGCGAGGCAATCAACATCTGATATCGTCGATACCGGTTTCACCAAAACGGACATTCGGCCTCGACACTGCACCAGTCACTTTGGAGCTCATTCCCAAATTTTGTTGCTGCTGTGTAGGCGGGCTTTCGATCATCTGAAATAAGATAGAAATCGAATCTAGTCGAAGCCCAATAGCTACGCATCTGCTGGACAGGCCCGACCGGCAGAACTACCGTAGCGGCAAAATGATCCAACAGGAGGATTCACTCGGATGTCCAAGACACTCACGATCGCGGCAAGTTCGGTTCTGTTTCTCTCGACGGCAGCATATGCGCAGGACCAATGCGCCGCTGGCAAGACACTGACAGACGGCAAATTCACCATCGCAACAGGCAACCCTGCCTATTACCCTTGGGTACTTGATGACACGCCCGAAAGTGGCGAGGGGTTCGAGGCAGCCGTTGCTTATGCCGTGGCTGAAGAAATGGGGTTCGCAGCTGATGATGTCGTTTGGGTCCGCTCGTCCTTCGACGAGGCGATCCAGCCTGGCGCCAAGGAATTCGACGTCAACATGCAGCAATATTCGATCACGCCCGAACGGGATCAGGTGGTTGATTTCTCTGCCCCTTACTACACCGCCCCGATGGCGGTTCTGGTCAGCCCCAATTCAACCGAAACTGCCCCAACGCTCGAAGCGTTGAAAGGCCTGCAATGGGGGGCCGTCGGCTCGACCACAGCGGTTCCAAAACTGGCCAGCATCATCCAACCCGACAGCGATCCGCTGCTTTATGGCGACAATGCGGATGTCAACGCCGCCATGTCGGCCAACCAAATCGATGCGGCCCTGTTCGACCTGCCCACCGCCCTGTTCCTCAGCGCGGTTATGATCGAAGGCTCGAAAGTCATCGGTCAGTTCCCGGCGGATGAAAATGACAATCCCGATCATTTCGGCATGCTGATGGAAGAAGGCAACCCGCTAAAAGCCTGCGTGGACGAGGCGCTGGCAGCACTCGCAGCAAACGGCAAATTGGCCGAGATCGAAGCCGTATGGCTGCAGGACACCACCGGTGTCCCTCTGATCAAGTAACATGGCAGATCACAAGGCGGCGGGGATGACCCGCCGCGAACGGTACGAGGCGCACCAACGGCGCAGGTCGTTGGGGATCGCCACGATAAGTACGGTCACAGTTGTGGCCGCGATTTACTTTCTGGTGCCGTTGGCGCCGGGCTGGTCGAAGGTTCAGCAGAGCTTTTTCAACGGCGAGACATTGGTCAAAACCTTCCCGAAACTGCTTGAGGCGTTTCGGATCAACGTGATGATCTTTTTGTGGTCCGCACCGGCCATCGCGGTGCTTGGGCTGCTGATCGCATTGGCGCGGGATGCCAAATCCCCCGCCCTGTTTCCTCTGCGCATCTTTGGCGCGGCGTTCACCGACATTTTCCGCGGCGTGCCAGTGATCCTGACGGTCTATCTGATCGGCTTCGGCATTCCGGGGCTGGGCCTACCCCGCCCGTGGAATTCGCCTTACATCTGGGGCTCACTGGCGTTGATCCTGACCTATTCGGCCTATGTGGCCGAGATTTTCCGTTCTGGCATCGATAGTGTCCACCACAGCCAGCGCGCCGCCGCTCTGTCGCTTGGTCTTTCAGAGCGGCAGGTGATGCGTGACGTGGTGTTGCCGCAGGCCATCCGCAATGTGGTGCCGTCGCAGATGAACATGCTGATCGCGCTGCAAAAGGACGTCTCGCTGCTCAGCTTCATCGGTCCAGTTGAAATCTTCCGTCAGGCGGGGGTATTCAAATCGCTTCTCGCGAATTTCACCCCTTATGTGGGCGCTGCGATCATCTTCCTGATCGTCACCATCCCCGCCACCCGCTACGCCGATCACCTGATGGCCCGCCAAATGCGAGAGAGGCGCTGATGCCCAAACTGGAACTTCAGGGCGTGGTGAAACGCTTTGGCGACCGCACGGTCTGTGACGGGATTAATCTCACCGTTGATGAGGGCCAAATGGTTTGCTTGATCGGCGCATCCGGGTCGGGCAAGTCGACTCTGCTGCGTTGTATCAACCTGCTGGAACCCATCGAAGACGGCGCGATCTTTCTGGATGGCGAGGATATCTCGATCCCCGGTCTGAACCCGCAATCGGTGCGCGCCCGGATCGGGATCGTGTTCCAAAGCTTCAACTTGTTTCCGCATATGACCGCGCTGGAAAATGTCATGCTCGCCCCCCGCCGGGTGCGTGGACTGACCCGCGCCGAATTGCAGCCCGAGGTCGAGGCGCTGTTCGCCCGGTTCGGGTTGGCCGACCGGATGCACAACTATCCTGACCAATTGTCGGGCGGTCAGCAGCAGCGCGTCGCCATCGTGCGCGCCTTGGCCATGCAGCCTGAGGTCATGCTGTTTGATGAAATCACCTCAGCCCTCGATCCCCAACTGGTGGGCGAGGTGCTGGATGTTCTGCTGATGCTGAAGAAACAGGGCATGACGATGGTTATGGCCACGCATGAAATGGGCTTTGCCCGCGAG
The DNA here is from genome assembly GCF_056542905.1 of Ruegeria sp. AA3. Classification (NCBI taxonomy): domain Bacteria; kingdom Pseudomonadati; phylum Pseudomonadota; class Alphaproteobacteria; order Rhodobacterales; family Roseobacteraceae; genus Ruegeria; species Ruegeria sp. AA3. The sequence continues at coordinate 39,078 of NZ_JBQGAQ010000012.1, read as the reverse complement.
GCCGCTGACAAGATCTGTTTCCTCGACAGCGGACGGATCATTGAAGAAGGCCCGCCCGAAGCGGTGTTCGACCACCCCTCGCACCAGACCACGCAGGCCTTTCTGGCACGGGCGTTGAAGTAAGCGCCCGGGCTCTGAATCCCTGACGATCTGGCCCTCAAGGACTCGACTCTTTGAGGGTCAAGAACATATAAGAACAAATGTAGAACATTTGGGGGTTTTATATGTTCGGCGGGACGCAGCGCCGCATCGTTTCACTCTGGTTTCCCCGGCTGGCAAGTGACCGGGCTTTGCGGCTGCGCCCGGTGGATGGGCCGTTTGTTCTGACGCTGAAACAGAATAATGCAAACCGAGTGTATTGCCTGAATTCTCAGGCCCAGCGGCAGGGCCTGCACAGCGGCATGCCCTATTCCGATGCCCGCGCCTTTTGCCCCGATCTGCAAAGTCACCCCGCCGACCCGCAAGGGGATCAGCGGTTTCTGCACGCTCTACGCCGCTGGGCCACGCGCTATTGCCCCTGGGTCGGGCTCGAGGGTGAGGATGGGTTGGTTCTGGACATCACAGGATCGGCTCATCTTGCGGGCGGGGAAGAGATGATGCTGACCGATATGCGCAGGCGTCTGGCCCGGGCCGGGCTGGCGGTTCAGATCGGTCTGGCCCCAACACGCGGCGCGGCCTGGGCCCTGGCGCATTACGGCGAAGGGGTCGCGACCCAGGATACGCTGAAAGCGATCCGCACCTTGCCGGTGGCAGCGCTGCGGCTGGATGAGGATACCTCGGTCGCGCTGCAACGGCTGGGACTGCGCCGGATTGGCGAGCTGGCGCAAACCCCGCGCGCGCCATTGACGCGCCGGTTTGGCCCCGAGGTGCTGATGCGTCTGGATCAGGCACTGGGGGACCAACCCGAACAGATCACACCGCTGGCCAATCCGCCCCATTACGGCGTGCGCATGACTCTGCCCGAGCCCATTGGGCTGCTGTCCGACATGATGGCCGGGGCGGAACGGCTGCTGGAACGGCTCTGCGACAAGCTGAAAGCGCAGGAAATGGGCGCGCGCAAGCTGTGCATGATCTTGCGCCGGGTGGATCAGGACCACCAGCAGGTCGAGCTGCGCCTGGCTCGCCCTCTGCGTGACCCGTACCGCATCCTGCCCCTGTTCGAACGCGGGCTGGCCGAGGTGGATGCAGGCTTTGGCGTCGATCAGCTGCGGCTCGAGGCCACGCTGGTGGAACCCCTGCCCGTGCGCCAGATCAGCCGCGCCGCAAGCCGGGACAAAGATCAGTTGGACGACCTGATCACCCGCATCGGCACCCGCATCGGGTTGGAGCAGGTCCACCGCCTGCTGCCCGCGCAAAGCCACATCCCCGAACGCAGCTTCATCATCTCGCCCGCCGCCTATTCCGACCCCGCAGGCGGTTGGTGCGCCCTGCGCCCCCGCCCCCTGCACCTGTTTCCGCCGGAACCCATCGCTGGATCGGGCCCGCACCCGCCACGCCGCTTTCGCTGGCGACGCATGTCGCTGACCACAGGCCGCTCAACCGGCCCCGAACGCATCTGCCCCGAATGGTGGCTGGAAGATGAGAACTGGCGCACGGGCCTGCGCGATTACTGGCAGGTTGAAACCCGGCAGGGACGACGGTTGTGGCTGTATTACACGCCGCAAAATCCGGGCTGGTTCGTGCATGGGGAATTCGCATGAGCAAACCGAACCCGCCCAGCTCACACGCGCAGGAACCCGGCTATGCCGAGCTGGGCGTGACCACCAATTTCACCTTCCTGACCGGAGCCTCACACCCAGAAGAGCTGGTGACCCGCGCGGCAGAGCTGGGCCTGAAGGCCATCGCGATCACCGACCGGAACTCTCTGGCCGGGGTGGTCCGGGGCTGGAGCGCGTTGAAAGAGCTGCGGCGCGAGGCGGAAGGCGCGGTTCAAATCCGCTCGCAACACCGGCTTGATTCCTCGTCCCGGCAAGAGGTCGGGCATGTGCAGCCGATCAACAAACCGGACGTACCCGCCCTGCCCAAGCTGATCGTCGGCTGCCGTCTGGTTCTGCGCGACAGCGCGGTGCACTGGCTGGCCCTGCCCCGCGATCGCGCCGCCTATCAGCGGCTGACCCGGCTGCTGACGCTGGGCAAGCGACGGGCCGAGAAAGGCGACTGTCATCTGGATATGCGGGATATGCTGGCGGCCTGTCAGGGGATGATCCTGATCGCGCTGCCTCAGGCAGGGTTGAAACAGGCCATCCCCGATATTCAGACCGTCCGGCGACAATTCCCCAATTCGGTCTTTCTGGGGGCCGTGCCCCGTTATGACGGCAGTGATCGGGCCTATCTGGCGGCCTGTGCGCAGGCAGCTCTGCGAGCCTCGGCCCCGATGGTGGCGGTGGGCGATGTGCTGATGCACCGTGGCAACCGTCGCCAATTGGCCGATGTGCTGACCTGTATGCGCGAGCACATCACGATTGACCAGATCGGCACCCGCGCCCTGCCCAATGCCGAACGGCGGCTGAAAGGCTATGCGGATATGGCCCGGCTGTTTCAGGATCACCCCGGCGCGCTGCGCCGCACGCTGGAAATCGCCGACCGCTGCAGCTTTGACCTGAGCGAGCTGTCTTACGAATACCCAGACGAGATCGCCAGTTCTGAGACCCCGCTGGCGCGGCTGGAACGTCTGGCGCGCGAGGGGTTGAAACGGCGCTATCCCGATGGCCCGACCGAGAAGGCCATCAGTCTGATGAAAAAGGAACTGGCCCTGGTCGCCGATCTGGATTTCCCGGCCTATTTCCTGACCGTGCATGACATTGTGCAATTCGCCCGCTCGCAGGGCATTCTGTGCCAGGGGCGTGGATCAGCCGCCAATTCGATCCTGTGTTATCTGCTGGGCATCACCGATGTCAGCCCCGACATGATCGCCATGGTGTTCGAGCGTTTTGTCTCGAAATACCGGGGCGAGCCGCCGGATATCGACGTGGATTTCGAACACGAGCGGCGCGAAGAGGTAATCCAGTGGATTTACGAGAAATATGGCCGCCACCGCGCGGGCCTCTGTGCCACGGTCATCCATTTCCGATCCCGCGCGGCAATCCGCGAGGTGGGCAAGGTGATGGGCCTGTCTCAGGACGTCACCGCAGGCCTGTCCGGCCAGATCTGGGGGATGAGCAATGGCGGCGTTGATGCCGAGAGGCTGCAGGAACTGGGCCTCGACCTCAAGGACCGACGCCTGATGCAGACGGTTCGCCTGATTGGCGAGATCATCGGCTTTCCGCGCCACCTGTCGCAACATGTGGGCGGGTTCGTCATCACCAAAGGGCGGCTGGATGAGCTCTGCCCGATCGAAAACGCCGCGATGGAAGACCGCACCGTGATCGAGTGGGACAAGGACGACATCGATGCGCTTGGCATTCTGAAGGTGGATATATTGGGGCTGGGGATGCTCAGTTGCATCCGCAAGGCGTTTGACCTGATGCAACAGCACAACAGCGAACCCCTCAGCATCGCCACCGTCCCGCAAGAGGACACGGCGACCTATGACATGCTGTGTGCCGCTGATGCGGTGGGCGTATTTCAGGTCGAAAGCCGGGCGCAGATGAATTTCCTGCCCCGGATGCGACCGCGTGAATTCTACGATCTGGTGATCGAGGTTGCCATCGTCCGCCCCGGCCCCATTCAGGGCGATATGGTGCAACCCTATATCCGGCGACGCAACGGGCTGGAAAAATCCGAACCCTTCGGCCCTGCCTTGGAAGAGGTGACGCGGCGCACGCTGGGCGTGCCGCTGTTTCAGGAACAGGCCCTGCAAATCGCCGTGGTTGGTGCAGGGTTTTCGGCGGAAGAGGCGGATCACCTGCGCCGCTCGCTGGCCTCGTTCCGGCGCATGGGGACGATTGGCACATATCGTGACAAGTTCATCGCGGGGATGCTGAACAACGGCTATACGCCCGAGGTCGCCGACCGCTGCTTTGGCCAGATCGAAGGGTTTGCCGATTACGGCTTTCCCGAAAGCCATGCCGCAGCTTTTGCCATGCTGGCCTATGTCTCGGCCTGGATGAAATGCCACCACCCGGCAATCTTTGCTTGCGCGCTGCTGAATTCGCAGCCCATGGGGTTTTACGCGCCTGCCCAAATCGTGCGCGACGCGCGCGAGCATGGGGTCGAGATTCGTCCGGTCTGCGTCAATGCCTCGACCTGGGATAACCTGCTGGAACGCCGCGCCGACGGGGCGCTGGCCCTGCGGCTGGGTTTTCGCCAGATCAAAGGGTTCAAGCAGGAGGATGCGGATTGGATCGTGGCTGCGCGCGGCAATGGGTATCCGGACCCCGAAACGCTGTGGCTGCGGGCCGGATTGCGCCCGGATGTGCTGACCCGTCTGGCCGAGGCGGATGCGTTTTCCGGCATGGACCTGACCCGGCGCGACGCCCTGTGGCATGTCAAAGCCATCCGCAGCCGGACCGCCCTGCCGCTGTTCAATGACCCCATCGATGGCGAGAGCATCAATGAGCCGCAGGTCAACCTGCCGGTGATGCATCTGGGCGAGGAAGTGGTCGAAGATTACGTCTCGACCCGCCTGACCCTGCGCTCGCACCCGATGGAGCTGTTGCGCCCGTCCATCCCCGGCCTTGTGCCCCATGCCACGCTGCAGGACATCCCGCTGGGCCGCTACAGCGTGTGCGGGCTGGTGATCACACGCCAACGGCCGGGAACCGCCTCGGGCGTGATCTTTCTGACGCTTGAGGATGAAACCGGCGTCAGCAATGTGGTTGTCTGGCCCAAGGTCTATGAACGGTTTCGCCGCATCGTGATGGGAGGGCGCCTGTTGCAGGTCCGCGGGTATCTGCAGCGCGAGGGGATCGTCGTGCATCTGATCGCGCAAGAGATCACCGATATGTCGCACAAACTGTCCGAGCTTGGGCATCCTCTAGACGAAGCCATCGGCATCACCCAACCGCAAGCTGATGACACCCCGCGCCCCCGGCAGAACGGCCCAAGCGCCCGCCATCCGCGTGAACAGGCCAAACGGCTGTTTCCAAGCCGGGATTTTCACTAGAACCCGCACCGCCATAAGGCCAGTTTCAAAGAAACATCCGGCTAACGTGATCCGACCGCCTCTTTCCCTTGCCCTTGCCCGTAATATGTTGCACCACACACGGGTTCAAACCCGGTGAACGGGCCAAAGGATAAGGACAAGGCGCATGGCTGACGGATCGATCGACATCAACGCAAAACCCACCGAGGACATTTCGGTTCGCGAGGTGTTTGGCATTGACAGCGATATGGCAGTCAAAGGCTTTGCCGAGCGCAGCGACCGCGTGCCGGTCATCGACCCGACCTACAAGTTCGACCCCGAAACCACATTGGCGATTCTTGCCGGCTTTACCCATAACCGCCGGGTGATGATTCAGGGCTATCACGGCACCGGTAAGTCGACCCATATCGAACAGGTCGCCGCGCGTCTGAACTGGCCCGCCGTTCGTGTAAACCTCGACAGCCATATCAGCCGGATCGACCTGATCGGTAAGGATGCGATCAAGCTGCGCGACGGCAAGCAGGTCACCGAGTTCCACGAAGGCATCCTGCCCTGGGCCCTGCGCAACCCGGTTGCCATCGTGTTCGACGAATACGATGCTGGCCGTGCAGACGTTATGTTCGTGATCCAGCGCGTGCTGGAACATGACGGCAAGCTGACCCTGCTGGACCAGAACGAAATCATCACGCCGAACCCGAACTTCCGCCTGTTTGCGACTGCCAACACCGTCGGTCTGGGCGACACCACCGGCCTCTATCACGGTACACAGCAGATCAACCAGGCGCAGATGGACCGCTGGTCGCTGGTCTCGACGCTGAACTACCTCAGCCACGATGCCGAGACGATGATCGTGCTGTCCAAAGCCCCGCATTACAACACAGCCGAGGGCCGCAAGACCGTCAGCCAGATGGTCACCGTCGCCGACCTGACCCGGACTGCCTTCATGAACGGCGATCTGTCCACCGTCATGAGCCCCCGGACAGTAATCAACTGGGCCCAAAACGCCGAGATTTTCCGCAACATCGGCTATGCTTTCCGCCTGTCCTTCCTGAACAAATGTGACGAACTGGAACGCCAGACCGTAGCTGAGTTCTATCAGCGCTGCTTTGACGAGGAACTGCCGGAAAGCGCGGCGAGCGCCAGCCTGGGGTGACAGGGGGGCCGCCATGCATATCGGATTGATTGGCGGGATCGGTGTTGCTGCAACGGTGGTTTATTATCAGCGGCTGAGTGCGGCGATGGCGGCGCGTGGAAAGCCGATGGAACTGACCATCGTGCATGCGGATGTGCAGGAATTGATCCGCAACAATCTGGCGGACGAACGCGATGCACAGGCGCAGGTCTACGCAGGGCTCATTGATCGCCTGAAGGCGGCAGGTGCGGATTGTGCAGCAATCACGTCGCTGGGTGGGCATTTCTGCTATGATGAGGCCGTGCCATTGTCTTCGTTGCCCCTTGTTTCGGCCGTAAAACCTCTGGATGCGTATTTCGCCTCGCAGGGGTTTGGCACTGTTGGGTTGCTGGGAACGCGCGTTGTGATGCAGACCAAACTTTATGGTCAGCTTGGGCAGACCCGGGCGGTTGCGTTGGAAGATGAGATCGAAGTGCTGGGACAAACCTATCAGGATATGGCGGTCGCCGGGGTTTGCTCGGATCAGGATCGCGCGCTGTTTCTGGACGCAGGTCGCCGTATGGTGGATGATTTGAATGCGGATGCCATCGTTTTGGCCGGGACAGATCTGAACCTTGCCTTTGATGGGCGAGATTCCGGCTATAGAGTTGTTGATGCGCTGGATGTGCATGTGGATATGCTGGCGCGTCTGGCAAGTGATGAAATGACGCTTGAAGAAGCAGGGGCGGACAGATGAGTAAACCAAACGACAACCCTGCTGATCCGTTCAAGAAGGCGCTGGCCGAAGCCACTAAAGTCATGGCCGATGACCCCGAATTGTCGGTAAGTTACACGGTCGACCCCTCTGGCCTATCGGGCGAGTCGATGCGGTTGCCGCAGGTGTCGCGCCGGATGACGCGCGAAGAGGTTCTGTTGGCGCGCGGCACGGCAGATGCTCTGGCATTGCAGCGTAAGTACCACGACGACGCGACCCATGCGCGTTATGCGCCTCCGGGCGATATGGCGCGTGATCTCTATGAGGCGATGGAGACCGCCCGCTGCGAAGCGATGGGCGCGCGCGATATGCCCGGTACCGCATCGAATATCGACGTTAAGATCGGGCATGAGGCGATCCGGCGTGGCTATGACCAGTGCAAGCAGCCCGCGGATGCGCCATTGGCTGTGGCGGCGGGCTATCTGATCCGGCATCTGGCCACCGGACGCGACATGCCGCCTGCCGCCGAGAATGTCATGAACCTATGGCGCGGCTTCATCGAAGAGCAAGCCGGCGGGACGCTGGAGAACCTTGACGAAATCCTCTCGGATCAGGCCGAGTTCGCCAAGTTCGCCCGCCAGATGATCAAGGATCTGGGATATGGCGACCAGCTGGGCGAAGACCCTGATGAGCTGGACGACGAGCAGGAAGATCAGGCCGAGGAAGACGCCGAAGAACAGTCCGATCCCGACAGCACCGGCCAGGATGATCAGGACGAACAGGACGCCGACGCAACCCCTGAGCAAACTCAGGAGGAACAGCAGGACCAATCTCAGGCCCAGGTCTCGATGGACGAAATGGCCGAGGATGAGATGGGCGATGAGGCTGAAATGCCCGAAGGCGAGGCCCCGCTGGAGCCACCTGCCCCGCCCCCTGCGTCCGAGGCCGATCCTGACTACAAGGTCTATCTGAACACCCATGATGAAGAAATCGCGGCTGAAGATTTGGCGGAACCCGCCGAACTGGAACGGTTGCGTGCCTATCTGGACCAGCAGCTTGAACCGCTGAAGGGCGCGGTGAGCCGTCTGGCCAACAAATTGCAACGCCGCTTGCAGGCACAGCAGAACCGGTCTTGGGAGTTCGACCGCGAGGAAGGCATTTTGGATGCCGGACGTCTGGCCCGCGTGGTCGCAAACCCGACCACGCCACTAAGCTTCAAGGTCGAAAAAGACACCGAGTTCCGCGACACAGTCGTGACGCTGCTCTTGGACAATTCGGGCTCGATGCGCGGGCGTCCGATTTCGATCGCCGCGATCTGCGCGGATGTTCTGGCCCGAACGCTGGAGCGCTGCAACGTCAAGGTGGAGATTCTGGGCTTTACCACCCGCGCGTGGAAAGGCGGTCAGGCGCGTGAGGCGTGGCTGAACGATGGCCGCCCGCAGCAACCGGGGCGTCTGAACGACCTGCGCCACATCATCTACAAAGGTGCCGATGCCCCATGGCGGCGTGCGCGGCCCAATCTGGGGCTGATGATGAAAGAAGGCCTGCTGAAGGAAAACATCGACGGTGAAGCTCTGGAATGGGCCCATCGCCGGATGCTGGCGCGGCGCGAGGCCCGCAAGATCCTGATGGTCATCTCGGACGGCGCTCCGGTCGATGATTCCACGCTCAGCGTGAACCCGGCGAACTATCTTGAAAAGCACCTGCGCGACGTGATCGCCATGGTCGAAAAACGCAAGATGGTCGAATTGCTGGCCATCGGCATCGGTCATGACGTGACGCGGTATTATGACCGCGCCGTGACCATCACCGATGTGGAACAACTGGCCGGAGCCATGACCGAGCAATTGGCAGCGCTATTCGACAGTGATCCCCGCGCACGGGCGCGGGTCATGGGGATGAAGCGGGCCAGCTAAGCCCGCCCGCCTTGCGCCGTCAAACGAAGCACCAGAATTACCAGCCAATTGGGCATGGTTATCGCCCTGCCCAAGGGTTCAGCGCGCGGGCGGGGTAGGCTTGGCCGGTGGCGGGCAGCCAGGTGGCGCAACAACGCGGTGTCAAAGGGAAGCATCATCTGTATCTCCTGTCTGTTGCTTCCAATGTGGTCACTATGCCGCGCGCCTGCTTGAAGGCGATCCTGAGAAACCCCCGAGAATTCCTTGGGATAATCATTGAAACTTGAGGCCTGCGCCGAAACAGAGTGTATTCAGCCCATGCGATATGAGTTTGCAGACTGTGTTCTTGATGTGGACCGCCACGTATTGCTGCGAGGCGGCGAGACCGTGCGGGTAGAACCGCAGGTCTTTGATCTGCTGGAATTGCTGGCTGAAAGCCCCGGTAAACTGGTTGTTCGAGAGGAGATCATTGATCGGGTCTGGAACGGCCGGTTTGTCTCGGATTCAACGATCAGTGCACGCATTGCGGCAGCCCGTCGCGCCGTTGGCGATGATGGCAAGTCACAACGGATCATCCGAACAATCGTTCGGCGCGGATTGCAGATGACTGCCGAGGTCAAAAGCGACGCTGGTTCAAACTCGGACGAGAACAGCCAGACCCAAAAATTGCGTTATGCCCAAGGCAACGATGGACGACCAATCCCCTACGCGCTCTCGGGCAGTGGTCACCCCGTTCTTCGCATCGGCTCGGTCATTCATGATCTGGAAGCCGAATGGCGCTTGTCCTCTGAACGCACCCGGTTGATGGATATGGCCAAGCAATTCCGCCTGCTGCGCTACAACAAGGATCACGGAGTAAGCTCCAACTCGGACCATCAAGCCGTCTTTGACCTCAGGATCCAGGAAATTCTGGCCGTGACCAATGCCGCCGGGTTCGAGCGTTTCTCGATCATCGGCGAGTTTGGGGGAACCTTCCCTGCCCTGCATTTTGCAGCGCGGCATCCGGATCGAGTTGATAAGCTGGTGATCGCTGGCGGCTGGGCCGAAGGGCGAGACCACCGGGGTGATACGAAACAACCCGATTCGATCCGAACACTCATTGCAGAAGGTTGGCAAACACCGGGCGGCGGATACGCAATCGGCTCAACGCTCAGTTACTTTCCCGACGGTCCGCTCGATGATGTTCGGCACATGGTGCAAGAGATGCAGGCGCTTTATTCGCGTGAGCAAAAGCTTTTGTATCGAGACATCGGAAACAGCACATCCGCCCTGCATTTGCTATCCGAGGTCACTTGCCCAACCCTGATCCTGCACGGACGCCACACCGAAGTTCACCCTCTGACCGAGGCACGAAAACTGGCTGCAGGTATTCCAAATGCCTCGCTTGTTATCCTTGAAACCGCCAATCAAATTCCGCTGCCCGGAAACCCCGCCTACGAGATCTACATGCAAAGCCTCATCGAATTTCTTGGAGCGACTTCGCAAAGCTGATCTGGCGCTGGACATTCTTTGGCGCAGCCCTCAGGTTTCACCGCATCCAAATCCACCCGAAGAGGCCGCCCATGTTCCAAAGTTTCGAAGTGACCGCCCGCCCGGAACAAGGCCCCCCGCGACTGGCGGCCCTGCGCGAAGAATTGGCGCGCGAAGGTTTGCAGGGTTTTCTGGTCCCCCGCGCAGATGCGCATCAAGGCGAATATGTGGCCCCTCGGGATGAACGTCTGTCCTGGCTCACCGGATTCACGGGGTCTGCCGGATTTTGTGCGGCACTCACGGATGTTGCCGGGGTTTTTATCGACGGGCGCTATCGTACGCAGGTAAAGGCGCAGGTCGCCGAAGATTACACACCGGTGCCGTGGCCGGATTTGAGCCTGAGCGCGTGGCTGAAAGAGCAGCTGCCAAACGGCGGTAAAATCGGCTTCGATCCGTGGCTCCATGCAGCAGGTCAGATTTCTTCTACACAAAAAGAGCTTGAAGGCAGCAGGATCGAACTGGTGCGCTGCGATAATCTTGTGGACCGTGTTTGGGCGGATCAGCCTGCCCCTCCGATGAATCCGGTTAGGGTGCATCCGATTGAATTTGCCGGCGAAAGTGCCGAGAGCAAGATCCATCGCCTCGCCGATGAGCTAAAAACAGCGAATCGCACGGCTGCAGTGATCACTCTGCCGGATTCGATCATGTGGCTGCTGAACATTCGCGGCTCGGACATCGCGTACAATCCGGTGGCTCATGGATTCGCCATCCTGCACGGCGATGGCCGGGTTGATCTGTTCATGGCCGCTGGCAAGCTGGCCGAGATAAAGGATCATTTGGGCGACAAGGTTACCCAGCACGAGCCCGACACATTCCTGACGGCAGTCGAGACGCTAGTAGGCAAGGTGCAGGTTGATCCAAACACGGTTCCGCAAATCGTGGCGGATACGTTGGGGGACCGTTTGGTAGACGGCGGCGATCCCTGCGCCTTGCCCAAAGCCCGCAAGAATCCGGCCGAAATCGCTGGCACCGCCGAGGCGCATCTGCGCGATGCTGCAGCGGTGGTGGAACTGCTATGCTGGCTGGATGGACAGACCCCGGGAAGCCTGACCGAGACTCAGGTGGTGACGCGGCTGGAAGAAAGCCGCCGCCGCGACAACGCCCTGCAGGATATCTCGTTCGACACCATCGCGGGCACTGGACCAAACGGCGCCATCATGCATTACCGGGTGACTGAAGAAACAGACAGTCGGTTGGAAAACGGTCACCTGCTGGTGCTGGACAGCGGCGGGCAATATCTGGACGGCACCACCGATATCACCCGCACGATTGCGATCGGTGATGTGGGGGATGAGGAAAAAGCCTGCTTCACCCGCGTCCTAAAAGGCATGATCTCCATGTCGATGCTACGCTGGCCTGTTGGTCTGGCCGGGCGTGATATCGAATGCGTCGCACGGCTGCCGCTTTGGCTGGCCGGGCAGGATTTCAACCACGGTGTCGGACATGGGGTCGGCACCTATCTCAGCGTGCACGAGGGCCCTCAACGCCTGTCACGGGTCAGCCACATCCCGCTTGAGCCGGGAATGATCCTGTCGAACGAGCCGGGATATTATCGCGAGGGCGCCTTTGGTATCCGTCTGGAAAATCTCGTCGTCGTGGAGGATGCCCCCGCCCTGCCCAGTGGCGATGACGAACGGGCCATGCTGAACTGGCGGACGCTGACTTATGTCCCAATCGACAGGCGTTTGATTGTAATAGATATGCTGACACGAGAGGAACGTGCTTGGCTAAACGCCTATCACCTCGATGTGGTGGAAAAAATCCGGCCAAGGCTGGGCGACGCCGCTCAACTGTGGTTGGATGCCGCAACTGCGCCGGTCTGACACCGGCATGTTACATAGATTGGGCAGAGGAGAAGCCCCAAACCGACAAGGGAAGGAACAGGAATGACAGACACCATCACAATTCGCAAAGCGCCGGGTAAATGGAGCGTGCGTTCAGGCGGCGCAATTCTAGGTGAAACCACAGCTGCGCTGGAATTGCTTGAGGGTGATAAAGACCCGGTCATCTATTTTCCGCGCACGGATATCGCTATGGCTTTTCTGGATCGCACCAACAAAGTTACCCAATGCGAAGGCAAGGGGGAGGCCACGCATTTCTCGATCGTGAACAAATCATCAGTCACTAAAAACGCAGCGTGGAGCTATGAGAACCCACTCGATACCATCGCCGAAGTTAAGAACCATCTGGCGTTTTATCCCGAAGACTCGGTCAAAGTTGAACGAATTTAGGTTCAAAATTTGCCTCTACTTTACAATTGATGTGTTCGATGCCCACCAAAGCTGACTGTCCACTCTATCTTGGTGCCAAGATCGGGCCTACTCGAAGATAGCCAGAGTATCGATAATCCAGCTCGTGGGATGTTGGCGGCCGGTTCTACGATCTAGCAGGTAATGCTTCGATCCGGGTCTGGTCTCGAGGCTCCCGAGATTTGATGATCCGTAACGAGCAACATAATGCTTGTATTGGTCCGCCGTAATTTGCGGCCCAGAGATCCGACACGCTGCGAAACGGGAAAAAATGAATGAAAATCGCAACTGCTGCTTACAACCTGAATTGGCTCGACAGTTGGGCGCAATATGAAGACAAAGTTGAGGCGTGGGTTTCCGAAGCCGTAAGTCATGGTTCCAATCTTCTCGTGTTCCCCGAGTATGGTGCGATGGAGTTGTCGACACTCGATGGTCCCAAGGTGGCAGGTAATCTTGAACGTTCTATCCACGCCGTTTCCGACCGGATGGAAGATGTACAAGACATACATTCCCGCCTGGCGATGACGTACAATGCATACATTCTGGGTGCGTCAGCCCCGGTGATCGACGGATCAGGCCGTCCAGTGAACCGCGCAGTCCTCTACGCTCCTGATGGTCGCCGCGACCATCAGGACAAGCAGATCATGACACGGTTTGAGCGCGAGGTCTGGGACATCGCCCCAGGTGGTCCGTTGAAACTGTTCGATACCGCATTGGGTAAAATCGGCGTTCTCATCTGCTATGACAGTGAGTTCCCGCTCTTGGGTCGCGCGCTGAGCGAGGCCGATCTGATCCTCGTTCCATCCTGTACCGAAGCCCTGTCCGGTTATTGGCGCGTGCGGATTGGCGCCATGTCCCGCGCTCTTGAGAATCAATGCGTTACGGTAATGTCATCATTGGTTGGCGGCAATGAATGGTCTGAAGCGGTAGACATGAATACCGGTATGGGCGGCGTGTTTGGCCCGCCCGATATCGGGTTCCCGCCGTCGGGTGTGCTTGCCGAAGGCACTCTGAATACAGCCGGCTGGACCTATGCCGAGGTCGACCTGTCCGCAATCGCAAACGTCCGTGCGGACGGTCGTGTGTTGAACCGCACACATTGGGCCGAGCAAGATGCCCGAGTCGATTCAGTCACAATATCACCTCTTTAGGTGACTTCGCCCTTGAAATAAGGCCGGAATAGGCTCATTTAAGCGCACGAACTGCAGATTCTGCAGGTGCAACGTAATGATGGAGACAACATGGCCAAGGAAGATACGCTCGAATTTCCCGGTGTCGTGAAGGAACTCCTGCCTAATGCGACGTTTCGGGTCGAGCTGGAAAACGGCCATGAGATCATCGCACATACGGCAGGCAAGATGCGCAAGAACCGCATCCGTGTTCTGGCCGGCGACAAAGTTCAGGTCGAGATGACCCCTTATGATCTGACCAAGGGTCGGATCAATTATCGCTTCAAGTAACGCCTAGCACATGGCGTTTATCCTCGGATCGGGCAGCCCAAGGCGGCTGGACCTGCTGGCGCAGCTTGGCGTTCAGCCCGATGCGATCCGTGCGCCGGATATCGATGAAACGCCGCTGAAAGGCGAGCTGCCAGCCCCCTATTGCGGCCGCATCACACGGCAAAAAGTTCAGGCTGTTCAGGCAGATAGTGATGATATCACCCTATGCGCCGACACAACGGTCGCACTGGGCCGCCGTATTCTTGGCAAACCCGAAGATGCAGGACAGGCTGCCGAATTTCTGCACGCACTTTCCGGCCGACGCCATCGGGTGATCACCTCGGTCGCGGTGCGGCGCGGCGACAAAATTCTCCAGCGCGACGTGGTTTCTCAGGTCAAGGTGAAGCGGCTGTCAGATACCGAAATCAATGCTTATCTTGCGACGGATGACTGGCAGGGCAAGGCCGGAGCCTATGCAATTCAGGGCCCTGCTGGTGCTTTCATCCCATGGATTTCAGGCTCGTTCACCGGTATCGTCGGCCTGCCTTTGTCCGAAACTGCCGCACTGCTGCAAGGCATCGGCTATCCCCTATATCGCGAGGCATCATGAAGGGCCGTACCATCATTCTGGATCACATTCAGGGACACGAAGCTGCAGCCCTGATGGTAGATGGCATCCTCGACGATCTCCTTATCGCCGCTGATGCCCCGGCACCCGGCACGATCTACCGTGCCCGTGCGGATCGCCCGGTCAAAGGTCAGGGCGGCATGTTTCTGACCACCCCCGATGGCCCGATGTTTCTGAGACAGGTCAAAGGGTTGGCCCCCGGCGCGCTGCTTTTGGTGCAGGTGACTGGGTATGCCGAGCCCGGCAAAGCCATCCCCGTCACAAACCGCATCCTGTTCAAAAGCCGCTATGCAATCGTGACACCCGACGCTCCCGGCTTGAACATCTCGCGCCGTATCCGGGATGAAGATGTACGCGACCAACTGCTTGAAATCGCTCATGAACAGATGGGCGACAGCCCGCACGGCCTGATCTTACGCTCATGTTGCCAAGGAGCCGAGCCAGGTGAGATCGCTGAGGATATCTCGGCCATGCTTGCGCTGGCCGAGCAGGTGCTAAGTGACTCAGGCACAGAACCCGAATTGCTCAGTGAGGGCGATGGCCCACATATCCTGGCTTGGCGCGATTGGACGGATCCGGCCGAGGTCGTGACCGCATCTGGTGGTTTCGAAGACCATGGCGTGCTGGACGCGCTTGACACCGCACAGGGGATTTCCGAAGCGCTGCCCGGTGGGGGACACCTCTATATCCAACCGACCCGCGCCCTGGTTGCGGTTGATGTAAACACCGGTGCCGACACGTCTCTGGCCGCTGGGACCAAGGCCAACTTCGCCTGCGCCAAAACCCTGCCGCGCGCCCTGCGCGTGCGCGGGTTGGGGGGGCAGATCACCCTTGACCTCGCACCGATGCCCAAGAAAGACCGGAGAGGTTTCGAATCTGCCTTACGGTCGGCTTTCAAGTCCGATCCTGACGAGACAATCCTGGCCGGTTGGACACCGCTGGGCCATTTCGAACTTCAGCGCAAACGTGGTCGTATCCCATTGACGGAGATCCTGAAATGAGCTGCCCGATCTGCGGAGAAAACACGCTGCAAGCCTTTCGCCCATTCTGCTCGAAACGCTGCGCGGATATCGATTTGGCAAAGTGGCTGAACGGCTCCTATGCGGTGCCATCGCAACGTGAAGAAGACGCCGAGGCGACTTCGGAACCCACCGAAAGCCCCACGCCCCGCCCGCATTGAAAAAATGTCAAAAAGCCTCTGGACACTGCCTGTAGCAAGTCATAGAAGGCCTCCACCCAATGGCAAACGCCATTCCCGTGCCCGGGTAGCTCAGGGGTAGAGCAGTGGATTGAAAATCCTCGTGTCGGTGGTTCGATTCCGCCCCCGGGCACCACTTCTATATCTAACCCATTGTTCACTCACAGTTTACTTGTGGAAACAGTGAGGGCGTAGTTCATGGCATAGGACAAATCGGTGTATTTCTCGTTCACCAAGAACAGCATCTAATATTTTGCCGCGGGCTTGTTTTTGCGTAGGTCGAGTTGTGCAGGAATTTAACTTTTCAAGCCGATCAAACGTCCACACTGGATTTTGATCACGCACGCATCGGCTTTCGATCAAAATTCCCCGAAACCAGCCGATAATTGAAGTTTTTGCCGCTCAGAATTGGTCGCGATTTAGGTACCATCTCAGACCCTAATCACTCATTCAATAGCGCTGAAAGTTCATCCGCCCCTTTTTGCAGAATTCCAAGAAACGACATTAGGCTGTTGACGTCATGACGTTGGGTTGGAGCGTGAACTGAGAGTGTGCCAACCAACCTGCCCTGCCCGTCCAGAACGGGCACAGCAAGTGCCGTCATTCCGGCCATAAACTCCTCATCATCCGTGGAAAAACGATTCACTGCGATGTTTTGGATCTCTGCTCGCAAGATTTTGGGATCAGTCAGAGAACTTTCAGTATTTGGTTGCAGGTTTCCTGCTGAAAGGACACCATCCAACGTTTTCTGCCGCAGTGTGGACAGGTACATCTTGCCACTCGCGGTGCAGTGAAAAGGTACTTGTGTACCGACAGGCAGCTGGATTCTTAGCGGCCACTTCGTTTCCACCCGGTCTAGATAGATCATACCTTCTCGGTCAGGGATGGCGAGATTGCAGGTCTCGCCAACTTCTTCTGCAACGCTGCGTAAGATTGCCAATCGGGCCGTACGCAGGTGCTCTGAAGACATGGTATTGACCGAAAGCAGTCGCAACCGGCGCCCTGGGCCATAAGAACGCCCATCAAGATCGCGTTGCAGGAAGCCTTCGGTCTCTGCGGTATGCAGGAGGCGGTGGACGGTCGGCTTGGCCAGACCAAGTGCCTCAACCAAGTCTGAGGGTTTGACCGCAACACCACGCCGCGCCACCTCCTCGAGGATCAGAAGGAGGCGCAGGTTGGTCGGGATTTGAGTTTCTTTGTCTTGTGTTTCCGTCTCAGCCATCCCGCAACAGTCTAGCTATTTGGCAGCAGGATCAAGGCCAGATCGGGCACAAGCGACACTAATATCCAGACCGAAAGAAGCGCTACCAGATAGGGCACTGTATACCGAAGCAACCGGAAATAGGGCACACCTGTCACTCCCGAGGCCACATAGAGGTTCAGCCCGTAGGGCGGCGTGATGAACCCGATGGACGCCCCCACAAGGAATATCACTGAGAAATGGATTGGATCGATCCCAACAGAGGCCGCAATCGGCGCAAGGATCGGAGCCAGGATTATCGTGACAGGCAGGCTTTCTAGCACCATGCCCGAGAAGAATACGATCACCATCGATGTAAACAACACCGCGTAGTACCCGCCCATCGAGGTTACAAAATCCCCGATGGTTTGCTGTGCCCCTAGCAGAGACAGGATCTGCTGCATCACCACCGAAATGGCGATCAATGGCGCGAGGATGCCGGTGATCTGGGCCGAGCGGATCACGATGGAGGGTATTTCAGGTATCGTAAAACCTTCGACGACGAACATCTCGGCAAAGCTCTTTTCGGTTGGCGGTATGTCGTTCCGCGCGCCCATGATCCGGTTGATCGGATAGCTGACCAACCCTGCGATCACGCAAAAGCCGACCGTCACGCCTGCTGCCTCGGTCGGGGAGAACTTACCGGTGTAGATGCCCCACAAAACCAGACCGATGGCGAAAAACCCAAGCCATGCTCCAAATGCGGTCTTCAGCACCCGGTTCAATTGCAGCGGTATCAGATGACCCCAACCGTTCATGCGACAGATGATCCAGCACGCAAATTGCATACCAAAGACCATCAGCGCGCCCGGAAGGATACCCGCGACGAACAGCTCGGAAATCGGCAGGTTCATCAAGAAGCCATAGACGATGAAGATAATCGACGGCGGGATGATAATCCCCACCGTTCCGCCCGCGGCAGCGGTCGCCGCGCTGAAGCGTTCGTCATAACCACCTTTGACCATCTCGGGATGAAGCATCGACCCAATGGTTGCAGTCGTTGCGGAGTTCGAACCAGAGATTGCGGCAAAAAGTCCACAAGCGCCCAGAGACGCCATGGCCAACCCCCCGCGTATCCAGCCCAAACAGGCATAGGCGAAATCGCTGAGCCTCCGGGCAATGCCGGACTTGTTGATCAGATCTCCGGTCAGGATAAAGAGAGGCATCGCCAGCAGGGCAAAGCCTTTATTGAACACATTCAACAGTTCGGCACCCATGTTATCCAGCGTCAAACCAAGGACGAACGAGCAACCGATCACCCAATATCCGATGACCAAAAAAACAGGTACGCCCAGCATGAAAAGAAAGGTGACCCCAAGCGAGATCAGTGTAACCAAAGTTCCATCTGCCATCAGTCTGCTCCAATCACGGCCTGCTTGATCAGCGGCTCGCCTGTTTTCCAGTTGTTCAGATCATCGGCAAGGTTCTGAAACACGCGCCCGACCATCAGAAAGAACGACAGCGGTGCGGCCAGAAGGAACCACCACTGCATGATATTGTCAGTACCGAGTACGATCTGGAAATTGGACGCCGAAAGCGCGACCAGTCGCGTCGTCGTCACGATGACGATAACCGCGAAGATGAACCACAGCACCGCATCAAGGATCAGGCAGGCCAGTTGCCCACCGCGCGGCATTGCGGTGCGAAACTCGCTAAAGCTCAGATGTGTGCGCAGGCGGACGTTGTAGGATGCTCCGAACCACGCCATCACCATGAACAAAAGGGGCGGAATGGTGGTTGACCACGGCTCTTGGTCGTTGAACACAAACCGGTCGATCACGCCCCAGAAGATGATCAACGCAATCGCGAGGTAGGAATAAACCATCACCGACCGTTCCAGATGGCGTTCGACAAAGGGCACTGCCCGATAAATCAGCATGATCACGAACCCGCCAATTGCCGAGACTACTGCGCCCAACACCCAAGTGGCGTCGGATTCGAGTGCTGATTGAATCTCGAACGAATCCTGGCTGAGAAAGGCGCTGAATATCGCGCCGATGTCTGCCCAAAACGACATGAACTCCGTCCTCCCAGTCGGTGTGTATTAGAACCGGCCCGCTTGAAGCCGGTTCGTCTTTTGTATCAGGCTTCGCCCTTCCACCAACGACGCGGTTCAACGTTCTCCGGCAGGGTGTCAGCCGGAATCTCGCGCGCGATGTCGTAGATTTCCTGATAGGTATCGATGCCGCCCGCCCATTTGTTCAGACGTTCGCGCCACTGGGCCCAAGGTTCTGGGTTGTAGTTCGGGGCGCACATCTCTTCGGCCAGCTTGATCTGATCGTCAGCCAGGAAGGCCGGACGTACTCCATTTTCGGCAAAGATAGTATCAGGCAGCTGCGGCTCCGAGAAACCGACCGTGTTCAGCAATGCGGCTTCATTTGCACCCTGAATCAACGCCTGAGTGAAGTAGGAAGACTCCATCACAGCGTCCTGCAGCTCACCACCGAGGCTGTCGAAGACCTTTGCAGACATCGAGGTATGTTCTGTGCCGCAGAAGAACTTCAGGTTGACCGACTGAGAAACCACGGGAGCCATATTGGCGTATGCAACGGCCGACGCCCATGTTTCGGCACCGTCGATCAGGCCAGTTTTTAGCGCATCCAGCGTTTCCTCCCATGCCACCGGCACCGGATTCAGGTTCAGTAACTGCATCGCAATCCGGCCCAGTTGCGTGCCTGTCACGCGGTTCTTGGTGCCAAACAGCTCTTCCAGCTTGGTCACGGTCGGTTTGTCTGCAAAGGTTGAACCCATCTGCAGCCCGCGCAATTCGCAGTGCGTGAACAGGAACTTCAGACCATGACGTTTCTCCAACGGATCACGCAGGATGCGCTGGCTCGCGGGGCTATAAAAGAAGTGATATTGCGCTGCCCGGCTAGGGAACATGTAAGCATAGTCCAGCACGTTCAGGTAGGGTGCGCCACCTGCCGAGTTCTGGGTCGAGGCCGCGTAAATGTCGACGATTCCCTGTTGGGTTTTTTCCACGCAGCTCAGCTGACCACAGATCTGATTGTCGCCGATGAACTCGATCCGAATTTCACCATCAGTGCGTTCTTCCAGATCCCGAGCGAATTCAATCGCGCCGGCGCGCTCGATTAACAGATTGCGGGTATTGAAACCTGAAGCACCAAATTTCAACGTGTGCTTCGGCTCCTTAGAAAAGCGCTTTTCATAGGTGGATTCGGCAGCTTGCGCCAGATTCGCCAAGCTCATCGCGCCACCAAACCCGCCTGCCGCCAGCAGTGTCGAACTCATGCCATAACGCCCGGCCACGCGAAAAAAATCTCGCCGGGAAATGCCACTTAGTTTCTTACCGATCTCCATTGTTTACCTCCCTGATCACAATTATTGAGACGTTTTGTATCAAAAAAGGCTAGTATAATTCTTGCATCTTGCATAGAGTTTTTTTCAGCGACGTTGGAAGGAGGCGGTCATGGAGGTGGATTATGCGGTTGTCGGCGCGGGGTCTTCGGGCTGTGTCATTGCTAATCGACTAAGTGCTGATCCCAATACATCGGTCGCGCTTCTTGAAGCCGGCGGTCGCGATACGAACCCGTGGATTCACATCCCCGTCGGTTATTTCAAAACGATGCATAACCCGTCGGTCGATTGGTGTTATCGGACCGAGCCCGACCCAGGCCTGAATGGCCGGTCCATCGACTGGCCACGCGGTAAAGTGCTGGGCGGCTCATCTTCGCTGAACGGGTTGCTTTATGTGCGTGGCCAAAAAGAGGATTACGACCGCTGGCGGCAAATGGGCAATGAAGGTTGGGGGTGGGACGATGTCTTGCCCCTGTTCAAACGCTGCGAAGATCAAGAACGCGGTGAAGATGAGTTTCACGGCGTTGGTGGGCCTTTGTCGGTGTCAAACATGCGCATTCAACGCCCAATCTGCGACGCTTGGGTAGCGGCAGCACAGGCCGCAGGCTACCCGTACAACCCCGACTATAATGGCGCTGAACAAGAAGGCGTGGGTTATTTTCAATTAACCACCCGCAACGGCCGTCGCTGCAGCGCGGCTGTGGCTTATCTCAAACCTATTCGAAATCGTCAGAATTTGAACATCATCACCAAAGCATTGGTGACACGCGTGGTTTTGGACGGGAAAAAGGCGACTGGGTTAGTTTACCGGGACAGGTCGGGGGTTGAGCAAACTCTGAAGGTTCGGCGTGAGATCATCCTGTCTGGCGGCGCGATCAATTCGCCCCAGATCCTGATGTTGTCGGGGATTGGAGACGCGGACCATCTCAAAGAAAATGGAATAGAACCGCTTCATGTCCTGCCTGGCGTCGGCAAAGGTTTGCAGGATCACTTGCAGGCACGGCTTGTGTTCAAATGCAATGAACCAACACTGAATGATGAAGTCCGCAGCCTGCTCAATCAAGCCCGCATCGCGTTGAAATATGCGTTGTTCCGCGCAGGTCCAATGACCATGGCTGCAAGCCTAGCCACAGGATTCATGAAAACCCGGCCCGATGTTGAAACTCCGGACATTCAGTTCCACGTGCAACCCTGGTCCGCCGACAGCCCTGGTGAAGGTGTGCATCCGTTTTCAGCCTTCACGATGTCGGTCTGTCAGCTGCGCCCGGAAAGTCGAGGCGAGTTGCACCTGAACGGTCCGGATCCGTCCAAACTTGTCAAAATCATTCCGAACTACCTTTCTACGGAAACAGATTGCCGAACCATCGTCGACGGTGTGAACATCGCGCGCAGAATTGCTAAACAAAATCCTCTCGCCTCGAAGATTTCAGAGGAGTTTCGACCTACGGCAGAACTTAGCATCGACGATTACGAAGGCACACTAGATTGGGCCAGATCAAACACCACCTCAATCTATCACCCCACCGGCACCTGCGCGATGGGACAATCGGAGAAGTCTGTAGTGGACGCGAAACTGAAGGTACACGGCATAGCAAACCTACGGGTGGCAGATTGTTCGGTCATGCCCGAAATCGTCAGCGGCAACACTAACGCTCCAGCGATCATGATCGGCGAAAGGGCAAGCGATCTAATAATCTCGGATGCTTGACACATTGCGCCGCGGTCTGAACGCCAATTAGAACTGCGAATACTACTGCCAACCATACTCCGGTGCGCACGCAGTACCGGGCTTGAATTGGTCGACTTTGAACGATGGCTAAGCCTTTGATTTTGAGTCATTCAATTTTTCATAGCCGCACAGGTTTTGCCAGTTGCGACGCAAAGATTTTCCTCTCAGCTATCGCTTCCGCAGCTTCAGTCCTATTCTGACTGAAAGTAAACTAGTCTGGAAAGCAATGATCAACGACTTGCGCCGATTGAACCACGAGACGCGGACGGATTCGTGATTGCCCGTGGTTAGTCCCTAGTCACTTAAGTCACCTTCACCCGCGGATCGACTGAGTGCTAAAGTGTTTTGGAAACACCGACTGCAGCACAAACAGGCAAATCTTCAGAGCCTCCGAGGGTTTGAAGATATCTGAGTGCAAATGGTAGTCGGTCCAAAGCCCTTCCAACAAAGCAACCAACGCGTCTGTTGCAAGTTTGATGTCTACGTCTTCGTACTCGCCTTCGACCTTTATTTGCTCCAACAGCTCCAGGGTCACCGCGCGGAAACCTTTGTCTCGCGAGTCGATGAAAGGAAATACGTGTGGGTTCGAGAGCGCTTCAGCCCGAAAGGAAAACCAGATCGAGACGTCCCTTGCATTAAGGACCAAGGGGTCGAAATCTGCCTTTATGATAGAGATTAGTTTGTCTGCGGGGGCTAACTCTGGATTGAATGCGATGGCCTTCCACTGCCCCGCGTAGCGGACTGATAGATCCTCAGCCACCGCAAGCAGCAGCTTTTCCTTGGAACCAAAGTGTAGGTTTACCATCCCTTGCGACAATCCCGACAACTCCTGGATTCTTGCCGCGGTTGTGCCGCGAATTCCGTATTTATAGATGGCGTCCGCAGCCGATTGGATCAGCTGATTTCGGTTCTGCAACCTGCTGAGTTCCCGTGCGTTGGCTGGGGTATCGGGCTCGAGAGTAATTTTGCTTGTCCTTCGCTGGGGTGCTCTTTCTTGACCTTTTCGCACTTAACAGAGCAGAGGTTCAAGGATTGACATTGAATGAATGTTTGTTCATTTTGTGATATATGTTACATAACGGTGCCCTATGACCCTTTCGAACTCCGACTTTCAATCCATACGCAATTGGGACAACGAGAACTTTCTGCACCCGTGGGAAGGCATGGCATATCTTGGCCAAAACGAACGGACCTTCGCCGAAAGTGGGCTTGGCGTTCACGTCGTGACAGAGGACGGAAAGCGCCTGATAGACGGCCCTGCTGGCATGTGGTGCATTCAATTGGGCTATGGAAACACCGAGATTGCAGATGCGATGGCTCAGCAGGCAAAAGAGATGGCGTATTTTTCGCCCTTCAACAACGCCAACTCAACTCCGGCCCGGTTGGCTCATGAAATCGCCAAGAGAACGCCGGGCGATTTGAACCATGTGTTCTTCACGACAGGTGGTTCAACGGCCGTGGACAGCGCACTGCGGTTTGTACAGTTTCGCAATAACCTGCTGGGAAAACCTGAAAAGAAAATCGTGATATCGCGACAGAAAGCTTATCACGGATCGACTTATTTGGCGGCCTCAGTTTCCGGAAAAGAGCGCGACAAGGGGTGGTTGGACCAGGCAAGCCACCTGACGCGCTTCCTACCGAATGTGAATCCGTATACGCGTCGCACCGATCAGACGGTCGACGACTTTCTGGACGAAAAAATAGCGGATCTGGAAAACATGATCCTACAGGCCGGCGCAGACAAGGTCGCTGCTTTTATCGCCGAACCGATATTGTGCTCTGGTGGCGTCATTGTGCCTCCGCTAGGATATCATCAGCGCTGTCTGGAAATTTGCCGGAAATACGATGTCCTATATATTTCAGACGAAGTCGTGACCGGTTTCGGGAGGCTTGGACATTGGTTTGCCTCCGAAGACGTCTTTGGAATTCAACCTGATATCATCACCTGCGCCAAGGGCATGACGTCTGGGTATATACCCATGGGAGCCTGCATCATCTCAGAACGGTTGATTGCAGATGTGAGCGGAGACAACGCACAGAACGCTACGTTTTCAAACGGCTTCACCTATTCCGGCCATCCGGTGAGTGCGGCAGCAGGTTTGAAAACCATCGAGATCATGGAGCGCGACGGTATTCTGGAACATGTCCGCGCAATCACTCCGCTGTTCGAAGAGCGCCTGCAGGCTCTGGCCGATTTGCCGCTGGTCGGTGATGCCCGTGGAATGGGTCTGGTTGGCTGCGTTGAGTGCGTTGCGGATGCAGAAGCCGAAAATTTATTGGATCTAGATAAGTCGGTTGGTGCGATGATTGATCACCATTGCCAGGAAAACGGGCTGATCCTGCGGCCCATCGTAAACATGTGTGTGTTCTCCCCTCCGCTGATCATCACGGAGGACGAGTTAAACGAGATGTTTGACATCCTTGAAAAAGGAATCCGGCTGGCAACCGACGACCTGACGCGCCAAGGCGTATTCAAAGCTTAGGCACAACCGCGAAGCCTGCCCTTCCTTTAGCAGCGCTTACCCAGCGCGCATTACCTCACGGCGCAATTTGATCGGAAACCTAGACCGAACCTCTTCATCCGCCTTGCTACCAAAGTAATTCGGGTAGTGATTGGACAGAATGTCATCCACAACGGATCGGCTACGTTCGAACATGTCCTGACGACCTGCTTTCTCCCAGGTGTCAGTCAGCTCTCGGTCTAACAGGGACGGGTAGACATACTCGGTTTCCATGTACTGCAAGGTTTGAGCGTTGCCGAGGAAATGCCCGGGGTCGATTGCACATTCATGGATGACATCGACCGAAAGCGTGTCGTCGCTCACCTCGATCCCGCGAAGCGTTCGTGAGATCATTCCAGCAGCCTCATTGTCGATGACCATTGACTCAAAGCTACAGCCCATCAGGCTGCCGAGCATTCCACCAAACTCGCAGAGCCGGTTGGCCCCGGCATGGGCCGCCAAAGCGAAGGTCAGCGCTTTTTCTAGACCGTATTGTGCATCGGGGATCTTGGAATCGGTCATACCGCATCCGACGCTGGTCGGCAGGTTGTAGAAATTGCCCATCTGAATAGCAGCGGCTGAAATCAACGCCTGTTCGCCACTGCCGCCTGTAAACGATCCAGTGCGCAGATCAGTGATAAACGGCCAGGCTGCAAAGACCACCGGGGTCCCCGGATTGATCAAATTGGCGATGGCCACACATGACAAGGTCTCTGCCACCGCCTGCGCCAGCGTACCGGCCAAAGGCGCAGGAGACGTAGCCCCGGCCTGCGGTGGTACGGCCAGATCGCAAACAAGCCCCATCTTCGCTGTATCAATCAGGATCTCCAGATTTTCCCGCCCGAATCTGAGTGGTGAAACGATAGGACACCCACCAAAAATCACCGAGGGTTTTTCAAGGAATTTACCCTCCCCGCCGGACGCCAGATCGAACAGATGGATCGCGTCCTGAATATGCTCGCGCGTACGGAACGTCAGGCAAGATGGCTTCTCGCTACCCGCCAAGATGGCGTAGAGCATGCTCATATCGTGCTCGTAGTCCTGCGGCACATCCGTTGCCAGAACCGTATCACCGGTCATGTGGATGTTGTCGAGCCGGTCAACCAATCGGGTAAAGTCGTAAATGTCCTTGAGCGTTGAAGGCCGGTAACTGCGAGTCTCCGCGTCGAAAGTTGTCACGGCAGTGCCGGAGTTTGCGTAATACACCTTGTCCTTGGTGCAGTGCATATCGTCCTTACCGGCCCGAGATCCGCGTGCATGGACGTAAAATTCGCTGGCCGTCTTGGCCAAAAGATCTTCCATCAACGCGCGAGGGAAGCACAGCCTACCATGCTCGTTCACCGCTGCCCCTTTGGGCAGCACGAGATCAAGAACTTCCTGCGTTGGATCACCGACACCCGTACGCTCCAGAATGCCA
This sequence comes from Ruegeria sp. AA3, assembly GCF_056542905.1. Taxonomy (NCBI): domain Bacteria; kingdom Pseudomonadati; phylum Pseudomonadota; class Alphaproteobacteria; order Rhodobacterales; family Roseobacteraceae; genus Ruegeria; species Ruegeria sp. AA3. The sequence continues at coordinate 13,085 of NZ_JBQGAQ010000012.1, read as the reverse complement.
AGGGCGGCTTCATGAATGCGCGACATGTCAGCGTCTGAAAGAGGCTTATATCTGCCACCCGAAATGCCCGGCCAGATTGCTTGCGAAGCGACGTTGCTGGTTCGCACGGCGGCTCGTGCTTCACGTCCACCCCCGCGCCGTCTTGATCTGCGCTTCGTTAACTCTGTCATGGTATTTCTCCGAATTCTCAGCGTGTCAGATCATGCTGAAGTAATTGCGATAGAAGCCTGGAATGCTCCATTCCATCTCGGACAGCGGTCCCGGCACGAAGTGGTGGGAGTTCACGCCTTCCTGATTGTGTCGTATGATCCGCTCATCATCGAGCGAAGTGACATGCCAGAGCCATGTCAACGCATCCTTATCGTAGTCACGACCCTCTTGAGCGTCGCCGCGCACATACCAGACGATCTGAATATCCGTTTCCTGCAGGGCGCGCGGGACGAATCGGTAGCCAACAACGTGATCTGCATAAACAAGGAAGTAGTTCAGTGTCCCGATCCCCAGATCGGTGGCACCTCCATCGTGACCTTTCAGTTCACCCAAAGGCGGCGCCAGAGGCGCTCCATCCTTGCTGCCGGTCACATAGCCGGGAAACAACGGATAGCGGCGCCAATAGACATCTGCACCCGGCGCGAGCGCGTTTTCTCCTGTCAGATCTAGCTCCTCCAAGGGAACTCCGACTTCTCCCATCCGCTCATGAAGAGCCCCGCCGAACTCCAGAACCTGAGCAGGATCCTTCAACGAATGACTGCGCGAATAGTCCTGATGAGACGGGGCGCAGTGATAGCATTCCAGGTAATTCTCCAACGCCAGTTTCCAATTTGCTGGAACTGGGTATGAGGCTTCATGAGCGACCTTCAGGTTTTCAAAGTCGAACGGTTTTGACAGTGGGGCCAACCGCTCCAATGCAGCATCTAGCGGCGGGGCGTCTTCAGCTGCACAGACAAATATCAGGCCCTGGAATATCTTCACCTGAACCGGGAACAATCCGTATTGGCCCGGGTCGAAATCCGACCCCATTGATCGTCCGTTTCGTAGCTTGCCGTTCAGGTCAAAAGTCCACGCATGATAGGGGCAAATGAAATTGCGTGCCTTGCCTTTCCGTTCAATGCAAACCCTCGATCCCCGGTGACGGCAAACGTTCAGATGCGCGCGCACCTCGCCCTCGCGATCCCGAACGATGATGATGGACTCGGGCCCATAGTCGAACAGGAAATAGTCGCCCGGTTCAGCGACCTGACTAACATGACCGACCCAGATCCAGTTACGATTCCAGAACGTACTGATATCGTTCTCGTATACTGACTGAGACGTATAGAAGTGACGGGGCAAGGCGAAGCCTTCCCTCTGTGCGCCCATCAAGTCGCGCATTACTTGCAAGTCATCTTTTGGCATGGCGCACCTCACGCAGGTTCAAAGGAAACGAGTTCCCGGCGGAAAAATTCGCGGTCGATGTCGTCTGCGTTGCGTTCGAAATTTCGGGCAGCCATGTGACCCGAATACACAGCATCCGCGATCAAGCCAGGGTTGGCGGCATCTCCGATTAATTCCAACGTATTCAGCAAACCCGCATTCGTACCGCACAGCTCGTCGTAAAGGGTGGTTTCTCGCATTCGCTGCGTCACCAGCACAACGGAGCTGCATTCAATGGAATTCTCTCGTCCCGTGTAGACGCACTGCAATGTCACCTGACCGGGCGCGACATTGGCCAAGGTCTGGGACAGGTTCAGGTGAACGCCTTTTTCCAACAGACTTCGTTGCACTTTAGTCTGCTCCAACGTCAATTCGGTAAACGGCGAAACGAGTGAGGCCGGTGTTACAAAGAAAACCTCTCGCCCGGCTTGAGCCAAATGATCGGCCAAGACTCCACCGAGATAGGCTTGATCATCATCGTAGACCACAACCGGGCCGTCCTCCGGCACGACCCCGGTCATAATGTCATCTGGAGTAAAAACCCGAGAACCTAAACCGATTGATACACCGTGAAATGCAGATTTCCCGCGCCCGTCTCGTCGCCATTTTGCGCCAGTTGAAACAAAAACGTTCGGAATACCCAGCTCGACGACTTCACTGGCTGACAAAGGGCTGTCGGTGAACAGCTGAACGTTTCCGCGTTGTTGCAGGTCGTAGATTCTGTGATCTGTCACGCGCTTCCAAGCGGATAGCCCGGTCAGGCCAGCTTCCTGCAGCACACGGCCGCCAAGCTCTTGCTTTGCCTCAGCCAGAGTTACCTCGTAGCCTCGCCGCGCCAATTGCATGGCGCATTCAAGTCCGGCTGGTCCGCTGCCGACAACAAGAGCAGCTTCTTCTTTTACCCGACGCTCAATGATCTCAGGATGCCATTTCCTCCGCCACTCTTCGCCCATAGTTGGATTCTGGGTACAGCGTATGGGGACGCCGAGAGAGTCGGATGAAACACAGATATTACAACCAATGCATTCGCGGATTTCTTCGATGCGACCTTCCTTGATCTTGTTGGGCAGAAACGGATCAGCAATGGATGGTCGCGCCGCGCCGACAAAATCAAGGATGCCCTTCCTGACCAGTGACGCCATCAAGTCCGGAGAAGTTAGACGCCCGACGCCCACAACAGGCTTGGAGGTCACTTGTTTCACAAACTCGATATATGAGGTCTGAAAGCCGTCGCGGGGCTCGAACCGGGTCGTCGCGGAATCGTTGCTCCAATCCGCTACGTTAACATCCCAAAGGTCTGGAAGCTCGGCCAACATTTCGACTACAGCACGGCCTTCTTCCTGCGCTTGCATCCCCTCTGACCCGAGCATTTCATCAACCGCAAACCGAAGGGCAATGGCGCAATCATCTCCAACCTCTTCCTTGGTTTCTTCCAGAATCTCCCGGGTCAGACGCACCCGGTTCTCCAACGAACCTCCATATTCATCCGTCCGATCATTGAACTGTGGCAGCAGAAAATGATGCGGCAGGGTCATGTGATGCCCGGCATAAACATACACAATATCGAATCCTGCTTCGCGCGAACGACGAGCCGCAGCGCGATGCCACTTGCGGAATTCGCGAATGTCCGCTTTGTCCATCGCCCTAGCCTGCTTGGGATAGGCGGTTTGCAAGGCTAGTTCTGACGGCGCCAACAAAGGTGCCCGGCTCAAATGGTTTTGCGCATGATGGCCGTTGTGAGCCAATTCAATGGCCGCCAAGGAGCCCTTTCCATGCACCGCATCGGTCATAAGACGTAGCGCCGGGATATCCCGTTCATCCCAAAGTCGGTTTTCGGCAAAGGGGGACAGGTCGGAAGTCGGGTGAATTTCCGTTTCTTGATTGGACACGACGGCCCACCCCCCTTCGGCCTTCATTGCCCGCATGGCGGCTTCGGCCTGCGGTCGCAGATGCCCCATGCCGTTGCAGTGGGGCACTTGATAGAACCGGTTTCGAGCCGTCACTGGCCCAATTTGAACCGGTTCGAAGAGTACAGAGTATCCTTCAGCGCCTGACATTGCCGCGCTTCCTCCAAGAAAATCGGAAATAGTTTCGTGGGAATGGAAGGTTTCCTACGTCCCCACCATTCCCGGCTGTGTTGTATAGCCGTCCTTAGAAGCCAGCTTTGATGCGCTCGAACTCCTTCAACATCTTGGCTTCCAGCTCAGGGTTAACCGCATCAAAGAACAGGCTGCCTTCAAAGAAGCTGTCCACATCCGAGAACCCGTAGGTTTCGATCAGTTCCGGGTCAGCTTGGGCAAACGCGTCCTCGTTGGCGTGGGCGTATCCCCAGCTTTCGATGATGTATTTACCGCTTGCGGCAGAGCTAAGCGCGTTCAGCATGTCATAGACTTGCTCATCCGACTGCTTGGCAGATTTCAGATGCACATAACCGCAGACCCAAGTTGCGATACCTTTGTCCACATCACGCATCATGACCGCTGGGGTTTCGTTCCAGATCAGGTTCAGTTCCGATTGGTTCCATCCCCAACCCAGCGTGACCTCACCGCTGGCAATTGCCTGATCCAGTTGGCCGGCGTCAGACCAATAAAAGCGCACATTGGGATGAATCGCCCGCAGATAGTCCGCTGCTTTTTGAAACTCCTCGTCACTCATATCGGTATAGCTGGAAGCGCCAGTTGCTAATGCCGCCATTGCAAAGGCACTGGAAGCGGCGTCCGGAATGGCGACTTTGCCCTGATAGGCGGGATCGGCAAGCAATTGCAGCGAAACATCGTCAGCCGAAATCATATCGGTTCGATAGATAAGGCCAGTATTGCCCCATTCGAACGGCACCATGTAGGTCTGCCCGTCGATGGTGATGCCATCGACCTCTTTGATCTTGGGCATCAGTTTGTCCCAATTCTCCAGCTTACTGGTGTCGATCGGCTTGATCATGTCTGCCGCTACCCATTTTCTCAGGGCGTCTGTGCAGGGGTGTGCCAAATCGGCTTCAAACCCAGACTGAAGCTTGGTGAACGCTTCTTCCACGCTGCCAAAATAGGTGTAGCTGGGCGCGCCGCCGTACTTTTCGACATAGTCGCCGTAGAAACCCTGATCCTCATATCCGGACCAGTCAAAAACGGTCAGATCAGCGGCATTGGCGAGAGCTTGACTGGCCGTAAAGGTGGCAATCAATGCTGCCGTAAGTGATGCTGTTTTACTCATTTCTCTCCTCCCAAAGATTCACGTTTACCCAAGTCAATCACCGAGGCGCTTTGAACGCCCAGCCAGACGGTATCGCCCCGGCTGTGATCGACTGTGTGAAAGTAGTTTGGTACGGCGACGGCTATGCTGTCCTTCAAACCATCGACCCGTACATAATAGTGGACGCTTTCACCATAGAAGGCGACGTCGGACACCTCGCCCTGAACAAGAGCATCGTAACCATCCGGTTTTTCCGCGCTGATCTCCAATTGCTCGGGCCGAACGCCGACCAGAAGCTCTTTATCGTGCACCTGAACGTTGGGGTTCACCCCGATTGTCATCTGCCCAAATCCTTGAACATTAACCTCCAGCGATTCAGAGTTCTCAGCTGTCACCTCGGCATCCAGAAAGTTCATTCCGCCGATGAAAGAGGCCACTTCACGGTTGCAAGGCTGGGAATAAAGGACCTCGGGCTTGTCGACCTGCTTGAGCTGCCCGGCGAACATGACGCCGATGCGGTCGGACATGGTCATCGCCTCGTACTGGTCATGCGTGACCATGACGAAAGTAATTCCAAGCTTCTGCTGAAGACGGCGCATTTCCAATTGCATCGCCTCGCGCAGATTTTTGTCCAATGCGGATAAAGGCTCATCGAGCAACAACACTTTAGGCCGCATGACTAGCGCTCGGGCAAGCGCTACACGTTGCCTCTGACCTCCCGACAGCTCATTGGCTTTGCGGTCCTGCAAGCCGCCAAGCTCAACCATCTCAAGCGCCTCGGCAACGCGTTCCTTGATTTCGTTCCGCGAGAGCTTTGTCTTGCGCAATCCGAAGCCAACATTGTCGCCGACATTCAGATGCGGGAAGATCGCATAGCTTTGGAACACCATATTAGTGGGACGCTTGTTGGCAGGCACCTCTCCCATCGTTCGACCATCGATCCGGATCTCGCCTTCTTCGTGATCTTGAAAACCCGCGATGATGCGCAAGGCTGTTGTCTTTCCGCAGCCCGAAGGGCCAAGCAGCGAAAAGAACTCACCCTCTTTCAAGGTCAGGTTCAGATCGGACACAGCCACAAAGGAACCAAAGCGTTTTTCGACGCCCTTGATCTCGATGATGTTCTGTTCGCTCATCTTACTTGTTTCCTTTGGCTTCAATCGGAGGATTGGATGGAACGGCGGCGGAAGTATTCGGCAATCAACAACAGCAGAACGGAAGAAAGCAAAAGCAGCGATCCCAGCGCCAACGTGTTGGGCAGCTTTGCCGGAAAGCGAATTTGGCTCCAGATATAGACCGGCAATGTCGGGCTGTTCCCGGATAAGAAAAATGCCAGGACGAACTCGTCAAAAGACACGGTAAACGTGACCAAAAGGCTGGCGATGATGCCCGGCGCGACGATTGGCAGAGTGACGCGCCGAAACGTTCCTACAACGCTTTCACCCAGGTCGAACGCGGCCTCCTCCAAGGATTGGTCGAAATCGTCAAATGCAGACTTCATGATCGATACGGAAAAGGGCAACGCCACGAACACATGCCCGAGGATCACGGTGGTCAGCGATGGTTTCAAGCCCATGCTGATGAAAAGAACCAACATCGAACTGGCCACGATGATGCCGGGAATGACCAGTGGAAGCATGACCAGTCCCTCAGATAACTCACGCCCCGCGAAACGATATCGAACATAGGCGCGAGCTGCGAAGAGGCCCAGAGATGTTGCCATCAGGGCAGTCACGCTGCCGACGATCAGAGAATTCACCATAGCCTGTAGCAGCGTGTCCTGCTGACCCAACTGCGCGTACCATTTCAGCGTAAAACCCTTCAGAGGGAAAGCCACGATGGTTCCGTCATTGAACGAAAACAGCGGCAAGAGCAGTACTGGCAGATACAGAAACACCAGATAGGCGATCGCGTAAACAGCCAACCATGGGATACGAATGACCTTGGTCATCTGATCCTCCGGCCCAATGCGGTGACGGCCACCACGAACAGGATTGCAACGCAGCCAACCGAAAGCATGGCAAGCAGAGACAGGGTTGCACCCAACGGCCAGTTGTTGGCGGCGCCAAACTGCACCTGGATCAAGTTCGCCACCATTTTGCCCTGCGAACCTCCGACCAAGGCTGGAGTGACGTAATCACCCACCGTGGGAATGAAAATGATCAGGCAGGCCGCGATGATACCCGGAACTGTGAGGGGCAGAGACACGCGGACAAACCTTTCGAGTTTGCTGCAACCTAGATCCGTTGCAGCCTCCAACAGGCTGCGATCGATCTTTTGCAGCGACACATAAATCGGCAGGATCGCAAACGGCGCCCAAGCGTGGGCGAGTGTCAGGACGACGGCGAACTCGTTGTAGAGCAGGAATGTCAGCGGCTCTTGTATCAAACCAAGTGAAATCAGCGCTGAGTTCAGCACCCCGTTGAAGCCAAGAATTAGCTTCCAGCTGAACACGCGCAGAAGGTAGCTGCTCCAAAATGGAATAGTGATCAGCAACAGCCAGAGGGTCTTCTTCTGTGTCCGGAACGCGATGAAGTAGGCAATCGGATAGGCCAGACAAACCGTTGCCAATGTCACCGCACCCGCAATTGCGACCGAACGGATCATTAGGTGTCGAACCAAGGGATCGGTAAATGCCTCTTCGTAGTTCGCCCAGGTCAATGTCCGGTCAATCTCGACATATGTCTGGGTCCAAAAACTGTAGGCGACAAGAATACAAAGGGGCACAGCTACAAGCAGCCCCACGTAGAGTGTCGCAGGCGCGCTCAGTGCCAGGCCCTTGCCCGTTTCACTTCGTAGTACTCCGGCCATGCTTCCCTGCTGAGCTTCGTTTTCGGTGGCGCGACATGTCGATAACAAAATGGACAATCGTCCATTTAAATCTGGAATTTTTGGACTAGTTGTGTCAACAGATAATTTGGCCACCGGGGCTGGCCAATTTCACACCGGCCACTAAAGGACACTGCAAGAGACTGAAAACAAACAGAGACGCCTGATCAAATGACTGGAAGACGACAAGAAATACGCGAACGAAATCGCCTTTCCCTGATCGAGGCAGTACTCGATTCGGTCGCAGAGAAAGGGATTTCCGAGACCTCAGTCAGCGAAATTATTCAACGTGCCGAGCTATCCCGTGGCATGATTCACCTTCATTTTGGTGGCAAGGATAACTTGGTTGACGAAGCCGCCCGCCACTCTTCCGAACAATACTACAATGGCATTTATGACTTGTTGGAAACGACCGGGCAAACCGGGCAGGAGCATATCGAGATGATTGTTCGGGGCGACTTGAGTGAGGCCATTCTCAATAAGAAAAACGTTTCCATTTGGTACGCGTTTCGTGGCGAGGCCCGAAACAGAGCAGCAATCGCTGCGTTTTCAGATACCCGCGATGCTAAGCTTCGTAATCTGGTTTTCAACGCTTTCGCTCGAATTGCGAAAGAAGCTGGAACCGAACACACTAATCAAGTTGCTAGGGATGCCACGCACGGCACACTCGCAATGCTGGAAGGCATGTGGACCGATTACCTACTCCACCCGGATTCATTTGATCGCGACGAAGCAATGAGAATTGTTTTTCGATTTCTGCGCGCAATGTTCCCGAAGCATTTTGACCTAAACGGCGCTTTGTTGTTTGAGTAGAGCTTGCGAAAGGTTTCCTATCCGGCTGCTCTAGAAGTGGACAATCCCCATCTTTCAGTCAACATGTTGGAAGCACAGTACGGACGCAAAAAGTTCAATTGAACCACCTGCTATCCGCAACCCAAAGTTGACGAATGTGCCGTAACAAACTGCGAACATCGCAGTGGCGGTTTTATGTGAAGCCATCTCCGGTTGAGTGATGGCCGTTCATTGGAACGAGTACGAAAGGCTGCCTCGCGGACGAAGCACCGATGATCGCTGCATTGCAAACGGCAATTCCCAGCCCTTCCCTGTCATTGAAAACTTGGTGATGCTTCCGCGGCCCGGCCCGGCAAAGCCTCCGCTCCCCACAATCGCTCGATAAAGACTGCGACGAAGGTGGTTTATTATTTCTTTCCGCGAGAGACTTGCTGTCCCGAAACCTCACGACTGCCGGCGTTGCCCCAACCGCTATCACTCGTGTCACCATCGATAGCGTTTTTACCACTGACCGACGGTGCGGCAGCTCCAATTCCCGGCGTACTGGAAAGAGTGTCCGCCATATTTTTCGCGGCATCGGAATTACCGTTAGCCATGGCAGGTGCAGTGAACGCGATGAGCGCGGTAGTGGAAAGTACGAAAAGCTTTTTCATTTTTAGCCCCCATTTGTTTCGATATAGGGCTTACGTTTGACGTCGTTCACCGGATCAAATTTGACAATTAATATATTCGAAACAAACTGTTTCTGAAAAATCAGCAACGCACGCAACCGCGATGCAAAATGCCAGGCACCCAGAACATGAAAAAGAGCAGATTGCCCGAAATGCCAGCAGCCGCAGTTGAATTCGCAAAGTAGGCAAGTGTTGCGTCTCGGGAAGGGATGGAAATAGCCTCACCCCCGCAAACAATAGTAATTGGGCGCTGGTGTTGCACGGAACGCCACATGGATGACAGCTTAACAACTCTCGTATAAACGGTAAATGACGGCTTTGTCCGCATAGTGGTCATGCGCGATTTTTCGGCCAACGTCCGCATCAAGCCCTAAGCGGATGTTCGTATGAACACATTAGCCTAGTGTTGCTGCGACAGGAACTGCCGGGCTTTTAACGCAACGACGTCGGATTAGGTATATTTCAGTTCTCGGGCGTATACCAAATTGGCGAAGTGTACGCGCGTTCCTGCGTTGACGTCGGAACCTCCGCGGGAAGTTCGTCTCCGAACCGAACGGAGTCGTAAATTGTCCACCTCGGTGTAGGAATTTCCAAGACACGGGCATAGTAGAAAGCCCGCACTGAAGGATCGAACTCAGGGTCGGTCCAAACAGTGATCAGCTCTGGAGACCCTATGGAATTGGTAAATGTGCCCGTTGCAACATCCACGGTGTTCCCCACTGCTGGCAAGTTGCCGTCCGCATCGGGTTCTCGGTCTCCCGACCAAGCCACGTCATAGACCCGCTCTTCGGTTTCGCCGCTGGAATTTAGCCAACCTTTCACAATCTGAACACGGTCGAGATTGCCGGAGAACGGATCTTTCAGCGCAGCGACCAAGAAAGTTGGGGCGTCCGCGCCTTCTGTCGCGCCTGCGAGGTCCCCACCCATCGGAACTCCTTTTTCATATCCTATATCTGCGGGCAAACGAGACCTTGCATCAGCTTCCGTAAAATCCCAGCCACCAAAGAAACGAACCGCGATGCGACTACCGGTTGTCCCGTAAACTTCTTTCCGTTCCATGGCGTCGAATATGGCTTCGCGTGTGTTGTCCTGAGCCCAGACCGCTGCATAGCCAGAGGCTGCCATTTCCCACCCGAGAATCCTCAAGGCATCAAACTCGCCAACGACATGCTGCCAACGGCCAGGTTCCGGCTCGACGCCAGAGTGTTTGCCAAAGAAATTGTCTTCTTCCGCCGTGGCCAACGCCGTATGGCTGTCAGTCGAGCCCACTACTCCGAACTTGTATGGATTGGTGCCGAGCTGAGCCTCTAGTTTGAGACCGTTCTTCAAAGCCTCACGGGCATACTCGTATTGCAGCATCCAATCTTCTTTGGGTGTCGGACCCAGATTGGACTTATCCCAGGTTTCATAGTCCGCGAACTCATCGTTCGGGCTGAGAAACGGATGCGTTTCTCCGTCACCCTTGATTTGGGTGATCTCGTACATTGGTTCCCACTTCGCACGCCGTTCTGCGTAGTCTGCTGTCAACGGTTCACCCGATTCCGGGTTAGTTTCGACTGGGAACATTAGACCGTTAGAGACGTTGCCGTTGTGGGCAAGGGCGAGTACACGACCGCCAGTCTCTTGTTCATATGTTTCCATCCAGTCCCATAACCGTTCCGGATTAAAGGTTTCTGCGGTTGTGAAGGGCAGCATTTGCCGGGCGCGAATGGCATCATCTCGATAAATCACGTTACGGTGGAGGTTGTTGCCAGCTTCGGTGGACGTCCATTCGTATCCAATGAACGCAGTGAATGTGCCGGGGGCGTTGTGATGATCCGCAGTTTGTGTGAACTCGTCCCATACGGATTGTACGAACCTGCGATCTGCGACAGCCTCGGGAAGTGCCTCGCCGGTGATGCCAGCAAAGGTTTCGATGACTTCCATAGTGGCTCCAAGTGCAACGTCTCCGCCCGCGTTAAGCCGTTCGCTCCAGTCTCGGAGCGTTGCATCGCGCATCAGCGTGGAATTTCCCGCGATGATTTCATTCATTGCACCTATGGCATCAGAATGATCGGATACAACAAGCCAGTCGAGCGGGCGCGACAGCTTCACGCGCAGGCCGTGCGATGTGGTGACTTCCTCACCACGTGCAAACCTATAGGCATCGTCGGGGCTCAGAATGACACCAAATCCGCGGGCGTCGAGTGAGTTTGACGTGTGCAGGTGAGTGTCACCCCACAATGGGCGTGTAGGAAAATCTCGACCCGCATAAGGTGAGAAATCAGCAGGCGCGGGTTCACGCATATCATCAACTGATATGGTCATCTCTCCAACTTGCCCACCTTCTGCGGCCTCTTGAGCATGTGAAGAGCTTGTTATGAATGCTGCGGAAACTATTGCTGTTGATGTCGTCAGAAAAAACTTCATTTGAACCTCCCAGCCGAGCTGAATGCCAGCCCATGCCAACATCTGACGTGGCTGTTCGTCAAGGAAAACAACGGTTTTTCTTAGTTTGGCATTAGAAATCCCGGGGGAGGTTCGACTATTCCCGGACCGCAGCTTCGCGCGTAACTTTGACGTTCAGCCGCTGTGCTAAAGTTCCGCTACAAATGGATGCTCTTGACGACTGGTGACTTGCTTCTTCAGTCTTGGATCCGTGATCTTGACTGGAGTCGTTGTTATGAAATGGTTATCGCGAACATTCCTACTGGCCTTAACTCTTCTGTTTGCCACGGTTGCTTCTGCTCAAGATAAACCCAACATCGTATTCATATTTCTAGATAATTTTGGCTGGGGTGAGCCCGGTTTCAACGGTGGCGGCATTATCCGTGGCACAGCGACTCCCGAGATGGACGCCCTCGCTGCGGAAGGGTTACGACTCACAAACTTCAACGTGGAAAGCCAGTGCACGCCGTCCCGTGCAGCGACCATGACAGGACGATACGGTATCCGAAGCGGCAACCACACGGTCCCACTGGGCGGCGGCGTCTACGGCTTAACTCAGTGGGAAATCACAATGGCTGAGATGCTAAAGGATGTAGGATACAACACGGCCATGTACGGCAAGTGGCACCTTGGCTGGACCGAAGGACGCTATCCAACGAATCAAGGATTCGACGAATTTTACGGAGTTGAGACCACTGACGTTACAGTCTGGCGCACGCTTCCGGGATTTGCTGAAGCCAACATGGAAGAGCCTGTTGTGATGCAGGGTGTTGCAGGCGAGCCAGCAACCATCGCGCGGGACTACGATCTGGATTATCGCGGCGAGATAGATGGCGAACTGACGAAAAAGGCTATCAACTTTATCGAAGCGAAGAGTGTCGAAGATGCGCCGTTTTTCATCTATCTTGCATATACGCAGACCCACTATCCAAATATCGCGTCCGAGGAGTTTGATGGCGCCACTGGAAACGGCGTCTGGGCTGACATTCTGCTTCAAACAGATAGCTATATCGGACGCATCGTTGATGCGATTGAAGCGGCAGGCGTTTCCGACGACACCGTGGTGATATTCACCGCTGACAACGGCCCCGAAGCTCTTCCGGTTGGAAATGCCAACGTCTCGCCGGTTCCTGCGGTACATGGGACTGCCGGGCCTTGGCGCGGCACTCTGTTCACCAGCCTCGAAGGAAGCATGCGTGTACCCTTTGCAATCAAGTGGCCGGGAAAGATCCCTGCCGGTTCAGAAAGCAACGATGTTGTCCACTCAATGGATCTCTATCCGACACTTGCGGCTTTTGCAGGGGGCAAGGTGCCTGAAGACAGGGCCTTTGATGGCATCGACCAGTCAAAGTTCTTTCTTGGCGCCCAACCAAACTCAAACCGAGAAGGCGTGATCGTCTACATGGGTGAGCAGATATTCGGCGTAAAATGGAAGGACTGGAAAGTTCTGTTCAAAGAGAACACAACGGCTTTTGGAGCGACGGAGTCTTTCGACACACCAAGGGTCTACAACCTTTTGAATGATCCCCATGAGCGCGAAAGCGTGCTCTTCCCACACACATGGGCGGCCGAAAAGGCGCTGCCGCAGTTGCAGGAGCACATTGCAACCTTCGAGGAATACCCTCCAATCCCACCAGGAACGCCGGATCCCTTCGAACCACCCAAAAACTGAACGGCGGCTTTGTCCGGATAGTGTTGAAAAAGTCGACGTTGGAACTGCCGATGAGCGATGGCAAAAGCCGCTTGGGATGTTCCTCTCAGCCTGTTGGT
>NZ_JBQGAQ010000011.1:0-146181 GCF_056542905.1 Ruegeria sp. AA3 | reverse complement strand
GCTCGATTTCATCGCGCTGGCGGCCCAATTCGGATGTGATCGAGCCAAATAGCTCGGGGTCACGATCGGAAAGGGATTGGGTGAAGAAACCTTGGGTGCGTTGCGGGGCGTTCACGTTGAAACCTCCTGAAAAGGGTTAGCCAGTCCAGCCAAGGCCAGCGGAAATGGCGTTCATGGATTGCAGCAAAGGCACAGGTACCGATCCTGCCTGCAGCTCGCTTCGCGCTTGTCGCAGCAGTTCGACTTGCAGTGCGTGAATGCGATCCAGTTCCGCCCGTTTTCGATCGAAGCGCTCGCGCAGGCGGGGAAAACGGTGGCCGATGGTCTGATCGCCGGTCAGAAACTGTACTGCTCTGCAGGCCCTTTCGTATTCCGCTTCGATTGCCTGCGATATGTTCTGGCGGATTTCCTCGTCACACACCAACTCGCCGTATTTCGCAGCGATGCTCATATCTGCCTGATAAAGCGATTTCTCCATCTCATCGACGGCGAGACGGAACAGACGGGAGTGCTTAAACATGTCCTGCAACACTTCATCACCGCGCGGGCCCCGGAATTTACGGAAGCTAGCCATAGCGGCCCCAAACCCGTACCAACCAGTGATCAGGTGGCGGTTCTGCGACCACGCGAAAACCCACGGAATGGCCCGCAGATCATCCAGACTGGCCGCGCCGAACCGACGGGTCGGGCGGGACCCGATTTTCAGACGGGCAAGCTCTTCGACCGGGCTGGCTTGCTGGAAATAATCCAGAAAGCCCGGCATCTGCAGAAGCGAGGCATAGGCCGTCTGCGACAGTTCCGACAGGGCATCCAGCGCGTCGTCGAACTCGGGCCGGGCTGGAGTTTCGCCGGGGTTGGCTGTATGGCGTAGCGTGCTTGAAAGCAGCAATTCCAGATGCGCCACAGCCGTCCCGCGGTTGGCATACTTGGTTGAAACAACCTCACCCTGTTCGGTCACGCGCAACCGTCCGGCAATCGTTCCACTGGGTTGCGCAGCTATGGCGCGTCCGGTAGGTGCGCCGCCCCGGCTGACCGAGCCGCCGCGACCATGGAAAAATGTGGCCTTGAAGCCTTGCGAGGCCAGTGCCGACACAATCCGGCGTTGGGCGCGCTCCAACTCCCATGTTGAGCAGAAATAGCCGCCATCCTTGCCGCTGTCCGAATATCCTAGCATCACCTCGATTACGTTACCGCCGGTTTTGAGACTGCGGCGGGCAAGTGGAACGCCCAGTACATCCAGAAGGATCGCTGGAGCGTTGCGCAGGTCTGCAATCGTCTCAAACAGTGGGACCACTGATATATCCAGAGTTTCGGATCCAAACCCGGCGTAGCGGGCCAGTAGGTAGACGCCGAGAATATCATCGGCAGAACGGGTCATAGACAGGATGAATGGACCGATTGCCTTGGGATCCGGCCCTGATCGCACGCTGTGGACCAACGTCAGAAGGGCGAGCAATTCCTGTGCCTGATCGCTCAGCGCGTCGCGGTTTTGATAAGGCAGGTTCTGATCCGACAATTCGGTTCGCAAACGGGCAGACCATTCGGCCGTGCCATAGTCCGGAGCCTGGCCGGATTGTGACCAGATTTCGGCCAGAACATCGGTTGTGACGGTCGAATTCTGGCGGATGTCCAATGTTGTGGTTCGGAACCCAAAAACCGTTGCGGCTCGGCGCAAAGGGCGGACATGCCGTCGTGCCAGAATATCGGCGTTGACCGCGCACAATGCGTTATCAAGCGCATCAAGATCACTCACAAATTGTGAGATGTGATCATAGCCGCCATCTGTCAGCCGATGGCGAATGGCATTAAGAGCTTGCCTAAACGGTTCGTTACGATTGCGGCCAGCTTCTGGAAACCGGTTGATTATTTCTTGTATACGCGCCCTATTGAGATCGGGCAGCGGCAATATGAGGGCACTGATACTCAGCCTGCTTGCAGCCTGTTCAAGGGCCTGACGGTAGAGGTCCAGAACCGTTTCACGCCCGCGTTGCAAAGCCACTGCGGTCATCTCGGTCGTGACATTCGGATTGCCATCCCGATCGCCGCCGATCCAGCTGTGAAAGCGGATATCGGGTGTTTCGTTCAGGGTCTTTCCCAGCATATGCAAGCAGGCCTGATCGAACCGATCCATGACCTGCGGGACGGCGTCAAAGATTGCATCCCGGAAGAATTGCAAACCCCACTCGATTTCATCGCGCAGGCTTGGGCGCGTCAGGCGAAGTTCACCGGTCAGCCACAGTAGATCGATCTCACCTTCCAGTCCTTTCAGCAATTCGGCGCGCTCGGTTGGGGTCCAGCGTTGCGTTTCAAGACTGACAAGGTTGCGATAAATCCGCCGGTGGATTTCCAGTACAGTGACCCGTTTGGCCTCGGTTGGATGCGCGGTCAGGGTGGGGCCAGCACAAAGATCAGCGGTCAGTTTTTCCATTTGGCTGTTTGTCAGGGACAGGTCGGACAACACCTCGGAAAACCCGCCTTCGACCGCTTCGGGGCCGCTATTGGTCTCGGCCAGGCGACGATCTCTGACTTCGGCGTTTTCGTCGATGATGCGCAACAGTTGGAACCAGATCGACAGGGCCTGCAAATACGGAGTCGCCTCGGGCCCGGCGGGAATAGGCTGCAGCGGCGAAGACTCGGCCCATGTCGCTACATGAGGCGCCCGTTTCAGCAAAATGTTCCGCCACAACACCCGCAATTCCGAACGCAAACCTTCGGCATAGTTCGAAGGTTCTGGGGTGGGCTGAATATTCCGCGCCAGTGCTTGCATCAGATCACCTGATCCCGTGGAGTGCGGCCCGCAAAAAAGTCGCTGAGATTGTCGAGTACACGGAACCCCATGGCTTCGCGGGATTCGCGCGTGGCGCTGCCCAGATGGGGCAACATCACCAGATTGTCGCACTGCAGCAGGTCCGGGCTGATCCGAGGTTCGCCGTCAAAGACATCCAGCGCCGCGCCGCCGATCGTGTCGAACATCAGCGACTGTACCAGAGCGTGCTCGTCCACAACTTCGCCGCGTGCGGTGTTTATAAGGAATGCGTCAGGCTTCATCAGGTCGAGCCTGCGCCCGTTGATCAGGTGCCGGTTCGTCGATCCTCCGGGGCAATGCAGCGAGACGAAATCGCATTGTGGCAGCAAGTCATCGACCGTTTCGACCTGTGCTGCATTGAACTGTTTCAGCACCTCGGCCGACACTGCGCTACGGTTCTGGAACAGAATTTTCATGCCAAAGCCGTGATGTGCGCGCCGCGCCATTTCCTGACCGATCCGTCCAAAGCCGATAATGCCTAGCGTCTTGCCGCTGACCTTCGTGCCGACAAGGTGGGTCGGACGCCAACCGGACCAGTCTCCAGCGCGCAATTCGCGCTCGCCTTCACCGGCGCGACGGGCAACCATCAACAGCAATGTCATGGCCAGATCGGCGGTACATTCTGACAGGACATCCGGTGTATTGGTCACGGTCATCCCAAGATTGCGCGCCGATGGTTCGCAGATATGGCTGTAACCGACGCCGTAATTGGCGAGGATTTTGGTCTGCGCAGCGGGTACGTCCAGCGCCTCGGCGCTGAGCGTGTCCGTAACCGTGGGCAAAACTGCGTCATAGCTTTTCAGCGCATCGCGGAATTCGGCCGGTGACATTGGTTTGTCTCGGGTGTTAAGTACAGCGTTGTAGTTCTCGGTCAACTGCGCTTCGACCGCAGCAGGCCATCGACGGGTGACAAGAACCGAAGGCTTGACCATCACGCAGCCTTTCCCATGACACGGGCGATTGTTTCACCGATGACGGCAGGGTTTTCGGCAACGGTCACACCGGCGGCGGACAGAATCTCGACCTTTTCCGATGCACTTTCACCGAAAGCCGAGATAATCGCACCGGCATGGCCCATAGTCCGCCCTTTTGGCGCGGTCAGACCAGCAACATAGGCGATGACGGGTTTCGAGATGTGATCGCGGATGTATTCAGCCGCTTCAGCCTCTTGCGGCCCGCCGATTTCGCCGATCATGGCGATAACCTCGGTGTCCTCATCCCATTCAAAGCGTTCGAGGATGTCACGGAATGAGGAACCGTTGATCGGATCACCGCCGATGCCGACGCTCGTCGAAACTCCGATACCGCGCTCCTTCAACTGCGCCGCAGCCTCATAGCCAAGTGTCCCCGAGCGGCCAATGATGCCGACATTGCCCGGCAGGTAGATATGCCCGGGCATGATCCCCAACAGAGCTTTGCCGGGGCTGATCGTTCCGGCACAGTTCGGGCCAGTCAGCACCATGCGCTTGTCCTTGGGATAGCGATACATGTAGCGCTTAACGCGGATCATGTCCTGAGCCGGAATGCCGTCGGTTATGCAAACGCAATAGCGGATACCCGCGTCGGCGGCCTCCATGATCGAATCCGCAGCAAAAGGCGGCGGGACAAACACAAGGCTTGCATCTGCGCCGGTCGCCTCGACGGCCTGTTTGACGGTGTCGAATACCGGAACGCCCTCGACGGTTTCGCCGCCTTTTCCGGGAACGACGCCGCCGACTACATTGGTGCCATATTCCAGCATGTCCTTGGTATGAAAGCGCGCCATGCGTCCAGTGATACCTTGCACGATAACGCGCGTGTCGCGGTCGAGAAGAATGCTCATTACACGGCCCTCATCTTGGTGTTTTGGGTCAGATCGTTCTGCCATGCGCCCACGGCCCGTTCGGCGGCTTCCATTAGCGTTGTGGCGCGGATGATCGGCAGGCCGGACTTGGCGAGGATCTTCTGGCCTTCTTCGACATTTGTCCCGGCTAGCCGCACAATAACGGGGATGTCGATTTCCAATTCGCGAAGTGCCTGCACGACACCTTCGGCAACCCAGTCGCAGCGATTGATACCGGCAAAGATATTGACCAAAACCGCCTGGACATTGTTGTCGGACAGAACCAGGCGAAAGGCCTTGGCGACACGCTCCGGCGACGCCCCACCTCCGATGTCCAGGAAATTTGCAGGCTCGCCACCCGCCAGTTTGATTGTGTCCATCGTGGCCATGGCCAGACCGGCACCATTCACGATACAGCCAATATTGCCTTCGAGACCCACGTATGAAAGCCCCCGATCCGCCGCGCGGCTTTCGCGCGGGTCTTCCTGGCTTTTGTCGCGCAGTTCGGCGATCTGCGGATGACGAAACAGGGCGTTGTCGTCAAAGCTCATCTTGGCGTCCAACGCCAGTACACGGTCATCCCCTGTAATGACCAGCGGGTTGATTTCGACCATGGTCGCGTCAAGTTCGCTGAACGCGGCGTAACAGCCCTGCAACGTCCGGACCATCTGCTGAACCAGACGGGGTTCCAGCCCGAGATTGAAGGCGATCTCGCGTGCCTGAAACTCCTGCAGCCCGACGGCGGGTTCCACGATTGAACGGACAATGCTGTCAGGGCGTTCAGCCGAGATCTCTTCGATCTCCATTCCACCTTCCGAAGAGGCGACGATCATCACGCGCTGGCTGGAGCGGTCCAGAACAAAGCCCAGATAGATCTCGCGATCGATCGGCACGGCGGATTCGACATAAACGCGGTAGATGCCTTTTCCTTCCGGCCCTGTCTGGTGGGTCACCAGCTTGCGCCCGAACATCTCGTCGCAGGCTGCGTGGATCTCGTTTTCGCTGTCGCACAGCTTGACACCGCCGGCTTTTCCTCGGCCGCCTGCATGCACCTGGGCTTTGACAATCCACTTGTCCCCACCCAGCTCACGCGCGCGGTAGGCCGCCTGCTCGGGGCTGTAGGCCAGCGCGCCGCATGGTATGGCAACACCGAAATTCGAAAGAACTTCTTTCGCTTGGTACTCATGAATATCCATCTGCATTCCTCCCGTTCATGCAGTGTGATCAGGCCGCAATCGACGTGCCGTATCGGCTTTCGAGCAGCGCCTCGATCTCCTCGAAATCGACGTTGCCACCAAGTTCTCGCATCGCGTCTGCGAACAAACGGATGATCTGACTAATCGCCTGGCGATTGAGTTGATTGAGGATGCCGATCCGGACCTGTACCGGTGCGCTGAGCGTCGGCCAGATGCCGAACCCACGCGCACGGCAATTCTGCACAAGCTCCATCTCGCGCCCCGCCAGTTCCGGTGGCAGATTAAGGACCAGAAGACTGGGCATGTCCGAGGTCACCTCGCATCCCATTGCGGTTACGGCGTCACGCAGCACCTTTTCGTGCGTGCGGTACGAGCCCGACCGCTTTGCCAATCCTTCAGTTAGCGTCAGACGAAGGGATTCATGGAAGGCGGCCACAGCGTACCCGGAATGGGTCCGGTGATAGGTGCCTTTCTCGACGTCCTCGCCATCAACGATGCCCCAATGGCGTGCCTCGAAAATGGGATTGTGGACATAGCTATATGCACCCGAAGATTTCAGGCTGTCGATGTAAGTATCCGTAAAGCTGACCGGTGCGTAGGTCAGCGGCAGACAGCACAGGCCCTTTTGCGGGCAAGATGCCCAGCCTGCGATGCCCGGGTAGTCATCAATTTGAAAATCCTCGACACCCAGAGACGAAACAGCGTCGATCAGACCCATAGCGCCATGGCGTTCACAAGCATCGGAGAACCCACGCAGATCATTTATCCGGCCAGAGCCCGTTTCCCAATGGGCCATGAACGCCCATTTTGGTCTATGCTCGGCCAGTGCAGCCTCGACCATTTCGCCGGTTACCGACTGACCATGCGGTACATCGATCACGGTGACGCTGGCCGCTTGCGGGTCCAGCGGGTTGGCGGCATGCTCTTCCGGTGTTGCTGCCTTGATCCTGAGGGTCAGTGTATCGATGCCTGAAAAGGTGCCGTTGTTGAATGCAACAACCTTGTCGCCGGGCATGACGGCCGAAAACATGGTATCCAGCGCGCTCCAACCGGTGCCCGCGACCGCGAAGGTATAGGTGTTCGAGGTGCCCCAGATCTCGCGTAGCATGAGTTTGCATTCGACCATGCCGCGCAAAACATCACCCTGCATATGGTCAGCTACCCCTGCGCTTGCGAATGCCTGCAGAACGCGGGCGTCGGTATTTCCCGGTCCCGGGCCGGCAGCCAAGGTCTGGGGGATTTTGAGCGTGGGATAAATCTGGGAATTCATTCGATCCTCCTTGATCATTGGGGTGTTCAGCCACACCCAAATACCGTGTTGTGGATCAGGAAAGCCTTGCTTGCATCGGCACGCAACGTAACTTACTACTGCTTTAGGACTTCTAATAGAATGAGGAAAAACCTACCCGTTTTGGCAAGAATACTAGAGTATACTAATTTTGAACCTATACAAATGGGTAGTAAGTTTGAATTTTGGATGTAAAATCAATGTCAGAGCTTCCGCAACAACCGATTGACGTTATGTTGGCCGACAACAATCCGCTGGTGTTGTCGGCCATGTCGGAGATTTTTGAACGTGATCCGCGATTCTCTCTAGTTGCCACATCAGCCACCGCCGAAGGGTTTCTGGGCGCGGTCATGAGGGTACCAGTCAAGGTTTGCGTAATTGCATGGAATTTGCCGGTTCTCGGTGCGGCCAAATTGATCGAAGTTCTGCGGGAACAGGAAAACGTACCCCGATTTGTCATCTATGGCGATGAGGTCGGAGATGTTCCGCGCCTTGCCATGCAGGCAGGCGCGGCAGGGTTCGCATCCCGGTCGGGTGAGGTTGAAGTATTGTTGGAAACTTGCGCAGACGTGGCGGCTGGTAAAATGGTGTTTCCGTTCATCGATGTACGGAAGATGCAGCAGGACCCAATTCACAGCCTTTCCCGCAAAGAGCGCGTTATCCTTGAAGCGCTGGCCAAGGGCCTATCCAACCGCGAACTTTCGAAGGACCTGCAAATCTCGACAAATACCGTCAAATTTCACCTGAGCAACATCTATGAAAAGCTCTCGGTTAAAAACAGGACGCAAGCGATTGCTTTCTACTATTCTTCTGGCGCAGCCTCAGATTAACCAAATTGCGCCTATGACCGAGCGTGGGCTAGCGATCGCGCAATACCGGTGCGTAAGTTAAACTATGTTAAAAGTGGAAGCATGATCTGCTGATCATACCGCATGAAAGGCAGCCGTCCGACGTCGACCGCCATCGCAAGACGCATCTGATTTTGGCGAAATTGACCGTCATCTACGGCTTTCTGGGCGTTCAGCACATCATAGCGCGGGGTCATGCGAAATCCGCCTGGACGCAATGCAACGCTGAAATTCTTGGCGTGCCCGTCTGTCGCTCTTAAGAGCCAAAACAGCACCTGTGTGCGCAAGAAGGCGCGTTGATCTGCCTCGGGGCCATCATCACTGCCCGCTAGCAACCCGACGCTTTCGTTGATCCTCGGCCCACCGTCTATTTGGTATTTCTGGCTAGGCGGGAATGTGAGCGCTTGGCAAAAGTCTTCCTGTGGGAGGCGGATCAATCGACCATCCTTGGCCCAACGCCGATCAAACCGTGTCACAACAAGGCTCCGCACGTCCTCGAAGTCGGCAATACCTCCATTCCCATGACGCGACAAAAGCTCATGCAGAAATACTCGTTCTCGACGCTGTCGGATAAATCGATCCCTGCGGGCAGAACAATAAGCTGTGTTTTGAGGATATGGGTTGTAGGGGTGAGCCCAGACGGGCGGATACACGCGCCATCGTAGCGCAGCAGCGCCGTTTTCTCCTGCGCCCTTGCTATGGAAATGCGGAAGTCGTCGTCTGCGTCCAAGCCAAGGGGTGCGCTCGCAAGGTCGCGCAGGGTTCTGTTGCAATCTTTTGGGAACGATGAACTGTTTAAGCGATATCAGGGGAGCTAAGCGGCCAGTGCTGCGAATTGACGAAACGGACAGATTCCGGGCGTGAACTGACCCTTGCGGATCATGTTCCCGACTTCGACTCCGTCCAGCGTCACGGACGCGGATGCGAAGGCTTTGAACCTCAGCAGCGGGCGTGTTCACTTCTTGATGAAACGGTGGTCCTGCTCAACGATATTGTTCAAGTATTTCCGTCTGACCATCTCAATGGGGATCGGAGAGCCAAAGCTCTTAAGCATCTTGTTGATGGTCTTAATGCCTGCGGTGTTGGCGCCGCTTTTGTCGATGACGATCTTTCGAGGCAGGCCATTGGCTTCCAGCATTCGGGCGAAGAACTTGGTGGCAGCTTATTTGTTGCGACGCCGGGATAAAATGAAATCTAGTGTCTTGCCGTGTTTGTCGACGGCTCGGTAGAGATAGACCCACGCGCTTTTCACTTTGATGTAGGTCTCGTCCATTCTCCAGGAACGGTCGCACGGCCTTTTTCGTCTACGCGCTGCTTCTGCGATTGCAGCGGGATACAGTGTGACCCAACGGTTCAGTGTGGTGTGATCAACCGATACGCCTCGTTCGCGCATGATCTCTTCAAGATCTCGGTAAGACACGCCGCGTCGAACATAGAAGAACACAGCAAAGAGGATGACATCCTTCGGATATTGTGCGCCTTTAAAGGAGATTATGAATAGACTTTCGACTTGATAATTCTGAAGGTCATTCACCTGTTGGTGGCGCGAGCGTCAATGGCTAAAAGTTTGCAACAGATCCCCGAGATGGTCGTTCGTCGAATTGTGGTGAGCAACCGCACTGCCGACAAAGTCGCCTTCAAAGGCAAAATATAAAGCGCGTGCCGCTAATCAACCAGTCGCGTAAATCTAGAATGCGAAGGCAAAAGTCGGAATTGTAGAGTGACCCGAAGACAGATGACAGCGGATGCCATTCATTGAATAATCAGTTCATTTTGAAAGCCTATTCTTGATTAGTATCGCGTATCTCAGCATGATCCAAAGATGTCGGCTGGAATAGACAAGTGGTTAAACGATCTCGATCTGAGTCAGTACGCGGATGTATTTGCGGAAAACGATATTGATGCGCGCGTTCTGCCATTACTATCTGGCGACGACTTAAAAGAGCTTGGAGTTAGCCTTGGTCACCGCAAAATCATCCTTGCTGCAATTCACGAGCTTGACGGCCAAAGACCCGCAACCTCACCGTTACCAGCAGCTGGTGTTCGAGCGCCTGAAGACGAACAAGCGCTGACCTTAGACGATTCACAAAGTGATGATCTGCGCAAACAGAAGTATGTTGAACCGCCTACTGCAGAAAGGCGTCACGTAACAGTTTTGTTTGCCGATCTTGTTGGCTCGACTGAACTCACCAATCGCTTTGATCCCGAAGACATGCGGGACTTGCTACAGAACTATCAAGATGCCGTTGCAGGAGCCGTAAGCCGATACGGTGGCTACGTTGCAAAGTACTTGGGTGATGGTCTTCTCGTGTTTTTCGGATGGCCGCGGGCTTATGAAGATCACGCAATTCGGGCAGTAAAAGCCAGCCTTGAGTCTGTTCACCGAGTCAAAGAGCTCAAAACGCCTGACGGAGAGCCTTTGTCAGTCAGACTGGGCGTTGCGAGCGGCGATGTCGTTGTCGGCGATACCATTGGCGAAAACACTTATGAGGAGGGGGCCATGACTGGTCCGGTCGTCAACCTTGCGGCACGGATTCAAGAATATGCAGAACCAAACTCAGTCGTTTTGTCAGTTGAGGAAACCGAGACAGCTTTGCATCGGATATTTGAGTTCAAATCTCTTGGGCAGGCAGAGCTAAAGGGGTTTGCCGAACCACGTAGTCTGCAGAAAGTGGTGTCGGAACGCAGTGCGGAAAGCCGGTTCCGCGCCTCACATCGAGACGATGTCGACAGCGTCATGGTTGGCCGGGACTACGAAAAGGGTATCCTATTGCAATCATGGCGACGTTCTCAGAACGGTCACGGAGACGTTGTTCTGCTTTCCGGTGAAGCCGGAATTGGAAAGTCACGGCTTACAGAGGAATTCCTTTCAGAAATCACTGAAAACGACCAGGCCGATGTCATAAGGCTGAACTGTTCCCCCTATCTCAGCAGCAGCCCATTTCATCCGGTAGCCCATCGAATCTCCCAGGATGCGGGCGTTGAACCGGACTTTGATGACAATCTGATCCTTGAGCATGTCAGAAAGATGCTTGAAGGACGGCCAGGGTTGGACTGGGAGCAGGTTCTGCCTGTCTTTGCAGCGTTGGTCGCACCTCGTAGTGCGCTCGCCCAAAAGGTGCTCGAGATGTCGCCGCAGGAGCAGCGCGACACAACAATCCAGACATTGATTCATACAGTGCAGGTGCGGTCGAGCGTACACCCGGTTATTCTTTGCGTAGAAGATGCTCATTGGATTGACCCATCCACACAGGCCTTGTTGGAGCGGTTTAAGTCGATATGCACCGATCTTCGTCTGATGATCTTGATAACCCACAGACCCGGTTGGGAATTGGCCCGTGATGATGGGGACACGCACGTGCAGTCTCTAGTTTTGCGCCGATTTGATTCCGTGCATGTCTCAAACCTTGTCGAAAACATTACAGGCAAGAGACCGGACAAAGCGCTGATCACTACAATACTTGAAAAAACAGATGGTGTTCCACTGTTCGTGGAAGAAGTGACCCGAGCTATTGTCGAATCCGGCGAGCAGGGGCAAGGCCACATACCATCCTCATTGAAAGGCGCGTTGATGGCGCGGCTCGATGCAGTATCGCCAGAGGCAAAACAGGTCGCCCTTACTGGATCGGTTATTGGCCGGGAGTTTGAGCCGGGCATATTATGTGCTGCGAAAGGCCTTGAAGTATCTGATATCAACAAATGCCTAGAAGAGCTTTCTCGAACAGGTTTAATCTTTGAAAGCGGACACAATCGCGGGCACTTCGTTTTCCGCCATGCTCTTATTCGCGATACCGCCTATCAATCCATGTTGAGTTCAACCCGGAGACAACAGCACGCAGACGTGGCACGTGCTTTGGTGCGGATTAGATCATCTGAGATTGAGCGTCGCCCTGAACTGGTCGCGCGCCACCTTTCTGAGGCTGAGGACTGGAGCGCCGCGTTTGAAAAATGGCAGATTGCGACCGAAATGGCGTTGGCGCGATCTGCCAGCCAAGAAGCAATGACGAACGCCAAGGAAACTTTAAGAGCTGCCGAAAAACTTGGTTCAGACACCAATACAGAATTGATCAAAGGCAAAATCCTGGTCGGCCGCAGCCATGACAGCCTGGGCCAATTGCCTGAAGGGATAGCGGTTCTGAAAGAGGCTTCCAACGCGGCCCGGGCGGTGCACAACGCGGAGCTGGCCGCTGACGCGGCCAATCACTTCGCTGACTCATGCATGATGTCCAGCGAGAGGCACGGCGAGGCGATCGAACTCTGCGATAGTGCACTGAAAGATTTGCCCGATGATGATGAAATCCGTCGGTGCAGATTGATGAGCCAGCTTGCCCGCGCCCACATGTTCGTCGGTCAGTTCTCCGAAGGGGCACGTTTCGGCCAGCAATCCATGGAACTGGCCGCAAAACTGGGAGACTACAAATCTCAGTTCTCGGTAATGATGATGCATTTTGGAGCCCCATTCGTTGCGCGAAAGGGAAGAGAAGCCCACCGTTGGCGCGAAAACCTGGAGGCTATGCACGGTGTGGCCGAACATCTTGGCAGTATCGATCAAGGACGAGACCGGACTCTCAGCCTGTTTGTAGGTGCCGAGATGGCCGACCGCGAGTTGATGGACCATTCTCTGGGCTTGCTCACCGAGATTTCTGAAAAAGACAATCATCTGCAACTCTATTGGGTTCAGAAACACGCACGCGCCATGGTTGCAATTATGGACGGCGATTTTGAGCAAGCAGAAAAACACGCCACCGAGGCTGTGAAGATCGGTCGACAGACCCATGGGGAGCATGTTGAAGGTGTTTTCGGGGTTCAGATGTTTACGATCCGCCGCGAGCAAAACCGACTGCACGAGGTCGCGCCTGTGATCAAGAAATTGATGGCGGACAGTCCCGAAGACATCTCGTGGAGACCAGGATTTGGCCTTATCGCGGCCGAGCTCGGGTACAAGGAACCTGCTGATCGTATACTGAACGAAATGGCCGACAATGGCTTCGATCTTCCACTCGACGCTATGTATTCAACGACCTTATCTTACCTGGCTGACATATGCGTTGCCATTGAACATCAGGGACATGCCAAGACGCTCTATGAATTACTGGCTCCGTACGAAGAACTGACGATCACTGCAGGGGCAACGACGGTGTGCGCAGGTGCGGCAGCGCGACGCCTTGGCGGTCTGGGCACGG
Organism: Ruegeria sp. AA3; assembly: GCF_056542905.1. Classification (NCBI taxonomy): domain Bacteria; kingdom Pseudomonadati; phylum Pseudomonadota; class Alphaproteobacteria; order Rhodobacterales; family Roseobacteraceae; genus Ruegeria; species Ruegeria sp. AA3. The sequence goes on along the minus strand of NZ_JBQGAQ010000011.1, from coordinate 133,038 downwards.
TGTTAAAAGACTGGGATGCCGTAGACACAATGTTCCAGAAGGCTATTGAAATTGACACGCGCATGAAATGCCCACCTTGGATTGCGCACAGCAAAGCGGCTTATGCATCCGCATTGAGGCGACGGGGACGCCCCAAGGATGTGGAACAGGCGTTTCAACTGGAAGGGGAAGCGTTGGCAATTTCGCAGAAATTGGGTATGGTTTCCCTAAGGTCAAAGCTCGAAGGAGTAGCGAGTTAAGGTACTTAAACTGTTTGGGGGACTTAATGCCTAGATACATAATTGAAAGAAATTTTGCCGAGCAGCTAAACGTCAGTGAAGATGACAAAATTCACATCAAAGAAATCAATGACGAAGTCGGCGTCGAATGGATTTTTTCGTTCCTCAGCGCAGATAAGCGCAAAACATACTGCTTGTACGAAGCCCCTGATGAGGAGAGCCTCAGAAAGGCGGCTGAGCGACTGAATATTCCTGCCGATGTCATAACACCTGTGGATCGGATTGATCCGGCAATATTTGCCTGATCCGCAGTCATTTTTACCCACCTCAATGAAACGACTTCGCGAGACAACGCGACGGAAATAGCAAATAGCTGAGGCAGCCTTGCAAGAAGCCCGACCTGACTATTGGGAGGCTTACGCATGTTTGACCTGAAAACACTCGACGGAAGTACAGCTATTGTGCATCAAGACACCTTGGACGCTCTTGATGCATCACTTCGCGGCGGGGTCTACCAGAAAGGCACCTCGGAATACGAAGACGCAAGAACAACGTGGAACAGCATGTTCGAACGTTACCCTGGGTTCGTGATCCGCGCTCTGGGAGCAAGCGATGTGCAGAAGGCCGTGAATTTCGTACGAGACACTGGCCTCGTAATGTCGGTTCGGTCAGGTGGGCATCAGATTGCAGGGCACGCTGTCGCAGATGAAACAGTCATGCTCGACCTGTCCCAAATGCGGTCGGTTCACGTAGATCCTGTCAACAAGACTGCTCGGGTTGAACCGGGTGCACTGCTAGGAGATGTGGATCGTGAAACCCAGGCACATGGACTTACCGTTCCTGTTGGCATCAACTCGACCACGGGCATTGCGGGCCTTACCCTTGGCGGCGGTTTTGGATGGACCACCCGGAAATTTGGCATGACGATCGACAACCTGCTCTCAGCGGAAGTCGTGACTGCGGACGGAGCCATTGTAACCGCTTCCCCTACAAGCCACCCGGAACTTTTCTGGGCTATCCGCGGTGGGGGTGGAAACTTTGGTGTCGTAACTTCATTTGAGTTCCAACTGCATGAGCTAGGACCCGATGTCCTGTCTGGCCTCATTGTTCATCCGATAGAAAATGCGCCAGAGCTCCTCGCTGAATTTGCTACGATTGCTGACAATTCCCCGGATGAGCTGACCGTCTGGAGCGTGATGCGAAAAGCGCCTCCTCTACCGTTCCTGCCAGTTGAGTGGCATGGGCGAGAGGTGTTGATCTTTGCAGCCTGCTATAGCGGGTCGATGGAGGAAGGTGAAAAAGCTATGGCGGCATTGCGCGCGCTAAGTGAACCAATCGCCGATGTGATATCTCCCCACAAGTTCGTAGACTGGCAGGCCGCCTTTGATCCTTTGTTGACGCCAGGCGCCAGGAACTACTGGAAGAGCCATGATTTCGATGCACTTTCTTCGGATGCAATCTCAGGACTCTTGGAAGCGATTTCCAGCCTTCCTGACCCGGCGTGTGAAGTTTTTATTGCCCATGTGGGCGGAGCAATGGCGCGCGTCGAGGCCGGTTCTACCGCTTATCCCCAGAGATCTGCTCACTTCATCATGAATGTACACACGCGTTGGGAGGATCCCAGCAAGGATGCCGAGTGCATTGCTTGGGCGCGAGATCTTTACGACCAGATGCAACCGCACGCGACCGGAAGTGCGTATGTCAACTTTATGCCCGAAGACGAAGCGGATCACATGGCAGGAGCATATGGTGAAAACGGTGAGAAGCTTTCTAAGATCAAAGGCACATATGATCCCATCAACTTGTTCAGGGTAAACCACAATATCTTGCCTACGTGATCGAATGCAGAACTGCATAAATTGATCCAGATTGATGTTGAGTGTTTTGCTTTGTCGTCACGCCGCATTTCTCGTTCCTGCCGTTCATCCAACCGGATCCAGGTTGCGGTGCGCCCGTAAAAGCCGCCATCCGTTGTGTTCGCAGTAGTGGGGTCACGTGATCCGCGAAAGCAGCTGAAACACTGGCATCAGTTTGGCGAACTCGGCGGCTGTGAGTTCCGTCAGATTCGACTTCAAAACAAAGGCTGGAGTCTCGGTATCCATCCAAACTGCAAAGCCCTTGCGCCGCAACACTTCCTCATGGGGGTGGTCTTTGTCAAAACCGGGCGGGATGCGCTTCAACTCCGGGTCACTGATCCTGAAACCCCGTTTTCGCATCTCTAATGTGATCTGGGTTAACTCTGCGCCCAGAGGACCCGCCATCGCCTCGCGGAAAGTGTCCAAAGCCCATTTGTCGTACTGGAACACCCCACATCCGAGTGACAGCTTTTCTGGGGAAAGGCCAAAGAACCACATTGGCGGCTGAACCGCCTGTCCTCTCGGTAGGAACGCAAGGTGCAGATGCGCGTTATAGGGTGTCTTGTCTTTGGAAAACCGAACATCGCGATGAATCCGAAAGATTTTGCTGCTATGATCCTGCCCAGTCAAGTCGCGTAGCGCCAACTCCATATCTTTGGCGAACAGCTTGCTGGGTGCCTTTATATGGGTATCATACGTCGCCTTGTTCGCCGCAAACCAGTCCTTGGTATTGTTGGCCTTCAGTTCTTGCAGGAAGCCCACTGCCTCGGCATCAAAACAATCGAATTGGGCCATAAGATCCTCCGTTCAGTCTTTCTTGGGCAACGCCGCGGCATGTTCGAGGCATAGCTGCAGCCACCGTAGCAAGGCTGCGTCATCGCAGTCTGATGCGTCAACGCGAACAAAACCGCCCAGCTTGCGGGTTCCGTGAATCACAGCGCGGGCTTTGGGGTCCTGCAATCCCGTGGGCTCGTTCACCTTACCCACCCTAAACATGAACCGACCCACGCCATCCTGATGTCTGCGCGCACCACAAAGCATGTTGCCATTCAAAAAGAAGCACAGGCCGCCCATCATCCGCTTTTCGGAAATGCCCACATGCGCGGCCAGAGCGTCTCGCATGCGGGCGTTGAGTGTTTCATCCACTGGCATCAGCTGTAGATCCAAAGCTGCCAGAGGATTGCCAGCGCAAGCACCAACATGGCCAAGGTCGTCAGCGCCGCCCCTACCGCACGCCCCTTGCCATTCACCGAAGTGCTGAGGCTGAAATAGTGGACAAGGCGGGCAAACAGCAGCACACCACCGCAGGCGGCGACCAGCCAGGATGGGGTTCCTGCGATTTCTGCCCCCGCCAGGGCAAGCAATGCAAGCGGCACGTATTCGATGAAGTTCCCATGCGCCCGCATCAGCCGCAGCAAGTTTTCATCTTCACCGTGAAGCAAAGAGATCCCGGTCTTGGTGCGACGCACACCAACGGCGATCGCCATCGGAATACTCATCAAAACAAAAATAGCAGTGACGACCAGCGCGATCTGCGGAAACTGTTCCATGTTATGCCTCCTCTTTGATTGCGCTTAGGACGCCATGCTCTCATATGTGATTAGCGCAAACCGTGCCCCTTGCGGGTCAGTCAGAGTGGCCATGCGACCGACCCCCGGCATATCCATAGCAGGCTGGACAATCGCGGCACCTTTGGCCTCAGCCTTGGCGACGCTGGCGTCCACGTCGGCCACGGTAAAGAAGATCGTCCAGCTACCGTTATCCTCTGGCATTGGGGAAAAGCCACCAATTGCGGTTTCGCCAACAACGGCGGCTGAATAGCTTGATCCGTCCTGCATGGGCATGTCATTGATCGTCCAGCCGAGCACCTCTTGATAAAAGGCTTTGGCTTTGCCCTGATCAGGGCCGGAATGTCCGATCCAGCCGGAGTTTCCGACAGTGGTCATCTCAAGAATACTCATGTGCTTCTCCCTTGGTTACGCCCGCCACATACGGGTCTGATCCAAGGACGCGCGATATTCAGTGATCCCTACACGCCGCGTAATTTATTTTGGCTAATCTCTATTTTTTCCGTGATTGCAACACGTTCGGGCGCGGTTGGGTCAAGATTCATTACCGTTTCAAAGGCGGCAATCGCCGCGTTGTGATCGCCGGTTTCCTGCAAAAGCCCTCCGCGCATTGCGTGGAACCAGCGATAGGTGGACAAATCCTGCGCCAGAGTCTCCATCGCCTTTAACGCATAATACGGGCCGTGCAGCTTGGCCTGAGCCGCTATCTGATTGAGACGGATGACAGGTGTTGGCAGTAATGCGTAGAGAGCAGCGTAGTGACTTTCGATCGACGCCCAGTCCGTGTCATCTACCGAATCTGCATGGGCATGTGTTGCGGCGATTGCAGCCTGTACGATGTAAACACCATGATGACCAGTCCGCTGAGCCTTCTGCAAAAGACCCGTCGCCTCGGCGATGTCCGAGCGATCCCAAAGGCTGCGATCCTGATCGTCCAACGCGACAAGCTTTCCGTCCGTATCAATTCGCGCATGACGCCTAGCGTGCTGGAACAGCAACAATGCCAGCAAGGCGGCCTGTTCCCCCATCGCCGGAAACAGTGCCGCAAGCAGACGGGCCAAACGGATCGCCTCTTCACACAAGGTAAGCTTGATTTGATTTTGACCCGCTGAGGTTGACCATCCTTCGCTGAACATCAGGTAGACCATCAAGGAAACTTCACCCAAGCGTGCACCCCGCTCAGCCGGGCTGGGTGTTTCGAAGGCAACCGGATTGCTCGCAATCTTCTTTTTTGCACGCGTGATCCGCTGTTCCATAGTTTTTGGCCTGATCAGAAATCCGCTCGCGATTTCGTCTACGCTCAGCCCCAAAACCACGCGCAAGGCAATGGCAATCTGGTCCCGCCGGTCTAGTTCCGGATGGCAGCAAATGAACAGCAGTCGCAATACATCATCCCGCATTTCGTCAGGGTCCGGTGTTTCGGCGGGCATCAACTGAAATTCCTCACTGTGACGCGCCAGAATTGCCGCACGACGCTGTGATTTGCGCACATGATCAAGGCCCGAGTTGCGAGCGGTCGTCAGCAGCCAAGCTAACGGGTCGCGAGGTGCTCCGTCTTTGGGCCAGACCGTCAGCGCCTTCAGGCAAGCTTCGGCAAATGCCTCTTCTGCCGTGTCGATATCCCGGAACAATCGGGTCAGGGCCGCAAGCGCGCGCGGTCGATGCAGAGTGAAAGTAGCCTCAAGCCAGTCCGACATGACCTATTCCGACGAGATCACGCCGCCCGCCCAGGCGACCGGGCGCACCTCTAACCGTGCGACAGGGGACGAGATCATCTTTGCGTATTTCAACGCTTCATCAAGGTCTTTGAAATCAGCGGCATAGAACCCAAGGAAATTCTCTTTTGTCTCTGCAAACGGACCGTCGGTGATCAGGGGAGCCGCGCCTTCGGTCGTAGCTGGCTCGACCATAACTGCAGAGGTTGGCGGCATCAGTTTCATCGACACAAACTCGCCCCGGTCCGTTAATGCCGATTGCAGCGCGCCGTGTCCCAACATCACCTCTTCCTGGCGATCTTTGGGCAGCGCTTCGAACACGTCCGGCTCCCCATAAATCGTGATTGCGTATATCATTTTCACCTCCATGCATCATTCACATGGTGCAAGGACGCGCGAGGACATGCAAATCCGACAACCGGTCCATAATGCAAGGTCGCAACATAGCCAGTTGGAACACCGAGAGGCTAATCGAATGCTAGGCGGGTTCCCAAAGCTCAATTGGGTTTCCTTCTGGATCATTGAGCCACGCGAATTTGCCATTCGGATATGGCGATTCCGGATCTCGGCGGACGTCGACACCATTGGATTCGAGCTGCGCGATCATTTTCTCAATGTCACGAACACGAAAATTCAGCATAAATGCCTTTTCTTGGTTCCCGAAATACTCTGTCACTTTTTCAAACGGGGCGAATACAGTCTCGCCTGCTTCCTGCGTCCAACACGGTGTTTCATAGTCGTTTGGTACGAGATCAATGCCCAAATTGTCACGATACCATGCTGCCAAAGTAGCAGGCTCGTCTGCCCTGAAGAAAAACCCGCCAAAGCCCAGTACTTTTTCCATCTTCGATTTCTAACCAGGAGACGCTATCGGAAAAGACTACTCCAATACGTGGAATTTGATAAGCGCGGCCCGTAAGAGACATTCGTCGCCCACCCGCGATGCTGCGGGCGCAGCCCGCCTTGCGGACCTACGCTGCGACTGCGAAAGTGGGCGCCAGTAGAACTGTCACTACAAGCACAGAGCCTCTGATCAATGGATGTGACCATCCAGTTATGGATGGTCTAATACCACACCGGTCGTTATGCAGAGGAAGGGAGGTGAATTTGGAGCGACGGCTTGCAGCAATTCTGGTCGCCGATATGGTCGGCTATACTCGTCGCATGGAGCGAGACGAAGCTGGAACGCTTGATGCGTTGACCGCTCACATAGATGGAACAGTTGCACCACTGATCAATCGTCACCACGGACGGATTGTCAAACTTATGGGTGATGGCCTTTTGGCGAGATTCGCTAGTGCTGCAGACGCGGTTTCTTGCGCTGTTGAATGGCAACAAGCACCCTTGGAAGAGCCAGACCCGTTACTTTTTCGCATTGGCATCAATCTTGGCGACATAATCATGCAAGAGGATGATGTCTTTGGCTCCGGTGTTAACCTTGCCTCGCGTTTAGAGCAACTTGCCCCGCCAGGAGGTGTGCTCGTCTCGGACGCTGTCTATCGCGTGGTTGGCAACCGCATTTCGGTCGTGTGGGAGGATGCGGGCACACATACCATCAAGAACATCACTGAGCCTGTTAGGGCCTGGCGCATTGGAGGAGCGGAGCAAGCACGGCCTGACGCGAAGCCAGCAGCTACACCCCGCAAAGCTACCATCGCAGTCTTACCACTGCACAGTTTGAGTGACGACCCGGAGCAGGCATTCTTCAGCGATGGCATCGCGGAAGACATTATCATCGGATTGTCCCGATTTCGTACTCTTCAGGTTGTCTCCAGAAACGCATCTTTCCGTTTCAGAACACAGGAAACCGATCCGGCAGAGATCGCAGCAGAATTGGGAGCCGATTATCTCGTAATAGGCAGCGTTCGAAAGGCCGGTAGTCGGGTAAGGATCTCCGTACAGCTCGCGGAAGCAAGTACGGGCTCGCAGCTATGGTCAGAACGATATGATCGCGAGTTGGAAGACATCCTGTCCGTTCAGGATGAGGTGGCCCGCAACATCGTTGCGGTCCTTCCGGGACGTGTTCAACACAACGTTGCCGACCGATCATCGCAAAAACCAGCAGATGAGATGAAGGCCTATGAGCTGATGCTTCGAAGCAAAGCTCTTCGAGATGGCCTAAATGCCAGGGATACGGCTAAAGCACGAGCTTTGCTGGAACGGGCCATTGCGCTCGATCCGTCCATCGCTCGGTCTTACATGTACCTCTCAGACACCTATGTTATCGATCTTTGGCTGGGATTGGCGGGCTCTGACGCTTCCGATCACATCCTGCATATCGCCCGCAAGGGTGCTGCACTGGACAACCGGGACGTCTACATTCAAGACCAACTGGGTTTTGCTTATCTCTGCGCAGGCCTCTGGGACGAAGCAAATGCACAGTTCGAAAAGACGTTATCGCAGATCGAAAACGAAGCGGAGTCCATGGCGTGGTGCGGTTATGCTTTTCTGTTGCTGGGGAGGCACGAAAAGGCGAGAGAGGTCGTATCGGAAGCTATGCGGTTAGATCCGCTGCATCCCCCTTCGATCGATTGGATCATGGGGCAGATAGAGTTCTTCTGCGGAAACTACGAGGAAGCAATCGGCTTTTTGATGGGAGAGGCTCGGCTCAACTCGTTAGCTGCGGCATTCGTGGCAGCATCTTACGCGCATCTTGGTCGGCAATTTGAGGCGGCGGCTGCATTGCAGGAATTTATCGCGGAGCGCTATGATGAATTTGGGAGTCGTGGCATCGAAGTGCCCAAAGACAATCTCTCCTCTCTTGCGCGTGGTTATGAATCTATGTGGCGGTGTCGAGACGATTTCGAAGTTTTGGCGACTGGTCTGCATAAAGCTGGTTTACCGGTCTGACTTACTTAATCAAAGGTCCGTGTAAGGCGTTATGCCAATCGATCTCGGCGTCTGAGATCCCGGAATCTTGCCGTTCAACCCTGCTCATTCTGGTTGGATCAATTCGCTTTGCTAGCAATAATCGGAGCAACTCTTTGACTTTTTCGCATAAGGCATAAGCACTTTTGACTCCTGAGACCGGGACTTCACGATGTGGTACAAAATCACGAGAATAGGCGCACTTCATGGATCTCTCCTTTAGTAATCATGCACCTACTTTCTTAAGAATCTTGACATCCCACAAACGCCGTTTCTTGACATCAATTGTTCCAAAAAGTCACAATCGATCATGCCAAGAAACTTACCTCCCCTAAATCCGCTGCGTGCCTTTGAGGCAGCTGGGAGGTTGGGTAGCTTTACCCGTGCAGCGGAGGAATTGAACGTATCGCACTCCGCAATTTCCCGTCACATACGCGGGTTGGAAAAGCGGTTGAACGTGCATCTTTTCCGGACGCAAAAATCTGGTGTTGCCCTCACCGAACAGGGACAAATCTACTTGGGACAGATCACGCCTGCTCTTGACAAAATTGCCATCGCAACTGACGCTCTGACGTCTGCGCCCAAAGGTGTTGTTACCATGACAACAGAGAGCGCCGTCGCGCAAAAATGGTTGGTGCCACGGCTACCACGACTGAAAGCCGCGCATCCAGAGATAGACTTACGTCTTTCGATCACAACAGAGGTCATGGATATTGAGGCGCACGATTTCGATCTGGGCCTAAGATATCTGCGCACCCACCCAGACGAAGGGTACGACCTGTTGTTTCCATCTCTGGTCAGAGCTTTTGCCGCGCCAAACTTTGCGCCAATTGTTGGTTCTGAGACCAACCTAAAAGTTCTGGCCACGGGCCCATTGATTGAAGAGGCAACTTTCCGTCTTTGGCCAGAATGGTTCTCGAAATCTGGTTTAAAAGAGGTTCCTACTCTTGATCTGCCTCATCCATTAGGTGCACTCCTGTCAATCCAATCGGCCGTGGCGGGCCTGGGGGCTGTTCTGATGGACAAGCACCTTTGTCAAATAGAAGTTGAGACGGGTGCGTTGGTGAGCCTTAACGACGTAGAAATTCCCTTTGGAGGATATTACCTCGCCACCAACCAGCGCGCGGGACGGCGGCGAGCCGTCCGTGTTGTTAGAGAGTGGTTGCAACAGGAGGCGCAATCCCCGGAAGGTGTGGCTACTGCTTGATTTTGCCATGCGCAGAATCAAACCGAGCGCACCGGTCGGTCCGCCTTGAATCCCTAATCGACCTCAGAGGAAACGAAGTGTCTTTTGATTTGATTGCTCGTTAGCGGCGGTCTCCACAGCGAAACCTGCCAAACGCAGCGAGCTGCACGTGCTTATTCAAGGATCAGCGTGACGTAATCTGCTGATATACCGTGTTCACCCAATATCTCTTCCGAGTCTCGGTATGAAACACCGCGCCGAACCCAAAAGAACACTGAGACAGGATCACGTCCTTCGGGTATTGCGCGCCTTTTTGCGAAATCATGAGCTGACATTCGGCCTGACACTTAATTGTATCATGAGCTCACTACATCCATGCCCGACATAGTAGTTCGTGGAATTGGTTGTTTAACCTTTTGGTCGGGTGAGCTTTCCATGGTCAGCAACGAACGTCAGGTCAGAACCAAAACATGCTGCTAAAATAAATCGAAACGCACCGGGTTTCTGGCCCAGTACACTCTTGCCGCCAGCAAGAGCCGTTCTTTCGGATCATCTAGTGCGGCGTAGGGAATGGGCACTCTGTTCAAAGCAGTTGCGTTTTCCAGCGATTTTAGAGTCTGCGCTCCGACCTGGCCGTCTACCTTGATACTTTCACCTAATTCGTTCAGCGCCATCTGGAGAGCACGGTCCAAGGCCTCGCGTGGTACATTGTCCAACTGCGATTGTGCCTGGGCAGCTGCTTCAGTATCTGCCAACAACGCTGCTTTTGCAGCTCTGAGGGCGGCGTCTGCCGGGCCTTTTCCAGAAACCTGACCGTCGAGAATGATAAAAGCGCCGTTTGCCCCACCCCAAGCATCGCCCCTCGCAAGTGATACATCATACCACTCCAACGCTTCAGAGCGAGATCGGCCTTCAAGCTGGCCACGCAAGATCATCCGCGCGATGCTGGCCGGGGCAGTTGGGTGACCGCCTTCGGAGGCTGCCATGAAATATTGCAATGCCTTGTCATAGTCGACAGGGTTTCCGCCGAGGCCAAGCAGTGCGACATAGGCGAGGTTGTCGTAGCCATAGATGTCTTTTCGCAATTCAGACGCCCGGAGATATCGCATGCCTCTCTCCGGTATGTAATGCGCCGAGTCTTCCCGCAGGAAATACAGTCCAAGCTCGTTCATCGAAAATGTGTGTCCAAGTTCAACTGCACGCTCGAGAAGCTCAAACCCACGGCTCTTTTCCTGTTGGGTATCTCCTTCTCGTAGCAGCTTCTTCCCAAGGCGATGCATGGCGTACGGGTCTTGTTCGGCGGTGCCCTGTTCCAGCAGGCTGAGCGCTTGTTGAGGGTCATACGGAATCTTGGTTACACCACGGTCGATCCGTTCCGAGTCGAGTAGCATTGCCAAGGCAAATTTCGCCCGTATGTGGCCAGCTTGTGCCGCCGCAGATATATTGGCATGTGCATCTACCAGTTGCCCGGCGGCCTGTTGCACCCGCCCAAGCTGATATCGAAAACGGGCATTACCGGGATATTCGGCGACAGCTGTGCCACACGCCTTCAGACCGGCCGGGATGTCCAGTTCGTTTGGAAGGCGAAATACACCGACACCATTGAGATCAAGTGCATCACCTGCCTCGATGTCGCATGCGTTAATGTCCAGCTGCAATGAGACGTCGACGCGTTTACGTTCCTGATCGGAGGTGACAACTTCAACGCTAAAACTGTCCCGAACGCCATTATTGCTTATCTCGACCGCTCGGACATCTGAAATTTCAGGAGCATATGAAATCGAGGCGGTTTGCTGAGTATCTTCCAGCGCGATTACACCTTGTTCAGGGCGTTCGACAATCTGAACATCAGTGATTTCGGTCCCGAGCGCTTGCGACAACGTTTGGATCAGTGGAATGCTTTTGTCGAACTGCTGAACGAGGTCCAGCGATTGGCTGGTTTCGCTCGGAACGGCTTGGGATTGCTGTTCAACCTGGTGTTGGGCCAGGTAAAAAGGTTTCACCAGCGTAGAGCTTTCCCACGGTATTTGCCGCCCACCCGTCGCCTGGTGGACACGTTCCCGGATGACCGGGAACAATTGTTGGATGTTGTCATATGGAGTGGCCCGTGCAGCTTCTAATACGGCTGAAGTATAGGGGCTGTTCTGGCCGATGTCGCCATCGCTGGCGACGGCACCGGGTGAGGTCGAATATGCGACTAGTGAATTCAAAGGCGTGCTAAAAACATCAAAGCCTGGTCGCGTTTCGAACAGGTTTGCATCAAGATCCGCTGCCAACCTGATATCGCTGAACGGATTGTCCCGGCATGAATCAAGGATCGCCACATGGGCTGAACTTCTGGCGGATAATGTGTCGATAATCCGGTCCAGTGTCATCGTGGCCAAAGGAACGTCGTAGATGCTTTCGAATTTTGCATCGACCGGTAACAGGTAGTTGCGTCGCCCAATCTGAATGCCATGGCCAGCATAATAAAATAGGACGTTGGCTGAATCAGGAATGTTTAGAACCGCAGTTCGAAGAAGCTCCTCGAATTCTCGCTTTTTAAGATTGTATCCGTCGTAAACCTTAAAGTTGAATTCCCGTAACAGAGCAGCAATGTCTTCTGCATCTTTTTGCGCATTAGCAAGGTCGACGACTTCGGAGTAATCCTGATTACCAATCACAATTGCAATCCGAGGCGCTTCAGTAATCTGCGCTGTGCTCTCAGAACTTGATTGCGCCCAAACAGAGTCGCTTGCCGCAGACAAAGCGACTGTGCCCCCGAAGAGCGCGCCTAGCAGACTACGCTTCAACATGTTTTATATCCCTGCGCTAGTTCCAGCTACCGCCGCCGCCGCCGCCGGTTCCACCGCCGCCGCCACTACCGCCACCACTGCCGCCATCATTTCCTCCACCGCTATCGCCACCTCCGTCGCCTTGGCGCTCTTCGCCGGAGATCAACGTGCTTTCGGTTGGTGCGGGAGCAGTTTGGACCACTGGGGCCGACACTTGGGTAGGTGTTGGCGAAGCCGCTGAAACAGGTTGTGTTGCGGGGCTTGATGGAACGGTTTGTGTCTCTGCAGTCCACGGCAGTTCGCATCCTGCCAAAATGAACGTACCCGACAATAGTATTGGCAGTGAAACTCGGGCCATAATAGCCTCCCAACTCTCTGAACTAATCAATTTCATCTCCAAGCTTACGCATGGTAAACTCTCTCTGTCCATTGTTGTTTGCCACACAACCTAGGCCCAGACTGTAATCTGCATCACATCAGAAGTTATGTTGCAATCTTGCCGTGCGAACATATCCGTGCTTTGCGGTGAAAACGAGTATCCGCGCACCTGCCAAGGCATAGGTTTGTGGCTGATACGAAACGTATCCATCGATGTGTGCCTCAATTAACTCTTATGTAAAAAGACGATGTCTACCGCTCGGTCGTAGTGATGAAGAAGTAAACCCATTCTCCTTTGAAGTTCGGGTTGCTTTTGCGTGCTTCGGTAATTCGTGATTTCAGGAAATTCAGATATCCCTCGGCAGGTTCAACCAACGGTCGATCGTCTTGATACAGCGGTTCCGACGCTGCGAAGGCGACGGCTATTTCCTGCCCATAAGGTGGCCCTATCGTAACAAAGAGGCCCGCGTCACCCGGTTCCGCTGCGCCGATCTGCAAAGCAGCATTTGCAGGCGTCGGCGCCATTGGAGTTGACACGTTTGGTCTGAGGTGGATCACCTGACCTTCGGCATCGAAATAATCGACATAGACGAAAGCGTCGTAATCCGCCCCAGTCAGGTCCAATATCAGCTGCTGTCCTTTAACATAGTGAAATTCGCGCGCATGAATGTCCTTTCCGATGAGAAGCGGATTGGTGATTTGATCTGTAGATTGCGGCAATCCGACATCCGCGATGCCACTGAGCGCGCCACATTGTGGGCGAGGTAGGATGTGAAGCTTGTCGTCAACCCGTATGTTGTTTCCCATTTGTGCCTGAAGGGCTGTCAGTACAGGATTGCGCAATCCGTCTTCGGGGATATGACCGATGACCTGCAATGTGTTGGTGTCGGGTTGAAATTGAACTTGCAACCGCGCACACGGGATTTGCGCCAGCAGCCCATCGATTCCATCCCGCAGATTCTGAGCGCTATTCCCGGCGTCTTCGGGTCGCATGAAACTCTGGATCGCCGCCAGAGAGACGGGGTCGATCGGTTCATTGCCCGTGGTTGAAAACACCTCGGACGCGTTGGTGGGAGGGATATCAGGGACTGTCTGCTTTAGGGCGACGGGTTGGGGTCTCACAGGCTGGGCCAGTTCCTGTTTTGGAGGTTTGGGGGGCAAAGCTTGCACTTGCGGTGAGCTTGAAAGGATCGGATTCGCCTGCAAAGTAGCTGGGACCAACCGAGATGGTGACACTGCTGCGGCTTGTAAGGGCTGAGGCGCGCCGGTGACTTGCTGTATCGGCTTGGCCAAATTTTCAAGTGGTGCCAGAGCATCCGGTTTCGCCTGGGTTGCCGCAAGCGTCTGCTGTGGGAGTTGCTTCGAAGCTGCGGTCGATTGATGTATCGCGCTTTGATCCAGCTGCGCCCCAATTGCATCCGTTGTCGGCGCAGCCTCGACTTCCGGTCGTGCTTCGATAGCCTCGCTTTGTTTGACCTGATGGGCGGACAATTGCATCCGGGTCTCGGGCACGGGCTGCTTCGTCACCGGGTCTGGCTCAACACTCCAAATCAGGGCCAGAGCGCCGCCGACATGAAGGGCGAGCGAGCAGACTAACCCAACCCCCCATATGAACGGCCCCTTGATCACCGTGCAGGCCCCGGAGGTGTCACCACCAGAACTACGTCGCGTGCACCCATCGCCTCGAATTGGGCGATCTGGGGCAGGATGTCGCGTAATGCAGCGTCGCGATGCGCGTTGATCCGGATCAGAATGTCTGGATCGGCTTCCAGTTGGGACTGAATGCGCTGATTAATGTCTTGCAGATTAATATCTTGCAGAAATACCTCTTCGCCGTCTAGCGCCATCGTCCCATCGGCCGCTACGGATAACGTGATGCCTCCCGCTGGCATGTCCGCCCCGGTCAGGGCCGTTGGTGGGGTTACATCAAACGGCGCAGTGGCGTCCATGCGGCCGATCAACATAAAAAAGACCAGCAGGAAGAACACCACATCGATCAGGGCGATGATCGTCTCGGGGTGATGGCGACGAGCAGGGCGAGAGATCCTCACTGGCGGGCCTCCAGTCGGATCACGCGCATGTTCACGGCCCCAGCGCTTGTGACAATATCCATGACAGTTACAAGCGACTGTAGTCGAGCACCTCCGGTCGGCAGGATGATGACCCGAAGCGCAGGGTTCCGATCAAGGCGGACTGTCAGCAAGCTGATCAGTTCGTTCCGGGTGAAATCCTTACCTTGATGAAAGGGGGAACCGTCTGTTCCGATGCGAATAAGCAGTGTTTCGGATTGAGTCTCGGCTTCGGCTGCCTGCGAGGGGACCGGGCGGTTGGACTGTGCCAGCGCCGGAATCATGTCTAGGTTCAGATAAGTCGACGTGACCATGAAGAACACCAGCAGGATCAACATTACGTCGATCATCGGAACCAGAGAGATCAATGGCCGGGTCGGCTTGCGTCTGTTCAGGCTGATATCGCTGTACATCGAAGCTTCCTTAATGCGCGCCGCGCTCCTCAAGCACCATTAGATTGCCAACAGCGTTCTCTATGGACTGCGCTCCTGCTTCGGCACGTCCGGACAGCAAAGAGGCGCCAATGGCAGCTGGAATGGCGACCAACAACCCGGCAGCGGTCGTCAACAGCGCCTGCCAGATACCACCCGCCAGAACCGAGGCGTTAGCCGCACCCTGCGCCAACTCCAATTCCTGAAACGACTGAATCATTCCGGTCACTGTGCCTAAAAGCCCCAGCAAAGGCGAGATCATGGCGATTAATTCTAAAACGCGAATCCAGCTGTTCATTACGGCGAATTCTTGATTGCCGCGACGCGTCAGCTCGGCCATCAGGGCAGGCCCTTTGAAGCCATCGATAAGCGCTTGCATGGCATAGGCACAAACACGGTCCGCCGGTGATTTACCTGCGGCGACGGCCTGTTGCGCAGATTTTTTGTCTCCGACCGACCATTGGACAAAAGCCGCGTCCCGAGCGGGCCCTCCAGCGCGTACCGGCGCGAGCTTGATAACCTTGACCACGATCACTGTCAGCGACAGCAAAGACAGTAGTCCAAGAAGGACGATGATTGGGCCTCCGGTGCCCAGATTTTCCAACCCCGGCATGGCTTATTGCGCCAGATTCGCTGTTGTCTTGCTGTCCAACGCTAATAGCGGGAAGCAATCCACAGGGTTTTCGTTCTGAGGTTTGCACGCGGGCAGGTCGTGTAAAAGCACCTCGGAAATATCTGAGCAATCAATCTCGGGAATCTCAAAGAGCTTTAGAACTGTCCGTTGTACCGGTAGGGGCGCTGCGTCGATGGACAGCAAGCGATCGATCACTCCGTCGCCGTCGAGGATCGCCAGTGACATTTCAAATTCTTCAAAGCTGTTACCGGTCTGGTTGCGAAACAAAAAGAAAGCGCGGCAGCCCCCAGCCTCGCCAGTTTCAAACTTGTTCAACTCAATGGACAGTTTACCTTCGTCAGCCTGCGCCATCATGGCTGCAAGTGTCAGTGCAATGACTGCAAATATCCCTGTTTTCATTTTATTCCCGTTCTCGATTGCCGATTTCTCCTAGTCGTCCGCAGGCGTCGTCTGTGAAGACGGTGTGCCAGGGTCCGTTCGATCGGGTTCGGACCTTCCATGATAATTGCAGCATCGGACTGCATGCGAGAAGAGGAAATTTTAGTCCTCGGCATCTAACTTCTTCGGCGAAACGAAAAATGCGTGCCTTATCGGCGTAGCGGCCAAACCATGTCGTAAAAAAAACGTATTTATTAGGTTTGACTTTGGGCCTGGTATGGGGCTGATTCATAACAATGACTGCGCATAAAACGCGAAATGTTTGCAAGCTTTGTCATCGTGTGAAGTAGTTCATATCGGTTGTCGGGAATATCACGTTAAGCGGTGCCAACAAACGGACAAGCGGCAGACAACCGCCACGTTATTGGGGAGAGTATGGAACTATCATCTTATCTGGAGCCTAGAAGCGAAGATCAGCCAAGCGGTGAAAACCTGGAATATGATCCGGCATTTACTGATCTTGAGATCGCGGCTCAGCCAGGGGAAGAACGTCAGATGGGCGACGAGGTCGTCGCCGCTGAAGAACAAGATTGGGCTGATGTCGAGGCCAAAGCGCTAGCGGTTATGGAACAGAGCCATGATTTGCGCGCCGCGATCTACCTGGCTGAAGCGGTTTTGCATACAAAGGGTCTTACTGAATTTTCAGCTTCGATAAATTACGTCAGATCTCTTCTGGATGAATTCTGGGATACTTGTCACCCTGAGTTGGACGAAGATGATGGCGACGCGACGATGCGGATCAACGCGGTGCGTGGTCTGGCCTCGACTGAACGTATGGTGCGAGCGCTACGTCGCACTGGCTTGACGGAAAGCCGAACTTTCGGACGCATCACCCTACGTCATCTGGATGTTGTCGATGGCCGCATAAATATGCCGGCCGATCTGGACGACATCCCGGACGAAAACAGCGTTGCCGCCGCTTTCAAGGATACTGATGAAGAAACACTTTCCGCCAACGCGGAAGCGGTTGCATCAGCGCTTGAGAATGTAAACTCTATCGATGCTGTCTTTGCTGACAAGACCCCGGGAGAAGGCCCGAATCTGGACCCTTTGATTGACGCATTGAAGAGCATCAAGCAGGCGATGTCCCGTTACGCTGATGTCGGCGACGCCGCAGATGACGACGTGGACGAAATGGATGCACCCGCGGCTAAATCAGGATCAGGACCAGCTGCTGCGCCTGCAGGCGGTGGTGCGGTCAACTCGCCCGAAGACGTTACCCGAATGTTGGAACGCATTATGGATTATTATGCGCGCTGCGAGCCTTCCAGCCCGCTACCGATTTTGTTGGAACGGGCAAAGCGGCTTGTGAATGCAGATTTTATGACGATTATCGAAGATATGGCCAAAGAGGGTCTGGACGAAGTGCGCCAGATCGGCGGATTGAAAGATGATGATGACGATGGATTTTGATACGTTTCCGGCGATAGCGCTGGAACGTGGATCGAAACAAAAAGCTGACGGATGAGTCGAGGAGCAACAGATGGCTGACAGTTCACAAAAATTCATAGCCCGGAACAGGGCTCCGAGAGTTCAGATCGAATATGATGTCGAGCTTTATGGAGCCGAGAAGAAAGTACAGCTGCCGTTTGTCATGGGCGTCATGAGCGATTTGGCTGGCAAATCCGAGGTCGAGCAGCCCGCCGTTGCAGACCGGAAATTCCTGGAAATTGATGTAGACAATTTCGACGACCGGATGAAATCGATGGCGCCGCGCGCTGCGTTCACGGTGCCCAACACCCTGACAGGTGAAGGCAATCTGGCAGTAGATATTACCTTTGAAAGCATGGATGATTTCAGCCCGGCCGCGATCGCGGCCAAGGTCGAACCGCTGAAAGAGCTGCTGGATGCGCGCACACAATTGTCCAACCTCATGACCTATATGGATGGTAAAACCGGGGCCGAGGATCTGATCTCAAAAATTATGCAGGATCCCAGCCTGCTAAAGACACTGGCAGCCCAGCCCAAGCCGGGCAACGACGCTGCTGAGGAGGAGTAAAAGATGGCCGATGAAGAAGCCAAGGTAGAAGCCGCCGAAGGCGCAACCGCATTTGGATCATCCGAGTTCGAAGCTCTGCTGACCAAGGAATTTCGCCCGAAATCGGACCAGGCCAAGACTGCCGTTGAAAGCGCAGTGAAAACACTTGCCGAACAGGCCCTGGCCAATACCGGCCTTATTTCGGACGATGCGCTGCGCTCGATCGAAGGCATCATTGCTGAGATCGACAAGAAGCTGACCGAACAGGTTAACCTGATTTTGCACCATGCCGATTTCCAGCAGATGGAAAGCGCGTGGCGTGGTCTGCACTATCTGGTGAACAACACCGAAACCGACGAGATGCTGAAAATCCGCGTGATGAACATCTCGAAAAAGGACATGCACAAAACTTTGCGCAAGTTCAAAGGAACCGCGTGGGATCAGTCGCCGATCTTCAAGAAGCTCTACGAAGAAGAGTTTGGCCAGTTTGGTGGTGAGCCTTATGGCTCATTGGTTGCAGACTATCATTTCGATCACAGCCCGCAGGATATCGAACTGTTGGGTGAAATGTCGAAGATTGCCGCTGCTGCCCATGCGCCGCTTATCACCGGTGCCAAGCCTAGCCTGTTCCAGATGGACAGCTGGTCAGAATTGGCTAACCCGCGCGACCTGACCAAGATCTTCCAGACCCCGGAATATGCTGCTTGGCGGTCTCTGCGTGAAAGTGAAGATTCCAAATATGTGGGCCTGGCCATGCCGCGCTTCTTGGGGCGTCTGCCTTATGGTTCCAAAACCGAACCGGTCGAGGAGTTCGCCTTTGAGGAAGACACCACTGGTGCGAATAGCGACAGCTATAGCTGGGTGAATGCGGCCTATGGCATGGCGGTAAACATCAATCGGTCTTTCAAGGAATATGGTTGGTGCTCGCGGATCCGCGGTGTGGAAAGCGGCGGTACCGTTGAGGGCCTGCCAGCGCACACCTTCCCGACCGACGACGGTGGCGTTGACATGAAATGCCCAACCGAGATTGCGATTTCGGACCGGCGCGAAGCGGAACTGGCCAAGAATGGCATGATGCCGTTGATCCACCGCAAAAACAGCGACGCTGCCACCTTCATCGGTGCGCAATCGCTGCATAAACCCGCCGAGTATGACGATGCTGACGCGACTGCGAACGCCAATCTGGCTGCTCGTCTGCCATATCTGTTTGCGACCTGCCGGTTTGCTCACTACCTAAAATGCATGGTGCGGGACAAAGTTGGTTCGTTCAAAAGCCGTCAGGATATGGAATCCTGGTTGCAGGACTGGATCAACCAGTATGTTGACTTCAACGCTGATATTTCTGCTGAAGCTGAGAAGGCGCGCAAACCGCTGGCTTCCGCCGAGGTTGTTGTTGAGGACGTAGAAGGGAACCCCGGATACTACACGTCCAAGTTTTTCTTACGCCCACACTACCAGCTTGAGGGGCTATCGGTGTCTCTGCGCCTAGTTTCGAAACTTCCGTCGGAAAAAGCCGGTTAAACCGAAAAAAAAGTGGCGGCGGGTGAAGTGCTTCACTGCCGCCATTTCAAACCTCGAATATCTCAGTGTCATCATTAGCCCTTGAAGGAAGGTAAAATGGAAAACGTATTCATCAAGATGGACTTCCCCGGTGAGGCCAGGGAAAAACAACATACCGATTGGATCGCTTGTAAAGAGATCAGCTGGGAGGTCGCGCGCACCCTGGATATGGGCGACATGGGCACCACCCAGCGTGGTTATGCGAATGCAAATTTCGGCAAAGTCACGCTGAGCACCGAGCTCAGCAAAGCCTCGGCCAAGCTCATGACCTATGTTGCTTCGGGCAAGTCCAACGGCGAGATGACGATTCATCTGTGCCGGTCGGGTGACGATGAGAAGAAAGGTATGGAGCCATATCTGATCTTCACCCTGCGCGACGCTATCGTCGACAGCTATTCGGTTAGTGGGGGCGAAGAATCGATCCCATCAGAACAGTGGACCGTTGCGTATCGCGGCATCTCGATCAAGTACAAGATCGCCGATTTCAAAACCGGCAAACTCAGCGACTGCAACGAGTTCAAGTGGAATCTGGAAACCGGCGACGTCAGCTGATTTTTGGAGAAAAAAATTGGCTTTGGCGGTATGTTTTCCGCCAAGGCTGTTTCCTTTTTTAACATCCTGACGACGCGAGGGCTTCATGACGCCGGAAGAACATCTAAGAACAGGCGATCTGACTGCCACGCTAACTGCGCTGCAAGATAAAATCCGCGCAAATCCAGCCGATGCAAAGCTACGAATTTTCCTGTTTCAATTACTTTGCGTCATGGGAGATTGGAAACGCGCGATCACTCAGCTGAAGCTGAGCGCGGAAATGGATGAGGCGGCCACAATGATGGCCAAGACCTATCGCGAGGCCATCATTTGCGAAGTGTATCGCGAAAAGGTCTTTGCGGCCGAGAAAACTCCGATGATCTTTGGCGAGCCCGAAGAATGGCTGGCGCATCTGATCGAAGCCCAGAAGCTGACCGCGGGTGGGAACCTTGAACAGGCTGCCGAGATGCGAGCGAAAGCCTTCGACGCGGCCCCCGCAACGTCAGGTACCGTGAATGGCGAAACGTTCGAATGGATCGCGGATGCCGACATGCGTCTGGGTCCGGTGCTGGAGGTTATTGTGAACGGGCGCTATTTCTGGCTTCCGTTTGCTCAGATTGCTCGACTTGAAATCGAACCACCCAGCGACCTGCGTGACGCCGTCTGGACGGCCTGCACTTTGACTGTTGCCAGTGGTGGAGAAATTGCGGCGTTGATCCCTACCCGATACCCGGGAACGACAGAACACGGAGACGATGCGGCTCGGTTGGCGCGTGCGACAAGTTGGGTCGATGCGGGATCTGATACCTTTACCGGCCTGGGTCAGCGCATACTGACCACGGACAAATCCGATATTGCTTTGTTGGATGTGCGCGAATTGGTACTGAACGTGGCCGCCGGGGCCGGGGAAACGGCAGGAGATGGCTGAGAAGACCCTTGCCGAACGCTTGCAGCCTTCGCTTCTGGATCGGCTGACGGACGACGCGCCGGATCAGAAAAAGGAAGGGCGCGACTCTCGCGTGATCGACGTGGGCCGCCTGAGAGAAATCATTCAGCGTGATCTGTCCTTGTTGCTCAATACCACAGATCAATCCGATCTGATTGACGAAGATACTTATCCCTACGCGTCGAAATCTGTTCTGAATTACGGCATCCGCGAAAGCTCGGGGTCGTTTTCAACACTGCGACAAGCCCAGCGAATCCAACGCTCTATCGCGGATTCGATCGAGGTATTCGAACCTCGTATTATGAAGGGCTCGGTCTCGGTTGATTTGCGGTCCGAAAAAGGATCGGGCGAAATGCATGTAGAATACGATATTCGCGCTGTAATGTGGGCTCAGCCGATGCCTTTGGAGCTCTACCTGCGCAGTCGCGTTGATACTACGACCGGCGAAGTCGCGATCGAGCGGAGTTAGTGCGATGGATACCCGCCTGCTCAAACACTACGAAACTGAACTGGCCTTTCTTCGCGAAATGGGGGCAGAGTTCGCTGCCGCTTATCCCAAGATCGCGTCCCGTCTGGGGATGGAAGGGATCGAAGTTGTCGATCCCTATGTAGAACGCCTGCTAGAGGGGAGCGCTTTTCTGGCGGCGCGCGTGCAGTTGGAACTGGAAATGCAGTTCCCGACATTCACGTCGAACCTTCTGGAAATAGTCTATCCACATTATCTGGCCCCGACTCCATCCATGATGATTGCGCAGTTTGAACCGGACGTTGGCAATGCGGCCCTCAAAGAGGGCTATACGATTCCACGTGGTGCGACGTTGCGTTCATACTTGGCGGAAGGGGAGCAGACCGCGTGTGAATTCAGGACCTCGGCCGACATGACGCTGTGGCCGATTGAGATTACCGAAGCCGAATACATTGACGGGCGCGGTGAACTGGTCGCAGCAGGTGTGGCCAAGGAAACTGACGCCCGGGCTGGCATCCGGTTGCGTTTGAGACGCACCGACGGCGAACCTATGACAGAACTGGGTTTGGACGATCTTGTGCTGCATCTGGACACCCAGAGCGGCAAGGCATGGGCGCTTCATGAATTGCTGGCGACTCAATGCGTGGGCCTGACCGGGCGGTCGACAGATCGGCGAGCAGACTGGACCGTTCGCCTGAACCAGGCAAATGTTATCCCCAAAGGGTTTGAGCCTGAAGAAGCTTTGCTGCCGACGCCGCGCCAGTCTTTTGACGGCTATCGTCTGTTGCAGGAATATTTCGCAATGCCCGAACGTTTCCTGTTTGTCGAATTGACCGGCTTGCAACAGGCTTTGAAACAGTCGGCGGGCAGTGATGTTGATATCTATATCCTGCTGCAGGACGGGATGCGCGATGTCGCTCCGGCGGTTACGCCTGCGGCGTTTGCGCTTAACACGGTTCCGGCTGTCAATCTGTTTCACCGCCGATGTGACCGGGTTCATATCACGCAAATGGACACCGAGCACCATGTTGTGCCGAACCGGACAGCTGGTTTGGATTATGAGATATTTTCGATTGATCGCGTGACTGGGATTCAGTCCGATGAAGAAGGGGACATTCCTTTCCGCCCATTCTACAGCGACACTGATCTGACAGCTGCGGGCGATAACCAATCTGCCTATTACACGGTCAAGCGTCGGATGCGGCAACGGAACGAAAAAGAACGGTTGCGCGGAGTTCGCACATCTTATCTGGGCTCTGAAGTATATCTGACGCTGGTGGATCGGGCTCAGGCACCTTACCCCGGATCGCTTGACCAATTGGCGGTTGAGGCGCTGTGCTCGAACCGGGATCTTCCTATGCTGCTTGCGGCGGGAGGAACAGATGTGTTCCATCTGCCAGAAGGTGGACCAGTTAAATCGGTACGCACACCCGTAACCCCAACTCGACCTCATGCGACGTTGGCTCAGGGGGATGCAGCCTGGAAATTAATCAGCCATTTGAGCCTGAACTATCTTTCGATCTCTGGTGATGGCGCGGAAGGCGGTGCAGGCGCGCTGCGCGAGTTGTTGGGGATCTATGCTCCTCTGGGAAATAGGGTGACCGAAAAACAGTTGGAGGGCGTGGCGTCTGTTACCAGTCGCCCAATCGTGCGTCGGATGAGCGACGAAGTGCTCAGCACAGCCGTGCGCGGTCTGGAGATCACGTTGGGGTTTGATGAAAGCTTTTACGAAGGCACCAGCGTATATGTTCTGGGTGCCGTGCTTGAACGGTTCTTCCGTAAATATACGACGATCAACAGTTTCACGGAAACCGTTCTGAAAACCGAAAGACGAGGAGAGATTGCCAGATGGCGACCAGCAGCCGGCCTGGGCAGGATCATTTGAGCCTGCTTGCCGCGCTGGCGGCAGACCCTGAAAGGCATCATGTCTTTCAGGCGCTTCGGGTGATCGAGGCGCATTATTCCGATGCACCGAGGTTGGGCGAATCCCGCCGTCCGCGCGAAGACAAAGTGCGGTTGGGACAGGATGTGTCGCTGGCCTTTCCTCCCAATACTCTAACCCGTTTTGAACCGGCGTCAGAAAACGCTCCCGGCAAGCTGAACAACCTATTCTTTGGATTCTTCGGCCCGCAAGGCCCTTTGCCGTTGCACTTGACGGAATTCGCCCGCGACCGGCAACGTAATCACCGCGATCCTACTTTTGTCGCTTTTGCCGACATGCTGACGCACCGAATGATGAGCTTGCTGTACCGCGCATGGTCAGCAGCCGAACCGGCCCCCAGCTTTGATCGTGGGGATGATCCGTTCGAACAGCGGGTGGCTGCTTTGGCCGGTTTTAAAGGGCAGTCGTTCGTAGATCGCGATGCGATGTCGGACATTCTACGCCGATTTTTCGCCGGGCATCTGGGATCGGGCACCAAGACAGCTGAAGGTCTGATCGCGATACTGTCCGACTATTTCGGCGTCGAGGCACACATCCAACAATTTGTAGGATCCTGGTTGGAACTTGAGCCCGATGATACCTGGCAACTGGGTGGGCCCGCTCGTCTGGGACAGTCAACCAGCATCGGGAGCCGGGTTTGGTCTCGGTCGGCCAAATTTCGAATCCGGATAGGGCCGGTTTCACTAGAAGACTACAAACGCCTGCTTCCCGGCGGCCTGTCGCAGCAGCGGTTAGAGGCGATCCTACGCACCTATGTCGGCGACACTCTGGATTGGGAGATCAATCTGGTTCTGGCCGGTGACGAAGTGCCCCGCGCATCGCTGGGCGGCACGACGCAGCTGGGTCACACAAGCTGGATTAAAAGCCGCGATGAAGCGGACACAACCCAGCCGGATGCAGATGATCTGATCCTGTACCCCGGCTACACGACACAAGAATTCGAGGCCAAAGAACTGGCCCCCAACGAGAGGTATTGAATATGACGGAAATCAGCCGTGTTTCGCTTTTCGGCAAGCTAAACAAGCTGGGCTATCAAGCGATCGAAGGGGCCACTGTATTTTGCAAGATGCGGGGCAATCCTTATGTCGAGATCCAGCATTGGTTGCATCAAATCCTCAATGGCCAAGACAGCGACATTCACCGGATCATCCAGCACTATGATCTGGATCCGGGCAAGATCGCGTCGGAACTGACCCGCAGTCTGGATATGCTGCCGCGCGGGGCGTCCTCGATCTCGGACCTCTCCGACCACTTAATGGATGCGATGGAACGCGGCTGGGTCTGGGGGTCGCTTTTGTACTCCGATAGCAAAGTACGCACGGGTTATCTGATTTTGGGCATGCTCAAGACGCCCGCATTGCGCAATATTCTGGGCAGTATGTCGCCCGAGCTTGCGAAGATAGGCGCAGATGATCTGGCCGACAGCTTTGCCGCGGCCACAGATGGTTCTCCTGAGGATACGTTGGGCGCACAGGATGGTTCCAATGTTGGGGGCGGGGCCGAACCTGGTGAGGCCAGCAGTGCGATGGCACCCGGCGCGATGGGTAAAGGTGAGGCGTTGGAGCAGTTCTGCACTGACCTGACCGAACAGGCGCGCAACGGCGAGATCGATCCGATTGTGGGTCGCGATGAGGAAATCCGCCAGATCGTAGATGTGTTAATGCGCCGCCGTCAGAACAACCCGATTTTAACTGGTGAGGCTGGCGTCGGTAAAACGGCTGTGGTTGAAGGGTTTGCGCTGCGGATTGCCCGTGGTGACGTGCCACCTGCATTGAAGGATGTGCGCTTACTGGTGTTGGATGTGGGTCTCTTACAGGCCGGGGCCTCGATGAAGGGAGAGTTCGAAAACCGCCTGCGTCAGGTGATTGACGAGGTGCAGGCCAGCCCGACGCCGATCGTAATGTTTGTTGATGAAACGCATACATTGGTTGGTGCTGGTGGAGCCGCAGGTACAGGAGATGCGGCCAACCTACTGAAACCAGCGCTCGCGCGTGGTACATTGCGTACAATCGGCGCGACTACATGGGCTGAATACAAGAAATACATCGAGAAAGACCCGGCCCTGACCCGCCGTTTCCAAGTCGTGCATGTTGAAGAGCCAGATATTCCAAAAGCTGTCCTGATGATGCGCGGTATCGCCTCGATGCTGGAGAAACACCATCGTGTGCAAGTTCTGGACGAAGGGATCGAGGCGGCGGTGACGCTATCGGCTCGCTACATCCCCGCGCGTCAGTTACCCGACAAATCAGTCAGCCTACTGGACACCGCCTGTGCCCGCGTTGCGGTATCCCAGCACGCGGTTCCGGCGGAAGTCGACGACAGCCAAAGGCGAATCGAGGCATTGACGACTGAGTTGGAGATCATCGAGCGGGATGAGACAGCAGGGTATGACGTAGCCGAGCGGCGCGAAGCGGTGAATGCCGCGAAAGTGGCTGAGGAAGCGCGACTGGCAGAATTGACTGGACGTTGGGACGCCGAGAAAAAGGTGGTCGAAGAAATTCTCGACCTGCGTGCCAAGCTGCGCGAGGGTGGTCAGGAGGTTGAGGGAACTGGAACAGCCGAGGGTGAAGCCGCGACCGATGAAGCCCCGGATACGCAACCCATCGACCGGGAGGCACTGCTGGCCGAATTGAAGGCCAAGAATGCAGAACTGGAAGTGTTACAAGGTGATAGCCCGCTGATTCTGCCCATCGTGGATCATCAGGCGGTGGCCAGCGTCGTCGGTGACTGGACAGGTATCCCTGTCGGCCGCATGGTCAAAGACGAAATCGAGACCATCCTGAATCTCGAAGAACGGCTGGCCAAGCGTGTGATCGGTCAGGACCACGCGATGAAGATGATCGCCAAGCGGGTTCAAACCAGCCGTGCCGGACTGGACAATCCGAACAAACCGATCGGGGTGTTCATGCTCGCTGGCACCAGTGGTGTTGGCAAAACGGAAACTGCACTAGCACTGGCCGAGGTTTTGTACGGTGGCGAACAGAACGTCATTACGATCAACATGTCCGAATATCAGGAAGCTCATACCGTCAGCAGTTTGAAAGGAGCACCTCCGGGTTATGTCGGCTACGGCGAAGGCGGTGTGCTGACCGAAGCGGTAAGACGCAAACCGTATTCGGTAGTTCTGTTGGATGAGGTCGAAAAGGCGCATCCTGATGTACACGAAATTTTCTTTCAGGTCTTCGACAAGGGCGTGATGGAAGATGGCGAGGGTCGCGTAATTGATTTCAAGAATACTTTGATTCTGCTGACTTCGAATGTCGGGACCGAGATGATCATGGATATGTGTGCGGACCCCGACTTGATGCCCGACCCCGAGGGGATGGCCAAAGCGCTCCGTGATCCGCTGCTCAAGGTTTTCCCGCCCGCGCTTTTGGGACGTTTGGTCACGATCCCCTACTACCCGCTGAGCCCCGAAATGTTGGGCGAGATCACCAAACTGCAACTGGGCCGGATCAAAAAACGTGTTCAGGACGCTCATGGCGTGCCCTTTGAATACTCTGACTCAGTGGTCGAAGAGATCGTCAACCGTTGCCAGGAATTGGACAGCGGAGGTCGCATGATCGACGCGATTGTGACCAATACGATGCTGCCTGATATCTCGGCTGAGTTTCTTCGTCGTATGATGGAAGGGCACGAAGTTTCAAAAGTGGTGATCGAGGTCACAGACGGCGAATTCACTTATGGGTTTGACTGACAAAGGCCGCCATTCGGACGGATCATAACTCAATAGAATATCGCCAGTGGAGGAGTCCCAAGATGGCAAAGACTACAGTTACGAAGCACAAGTTTTACGTCGTCGATCTGATCCGGTCGAAGCCAAAGCTTGAATACATCGAAATCCCGAAATACCGGGTTGATGTAGAATTCGAGATCACGAAATCGGGTAAGCTGAAAAAGCCCGCGCCGGTACCCTCAACCGCGCTGAAACGTCTGGAAGATGCCGGCATGAAGGTGCTGGAGGATTACGAAAAGACGATCACTCAAGAGGCTGTCCGGCTCGACAAAAAAGTCGGGGAGTTGATGAAGACGCCTGGGAAAAAATCCCAGGACGAGGCGGAAAAGCTGATCCAGGGCGTCAATCAGTCGATCAAGAATGCCATGGCCTCCGCCGAAGGTGCGGCCAAGGTGGCGATCGAAAAGAAGCTGAAAGACGAAGCGAACAAAGACAAGCTGCTGAAAGAGGCACGCATAAAAACCACGGTGAAAGTAACCATGGGCGTCATCAAGATCAGTGGCGCAGTCGCGAGGTTGGTGGCATCTTCGGGCGCAGATGCGATGGCCTACAAGACCATTGCCAAGCAAGTGTATTCTCTGGGCAAGGAGCTTCAGCAACAGCTCAAGGGTGAGGAAAAGCTGCGCAAGGATCTGTATAAGGCAATCCAGAATTACATGAAGTTGCGTGAATCTGTCATCATGCAGGCGGCCGAGCGACAGGGTATCACGGATACATCCGGTATTTCGCCGAAAAAGCCGTTGGAGGCGATTAAGAAATTCACCGCCAAAGCTATTGCGATGGGTGAGGAAGTTACAAAGGGCAAAGACCCCAAGACTATCGCCAAGAATATGCTGGACTTCGCAGCGAAAGCGGTGAAAGGCAAGGCAGAGGACGCAAAGAAAGCGCGCGAGAAATACCGCGAGCATACGACGAAGACACGTCATAAAGTGGATGATCTGGGCGCTTCGGCAGACAAATTGATGAAGGCGGCCAGAGGCTCCAAGACCCTCAAAGAAGGGATCAAGTTGGGCGCTGAATGTATGAACGTCAAACGCTCGGCCAGTGAACTTTCAAAGAAGCTGGAAGATCGCGAGAATTTTCTAAATGATATGAACGCGTTGATGGAAGGCAATGGTCTGAAAGTGGATGACACCGCGATCATCGACAAGATCAAGGCGTTGGACAAGAAAACCATCGCGACGGAAGCCAAGAACATGTTCACCAACATCAAGACCGTGAAAGGTATGATCGACAATATCAGCGACGCTGTAGGTTGATCGAACCCTGACACGTTGGGCGCGCCACTTGTGCGCCCAACAGATGCTAGACGACAGGAGGCCATGTTGGATACCGGTATCGAGAAGAGCGAAACGCTCCGCGACACCGTGCGTGCATTTGTTGAACGCAAGGCTGTGACCAACACCATTCTTGGCGTGATCATTTTCAATGCGATCACGCTGGGATTGTCGACTTCGGCGTCCATACAGGCCAGTGTTGGCCATCTCCTGACCACGTTTGACAGCATCGTCCTTGGTATTTTTGTAGCCGAGTTGCTGCTGAAATTTTATGCTTACCGGCTGAGTTTCTTCAGAAATGCATGGAACATCTTTGATCTTGTGGTCGTGACACTAGGCCTGTTGCCCAATCGCGATGGCCTTTCAGCCTTGCGAGGGCTGCGGGTCATTCGCGCTATGCGCCTTTTGTCAGTCATTCCGCAGATGCGCGCTGTGGTACAGGCGTTGCTTGATGCGTTGCCGGGCATGGGCGCAGTGATCATCATGATTTCGATCGTGTTCTATGTCTTTGCTGTCATGGCTACGCTGATGTATGGCCCCGATTTTCCCGAATGGTTCGGCACGCTGGGCCGGTCCTTGTATTCGCTGTTCCAGATCATGACGCTGGAAAGCTGGTCGATGGGCATCGTGCGTCCCGTGATGGAAACATATCCAACTGCGTGGTTATTCTTTGTCCCATTTATCGTCATAACTGCGTTCTCAGTGTTGAACCTGTTCATTGGTTTACTGGTCAATACGATGCAGTCAGCGGTCGAAGACGAGTCAGTCGAAGAGTTTTCGCATCTTCGGGAACTGGTGCGCAGCGAAACGGACATTGTTGATGATCGTGTTAAGGAACTGCTTGTCGAAGTGAAAGCGTTGCGTCGCGAGGTTGCGGAGTTGAAAGGGCAGGGCGATGGCTGACAGTTCTCAGAAGTTCATTGCACGCAATAGGGCGCCGCGGGTTCAGATCGAATACGATGTCGAATTGTACGGGGCCGAGAAAAAGGTTCAGCTACCGTTCGTGATGGGAGTTCTGAGTGATCTGTCCGGGAAGTCTAAGGCAGAAGCCGTCTCGATTTCTGACCGTAAATTTCTCGAGATCGACGTCGACAATTTCGATGAACGCATGAAGGCGATGGCTCCTCGTGTTGCGTTTTCTGTGCCCAATACTCTGACCGGTGATGGCAATCTGTCGGTGGACCTGACATTTGAGAAGATGGGTGATTTCAACCCGGCCCAGATCGCGGCCAAGATTGAACCGCTGCAGAAACTACTGGACGCGCGCACTCAGCTAGCCACGCTCATGGCCTATATGGACGGCAAGGCCGGAGCCGAGGCGTTGATCGAAAAGATTCTGGCCGATCCTGGACTGTTGGCGACGCTGGCAAGCGGCCCGGTTGAAGATCCTGACCCAGCGTCGACACTGGATGCATTGCGGGAGTTGGCCCCCGAGGACGCTCCCGAGGATCACTCAGTGGCCGAGGCATTGGCGACGCTGCCCCAAACCGAGGTCGTCGAACATCCGGATGAGACGTCAGACGTCTTATCGAACCTATCTGTCAATGCTCCCGAAGACCCGCCTGAGGATACGTCCCTGGACGATGCTTTGGCTTCATTACCGGAAGCGATTGCAAGCGACGACGAAACCGACATGACCGCTGACGTGCTGTCTGATCTGGCAGGTGCAACCCCCGAAGAGCCCGTAGAAGATACTTCGGTCGAAGAAGTCTTGTCTTCAGTTCCAGACATGGCAGAAGACGAGGCGCAAGATGAGGCAACAGGTATTTTGTCCGACCTCGCAGATCAGGCCTCAGATGCTGTTGCCGAGGACAATTCCCTAGAAGAGGCGCTATCGTCCCTCCCAGAGACAGAAGAAGCAACCGAAACCGATTATTCCGAAATCCTGTCTGACCTTGCCGAAACAGAGCCGGAGGTCGAGTCTGAAGACAGTGGTGTTGATGATCTGCTTGGTGAACTTGCCGAAATGGCGCCGGTTGAGGACACCGCGAAGGATAGTTTAGCCAGCGATGCTCTGGCGTCGCTGCCTGATGTTGTCGAAGCCGAGGACATTGACGACAGCAGTGACATCCTGTCCGATCTCGCTGATGTTGCGCCAGATGATGCCCTGGATGACAGCACTGTAGATGGCCTGCTGAGCGACCTCGCGGATTTGGCACCGGATGACGAAGCGCTGGAGGATACCTCCTCAGCAGACGCGTTGGCCTCGCTACCGGTCATTGAAGAGGCCGATGACGACGACGAGAGTGATGACATACTATCCGACCTTGCCGACGCTGCGCCCGAGGAGGACACTGAAGACAGCAGCATCAATGATCTTTTGGGCGATATTGCCGACATGGCACCAGAGGACATGGATCTGGATGATGAAGCGGATGATATCCTTGCAGCAATTCCGGATCTCGATAGCGCGGATGACGCAGAAGATTTAGATGATGTTCTCGGCGATCTGGCAGAGAACGTTCCCGAGGAAAGTGCGGATGACGGTGACGATCTGGATGCTTTACTAGGCGATTTGTCAGACAGCGCGACCGAGGAGGAGACCTCGGATGAGGTTGAACTGGTCGATCTGCTCGGAGACCTGGCCTTGGATGATGAGGGTTCCGAGGCTACTGCGGAGGAAGCAGACGGGGACGATTTGGACCTCGATGATATTTTCGAAGATGACTCGTCAGACGATAACAGTCCCGTATCAGAAGGCGATACCGACGACCTCGATCTCGACGATCTGCTAGACAGCGACGCGACCGAAGGAGAAGACGCTGGGGATACTTCTGAGGCGGACCTCGACGACTTGGATCTGGACAGCCTGCTTGGCGATGACGACACGACCGGCGAAGCAGAAGAAGCTGAAGACACCGAGACCGATCAGGACGATTTGGATATAGACAGTCTGCTGGACGACACGGATGAAGAAGATCCTGTGCCTGATGAGCTGGATGACCTCGATCTGGACGATCTGCTAAGCAGCGATGCGTCTGAGGATGATGACGCGGCGGAAATATCCGAGGAAGACCTCGACGATTTGGATTTGGACGATCTGTTCAACGAGGATGACTCCTCCGATGACGCATCAGGATCCGAAAGTGCCGAGACTAATCTGGACGATCTTGATTTGGACAGTTTGCTGGAAGACTCGGATGAAGAAGAGACTATGTCCGATGACGCAGATGACTTTGATTTGGACGATCTGCTGTCGAACGATGACGAATCCGAGGGCACCGATAACGAGGTCGCTTCGGAAGGGGCCAAACCGGATGGGGAACCGATGCTCGCTTTTGGGCGGATGAGCGCCGACAGGCCCGATCCTGAACGCTTGAAGCGTAGCCGTTTTCGTATAGCAGTTTTTGGCGATTTCTCGGGCCGTTCTGCGAGGGGCCAGATCGAGACGGGGGACGCTTTGGCCGCGCGCAAACCGATCCTGCTGGATCCGGATACGATTGAGGATGTGATCGCCGGCTTCGCCACCACACTTGTGCTGCCCATCGGGAAGGATGGCGCAGGGATTGAGGTGAAACTGAATGAGCTCGACGACCTGCATCCCGATGAGCTGTACGAAAATGTTGAGCTTTTTGAGGGTCTGGCGGGCCTGAAAGGCCAATTGAGTTCCGGAGCAACGGCGGATCACGCGGCAAAACAGCTGACCGCATGGGGAGAGGAATTTGGCCAGGCTGTGGTTCCACCGCGCAAGTCTTCGGGTGGCAACACCGTACGAGCTGATCTGAAACTGAGCGATTTTCAGAAGCTGATCGGTGATACCGGCGGTGAATTGGCGCAACCCTCTCCGGTGGACGATCTGTTGAAGCGCGTGGTTGGGCCGCATATCCACAAACTACCCAGTCCCGACGTCGCCGCTATGCAGACTGCGGTAGATGACGCGCTGAGTACGGCGATGCGGCTGGTTCTGCATCATCCCGAATTTCAGTCAGTCGAGGCGCAATGGCGCAGTCTGGATTTGATCGCCCGCAGCGTCGAAGATGACGATACGCTGGATGTGATCCTCTACGATGTATCCGCTGAAGAAATCGCCGCCGATCTGGCCGCCGAGGAGGATCTGGCCCAAACCGGGCTTGTGCGTTTGCTGACCGAAGAACCCCTGGACGAGGAGAACGGACGCGGGGGATATTCTGCGCTGATCGGTCTTTATACTTTCGAGGAGACGCCGCCTCATGCAGAACTTCTCGGGCGCGTGGGCCGGGTTGCTGCACATGTGGATGCGCCCTTTATCAGCGCTATTACACCCGCCTATCTGGACATCAAGAAAGACGACCGCCACCCATTGGTGGTCAAGGCTTGGGACACGTTTCGCATGATGCCTGAAGCCGGGCACGTAGGGCTTGCATCGCCACGCTTTCTGCTACGTCGGCCATACGGGGCCAAGTCCGAACCAATCTATGAGTTTGAATTCGAGGAATTCACCGAGGCTGAAGGATTGCGCGGAATGCTCTGGGCCAATCCAGCGGTGCTGGTGACGATCCTACTTGCACGGTCTTTCAAGCAGAATGGCAAGGCGATGAATTTGGGTTCAGTCATGAGCCTTGGTGGAATGCCTTATCATTTCGTAAACGACCGCTATGGAGATCAAGTGGCTCTGCCCTGCACCGAGCGCAATATCAGTTTGGACAACCACGAACATTCGGTTCAGCGCGGTTATATGCCCCTGCTGTCTGTCAAAGGGCGGGATGAGATCAGGCTGGGATCGTTCAATTCGGTCGCTGGTCAGGAGCTGCTAGGGCCGTGGTCAGGCGTCCCGGCCCCAGCGCCATCACCTGATGTGCCGGTTGAGCCCGAAGCGGAAGAGGTGACCTCAGACGACGAGTTTGATCTGGATGATCTGGGTCTGGACGATGATGCCGATCCAGATCTGGACCTTGACGATGACGACAACTCGGATCTGGATGACGATGAGTTCGACTTGGATCTTGAGGACGAAGACTCTGGCGGTCTGGATGATTTTCTCTCGGCATTTGATGATGATGCCGGGGATGACGGGGATGAAGATGAAATGGACCCGGAACTGGCGGCTCTGCTGGCCGATCTGTAACGGCGTGTCGAACATGATTTGGAAGGAATGGTAAATGGCGGAAAGTCTTCAAAGTAAAGAGTGGCCCCTTCGGATCACCGGTTCATATCCATACAAGGGTAGTGACGACAAAGACGATCTGGTCCTCAGGCGCGCCATCGTGACCGAGGAGTTGGGAACACTAACCGAGATTCAGGTCGAATTCATGTCGGAGAAGACGACGATTGAACTGGACAAGCTGTTGGGAAAGGTGATGACGATTCACCTGGCCGCAGAGGACGGGGCAAAACGCAAATTCACCGGTACCATCGTCCGGGTAGAGCGTCTGGCCCTGCGAGACGGGTTGGTGCAGTTCTTGGCCGAGCTGCGCCCGTGGTTCTGGTTGCTGACACAGAGAACCAATAGTCGAATTTTTCAGGATATGTCGGTCGTCGAGATTTTTGAGAAGATTTTTAAAGAAGATCACAATATCTCGGATTACAAAAAGAGCCTGACCAACACACACCCCAAGCGCGAATACTGCGTTCAATACCGAGAAACCGATTTTGATTTCATTTCGCGTTTGATGCAGGAAGAAGGGATTTACTATTACTTCGATTGTTCGGACGCCGACGGTAAAAACGAAAAGCTGGTTCTGTGCGATAGCCCTTCTGCGCATACGCCAATAACAGGAGCGCCCAAGGTAGAGTTTCGTGGCGGTGACGATTATGAACAGCGTCTGGGGGACTTTATTACAGAATGGGCTGCATCTGAATCGATCAGATCGGGTGTCGTGTCGCTCGGGGATTTTGATTTTGAAAAGCCCTCGGCATCTTTGGACGCCCGTTCGAAAACGGGCACAAAGCCGGGCCATTCCTTCAAAGAAGACTTGGAGTTGTACGACACGCCCGGGCATTACAAGGAAACTGGGCTGGGTAATACCAGAGCAAAAGTGCGTATGACCGCACAGGATGCATTGTTTTCTCGACGCCGGGCACGGGCTTCGGTTCGATCGCTGGAAACGGGCCGGAAATTCACGCTCAAAGACCATCCCGACAAAGACCAGAACGGGGAGTATTTGATTACAAGCGCCAAGTATTTCCTTCAGACCACCGAAGGATACGGATTTGAGAAGAAGGATAAAGATCTGGACACCGGCGCGCTGGAGTTTCCAGAAGACAACAGCGAAATGTTCATGGTCGAGTTCGAGGCTCAGCCCGCCAAGACCGAATTCAAATCCCTTTGTACCATTCCCTGGCCCGAGATATCGGGTCTGCATACTGCCATTGTGACCGGCAAATCCGGAGAGGAGATCTGGACTGATAAATACGGTCGCATCAAAGTTCAGTTTCACTGGGACCGCGAGGGTAAAAAGGACGAAAAAACCACATGCTGGGTTCGTGTGGTGACCCCGTGGTCAGGTAAGAACTGGGGTATGGTCCATATACCGCGGATCGGACAGGAGGTTGTCATTCAGTTCGAAGAGGGCGATCCGGACCGTCCGATTTGTACCGGTATGCTGTATAACGCAGAAACCATGCCGCCGTACAAGCTGCCGGATAATCAAACTCAATCTGGGATCAAGACGCGGTCTACCAAAGGTGGCGCCACCAATACGTTCAACGAACTGATGTTTGAGGATAAAAAGGACGCGGAGCTGGTGCGTTTTCAGGCGCAGAAGGATCATGAAAAGCTGGTCAAGAACAAGTCGACAATCACCATTGGCTACGATGAGTTGGACACGGGCGGGAATGGCGGTGATGGTTGCCTGAGCCAGGTGGTTAAGCAGAACGTTGACGAAACGATCAAGAAAGGGGATCACACCTTTACGATCGAAACGGGCAGCCAGACCATCGGCATCAAGACCGACCAGACCGAGACTATTGAGGGCAAATCCACCCGGACGGTAACCGGCAATGTCGCTGAAACCGTAAAGACGGGTAACAAGACAACCACCGTGAATACCGGCAACATTCAGGTCGCTGCGAAATCCGGTAAGATCACGATGACCGCGATGCAGTCGATTGAACTGAAAGTGGGCGGGTCATCGATCAAGCTGGATCCGACAAGCATTACAATCAAGAGTACGATGATCAAGGTTCAGGCGAATGCCAAACTGGATGCAAAGAGCCCGATGACGACTGTAAACGGCGATGCCATGCTGACCCTCAAGGGCGGCCTGACGATGATCAACTAGGGGGCTGACCGATGAGTGAACGATTTGCAGATATGGTCAAGGTCCCGCAGGTGCCCGCCGCCCGGATGTTGGCCGACGCCAACGCGCGGCTCAGTGTTGAACTTGATGCCCCGGCTAGCGCTGCATTGGATGTTGTTCTGGCTGAATTGGATAAAAAGGAAGCCTACATTGATGTACTGCGTCTGTTGGGTGTTGCGCTGCCGCCACGTGAGCGCGTGTGGTGGTCTTGCCTGGCCGCGCGCGATTACATCGGCAAAGCGCCGGACAACAATACCCGCGCGTTAGCTGCATCCGAGGAATGGGTGTTTCGCCCAACGCCCGAAAACCGGCAAAAAGCGGGGGAAACCATTGATCTGGCCGATCCGGATGACGAAACCGTGAATTGTGCCATTGGCGTGCTCTATTCAGATGGTACGCTGGGAACCGGCGATTTAGCGACTATGCCAGCCCCGCTCGGGGCGGCGGAAATCGTGGCCTTTGCAATGAATGTTGTTGCGATGGACAATCACGAAGGCGATTTTGATGCTTACCTACAGTTGCTGATTGATCGTGGCGTCGATATTGCTCGGGGTGGGAATGGTAATCTGGACCGCAACGGTGCCGGTCCAGGGACGGAGGAATAAACATGGGATTTCCACAGGCCCGTGTAACTGATCTGCACGCATGCACGCTGCCGGCACCGCCGCCAGCGCCTCCTCCTCCTGCGCCGGTACCGATGCCGATCATGCCACCTTGTTGTCCGACCGTTCTGGTTTCAAAACTGCCAGCGGCACGTGTGACAGATTTGGCGACACCTGCATTTCCGCATCCTATATTGAAAGGATCGGCGACGGTGTTGATTGGCAAGCTTCCGGCGGCGCGGGTGATGGATACTTGCGCCTGCGGTGGTCCGATCCTGCCGCCTTGCTGCCCCACCGTTCTGGTTGGAGGATGAAGACAAACGAATGACGGTCACACTAAAATTTCAATCCACCGGCATAGTGCCGGGCGACGGGCGCCCGGTGTCGATGCAGGGGGGTTCTTTGACCGTGGGGCGTGGACCGGCCAATGACCTTGTCCTCCCCGACCCTGAGCGAACACTCAGCAAGAACCATTTTGTCATCGAAGATCACAATGGCAACGTCGTGATTGTGGACTTGTCGACCAACGGCACTTTTCTCAACTACTCTAAGATTGCCCTGGGCCGGACGCCCACACCGCTGAACAATGGCGATGTGCTGACGGCAGGTGGGTATGAAATGGTGGTCGAAATCGGCGCCGACCTGCCGTCGTTCGAAGAGATGATTCCTCAGCCGATGCAACAGGATCGAGTCTCGCCGGGGCAGTCGCAAAATGCGCCTGACCCGTTGGCTCTGCTGGACGATTCGGGGCCGGGCGGGGATTTCCTTGATGATTTGTTGGGGGGTGACGCGCCGAAAGGGCCGGGCCAAATTTCGACGCCTGACCCGATGGATGAGCTGTTGCCGCCTTTGGATGATGACGACCCATTTTTTGCGAAACCAAAAGATGCGCATCAGGAAATGGGGGCCAGCGATCCGATGCACAATCCGTCAGCCTCGGATGCGTTTTCGGCTCCAAGCAGTGGCGCAAATCTGATCCCGGATGATTGGGATGATGACCTGCTTTCGCCACAAGGCGCGTCACCCACAGACCCTTTCGGGGGAGCACCACAAAACCCGGCTCCGCCGCCAACTAAACCGACACCGGGTGGGCAGGCTGCTGCACCACCACCGATCCCCAAACCCGAAGCTGCATCTTCCGAACCTGCGCCGGAGCAAGCAAAAGTGGACGTACAGGCCGCTATGCCTGTCGCGACTGGGGATCAGGCGGCGGCACGCGCTTTGCTTGAGGCGCTTGAGGTGGATGATCTACGTATTGACGATGCTGATCTGCCCGCAACGATGGGCCGGTTGGGCCGTGTGCTGCGAACGATGATTGTTGGTCTGCGCGAGATCCTGATGACGCGCACCTCGATCAAGTCTGAATTCCGGATCGATCAGACGATGATCAGCGCAGGTCGGAATAACCCGTTGAAGTTTTCGATCAGCCCGGAGCAGGCAATCGAAGCGCTCGTGAAACCTCGTGTCAAAGGCTATCTGGCTTCGGAAGAAGCGACCGAGGAGGCGCTGAATGACATCAAGGCGCATGAGATCGCCATGGTGACTGGCATGGAGGCGGCATTGAAAGGCGTGCTGTCTCGTCTTGATCCCGAAGTTTTGGCCGGAAAAATTGAAGGGTCTGGCAAACTTGGGTCACTTTTTAAGGGTAAGAAGACCCAATATTGGGAAGTCTATGAGAAGATGTACGCGGAGATTTCGGATCAGGCAGAGAATGATTTCCACGATCTATTCAGCCGCGAGTTCGCACGTGCCTATAAGGAACAGCTGGAGAAGCTGAAGTAACGTCCAGCTTGGGCGCGATAACAAGGGAGGGCAGCCATTGTCCTGGGACAGCAAGGTGCTATGGACCGAAGGGTTGTTTCTGCAGCCCCATCATTTCCAGCAGGCCGACAGATATACTGAGGCTCTGGTGGCCGGGCTGGCGCGTAGAATGACGCCCTATGCCTGGGGTATGAGTGCGCTTGAGATTGATGACGAAGTACTCAAGGTCGGTCAGATCGCGCTCAAGTCTTGCGCGGGTCTGACATCGGATGGGCAGGTGTTTCGCGTCCCGCAGGCCGAAGATCATCCACCGGCGCTGGAAGTGCCCGAGTCGATCAAGGATTGCGTGGTATATTTGACGGTTCCGCAAAGGCGGCAAGGCGCGTCCGAAGTAGACCTGAGCGGGGCTGAACAGTCGGTTAGCCGTCTGCGTCCGGCAGAGCAGGAAATCACGGATGTGATGAGCCAGCAAAAAAAGCCGGTGACCCTTGGTGTTGGCAAGCTGCGCCTGCAGTTTGCACTGGCTGTTGACGATTTGGCCGACAAGCTTGCCATTCCGATTGCCCGGATCATCGAAGTGCGTCCGGACAAAGAAATCATAATGGACCGTGGCTTTATCCCCTCGGTTATGGATGTTCGTGCGGCTCCGGCACTGGCGGGGTTCATGAACGAGCTTGAGGGTATGCTGTCACACAGGATGCAGGCCTTGGCCGGAAGATTGTCTGAAGGCGGTCCTGCCAAGGGTGCTGCCGAGATATCGGATTTCTTGTTGTTGATGGTGATAAACCGAAACTTGCCTCTTGTTCGCCATTTCGCAAATATCGAAAATGTGCATCCTGAACATGTTTATCGCGTCTGTGCCGCGCTGGCCGGAGAGCTTGCGACCTTTATGAGTGCCGAAAAGGAAGCCGTGCAGTTTCCAGCCTATCAGCATGACAATCTGACCGAGTCTTTTGCACCAGTGATCCGCGTTCTGCGCCAGTACCTGAGCTCAGTTTTGGAGCAGACGGCGATCTCGATCCCGCTGGAGCCACGGAAGTACGGCATAAGCGTAGGGGTAATTGCAGACCGCAAGTTGATCGGAAATGCCGGGTTTGTTCTGGCCGTCAATGCCGATATCCCAGCCGAGGATGTACGGAGGCATTTTGCGGGCCAGGCCAAGACCGGGCCAGTCGAGGAAATCCGTCAGTTGGTGAACTCGGCCTTACCGGGAATCACGCTGCGCCCGCTCCCCGTTGCTCCGCGCCAAATTCCGTATCATTCGGGGGTGGTGTACTTCGAACTGGACGCCGCCAGCCCGTATTGGAGCAAAATGACTACCTCGGGTGGGATCGCGGTGCACGTGTCGGGACAGTACCCAGGTCTGCAGATGGAGCTTTGGGCAATCCGCAATCAGTAAGCGTTCGTTTGAAAGACGAGGCCTTTAGTGGTTGCCAAGAAACAATTTGATGGGGATGCCCGCGTGGGTCACAGTAAGATGCGGGGGCCTTGAGGAAGCAGGTAAACGATGTCCGACAACGATCCTTTTGCCGAACCGGACGACACAGACAAGACGGTGATCCGACCTAACCCGGGTGGGCGGCGTCAGCCCGGCGGTACGCAGCAGCAGCCTGCCCCGTCTCAGCAACCGGCAGGTTACCCGATGGAGACTCCACCTCAGCAGCCAGCGGCGGGCGGGGCAGAAATTGGCGTGCCACCTTCGCAGGCTTCGCAACCGCGCACGTTGCAGGGTGGAACAGGGCAGGTGGCAACCACCGGCATGAACCGCCTGAATGCCTGTGCCTCGCCTTTGTTTTCGCTCATCAGTCGAATTCGCAACCGCGCGCAACACATGGACCCCGACAAGCTTCGCCAAAGCGTGGTAGCTGAAGTGCGCAGTTTCGAGAACGCGGCATTGCAGGCGGGTATCCCAGCCCAGTCAGTAAAGATCGCACGCTATGCGCTCTGCGCCACTTTGGACGATGTGGTGTTGAATACACCTTGGGGCGGGCAATCCAGCTGGGCCACACAGTCTCTGGTCGGGACCTTCCACCGCGAGACGGTTGGTGGCGATCGGTTCTATGATCTTCTGGCGCGGCTGGAACAAGAGCCTGCGAACAACATCGAATTGCTAGAGTTCGTCTATATGTGCCTGTCACTTGGCTTTGAAGGCCGCTTGCGGGTGGAACAGGGAGGTCCGGACAAGCATTTGCAGATTAGGCAAGGTCTTGCGCGGATCATCCGGGCTCAGCGCGGCCCGGTTGAACGTGACCTAGCTCCACATTGGGAAGGCGAAGACAAGCCATATCGGGCGCTCAGCATGTGGAAACCGGTTTGGATCGCGCTTGGCGTAACGGCCCTTTTGCTGATGATCGAGTTTGGTGGGCTGTCCTACGCGCTGTCTAATAAAACAGAAAATCTTGTAGGACAGATGTCGGTAATTGATGCGGGTCCTGTGACCGAATTGCAGCGTCGTGCACCTCCACCTCCACCGCCTCCACCTCAGGCACAGGTGGAAAAGGTCGTGGAATTCCTGAAGCCCGAGATCGACGAAGGATTGGTCGAGGTATTTGAGAAGGGCAACACACTGGTCATTCGCATCAAAGGCTCGGGCATGTTTGGCTCTGGTTCGGATCATCTGCAGGATAAATTCCGCGAGCCGGTGCGCCGGGTTGCGGTAGCGCTGAACGACGAACCGGGTTCCGTGATCGTGGCTGGGCATTCGGACAACGTGCCGATACGGTCCTCTCGGTTTCCGTCCAATCTGGCCCTTTCACTGGCTCGGGCCAAATCCGTCATGAACCAGATGGCCGCCGATTTGTCCGATCCCAAACGGCTTAGCGCTGAAGGTCGGGCCGACAGTGAACCAATTGCCGACAATTCGACTCGAGAAGGTCGCGCGACCAACCGTCGGATCGAAGTCCTGTTGGTTCAGGAGGAAACCCCATGATTGTCCTCAGATTTCTGAAGTTTGTTTTCCTATCCATCTACACGGTTATGTTCTTTACCGCGACTGCTCTGTCGCTGAGCTTGTATTTCTTCGGGCCTTTGATCGGATCGGATGAATGGCGCCCGTTGGATGGTGTGGCGGCGCGCCTGATCTGGTGTGGCGTCATATTTGCCATCTTTTTGGCTATCGCGCTGACGGTATTCTTTGTCCGCCGCAGACGCGAAAAGAACCTAACAGAAGAAATCACCGAAGCCGTCAGTGATGGCGGCGATATGATCGACAGCGAGATTTCCGAGCTGCGTGGCAAGTTGAAAACGGCAATGGCGGCGCTGCGTAAATCCAAGAACGGACGACGCCATCTAAACGAATTGCCATGGTATGTGATGATTGGCCCGCCAGGCGCAGGCAAGACCACGGCGATCGTGAATTCTGGCCTGAACTTTCCACTGGCCGATGAAATGGGAAAAACAGCGATTGGTGGCGTCGGCGGAACGCGCAATTGCGATTGGTGGTTCACTGAAAATGCTGTTCTTATCGACACTGCGGGGCGGTACACAACGCAAGAAAGTGACGCTGAAGTCGACAATGCGGCCTGGATCGGTTTTCTTGGGTTGCTCAAGAAATATCGTAAACGCCAGCCCATTAATGGCGCGATGATTGCGATTTCGCTTTCTGATCTGTCTCTGCAGGATGAAATCACTCAGAAAGAGCACGCGAAAGCCGTGCGCCGTCGGCTTGAGGAGCTGCGCGAGAAGTTGGGTGTCCGCTTTCCGGTCTATATCCTGTTTACCAAAGCTGATCTGATTGCCGGTTTCGCCGAATTCTACGACAATCTGGGCAAGGAAGATCGTGAACAGGTGTGGGGCTTCACGCTGCCATTGGACAAGTCTCGATCCGAGCAATCTCCTGTTGCTGCCTTCGATGAAGAGTTCGCCTTGCTGCTGGGCCGCCTGAACGCCCAATCGCTGGAACGGATGCAGACCGAAACCGACCCACAGCGCCGCGCTCTGGTTGCCGGTTTCCCGATGCAGGTGGCATCCTTCCGGAAGGTTGCGCATGAATTTCTAACCGAGGTTTTTCAGGACAGCCGCTATCAGCATCGCCACATGCTGCGCGGAGTGTATTTCACGTCTGGAACGCAGGAAGGCACACCGATTGACCGGCTGATGCTGGGGATGGCCCGGACCTTCGGGATCGGGCGTCAGGCCATTGGTACGGGGCAGGGTTCAGGGCGCTCGTACTTCCTGACCAGATTGTTTGATCAGGTGATTTTCCGTGAAGCAGGTCTGGTCAGTGCAGATGATAAGGTTGAACGCCGGTACAGGATTACCAAATGGGTTTCGGTCGCCGCGACAGTTATGGCGGCCGTTACGGTCGGCGCTTTGCTTGTGCGCAGCTTCTCGGGAAATTCCGAGCTGATTGCCGAGGCGCAGGAAGGTGTGTCCGCCTATCAGGCCGCTGCAGCAACGCTTCCACCCAGCCCGGTGGGAGATACCGATCTGGTACCTGTCGTACAGGCTTTGAATACGTTGCGCGATCTGCCTGCGAATCCGACACTGTCAGATCCGGACCCGGAATCGCGCCTGACATATGGTCTGTATCAGGGTGACGTGATTGGTACGCAGGCGGCGCAGACCTATCGCGCCGCATTGAACCAACGGTTCCTACCGCGCTTGCTGCTGCGTCTGGAAGAGCAGATGAGCGCGAATATCAACAATCCCGATGTTCTATATGAAGCGCTCAAGGTTTACCTGATGTTGGGCTTGCAGGGTCCGATGAACCCGAACCTCGTCAATGAATGGATGAATATCGATTGGACGGTTTCGTTCCCTGGCCCCTCTCGTGAGGAATTTCGCGCCGACCTGAATGATCACCTTGAAGCTTTGCTGAGTCAGCCGATGCAGGCCGTTGCCTTGAATGGGCCGATGGTGGAACAGATCCAAGGTATTCTATCGGAGCT
The DNA here is from genome assembly GCF_056542905.1 of Ruegeria sp. AA3. Classification (NCBI taxonomy): domain Bacteria; kingdom Pseudomonadati; phylum Pseudomonadota; class Alphaproteobacteria; order Rhodobacterales; family Roseobacteraceae; genus Ruegeria; species Ruegeria sp. AA3. The sequence continues at coordinate 89,998 of NZ_JBQGAQ010000011.1, read as the reverse complement.
GCCCTTGGCGCAGCGGGTGTATAATGGGATCATATCCAGCCCAACTGCAACGGCCTTGCCGGAGTGGCGCATTACCGAAGTTGGCGGCCCTGCCGTTGGTCGCGTTCTGGTCCGGTCATCTGGGAAGCCGTTAAATGACGGAATCGAGGGGATCTTCACCTACAAAGGTTTCAACGACGTATTTTTGGGCGAAGCGGTCGGAGTGGCCAAACGGGTACAAAAGGAAAGCTGGGTTCTGGGTCCTCGCGGAGAAGCCGAGCAAACCGAACTGGCCCTTGCGGCGCTTAGTCGAGATGTTCTGGACCTGTACTACAACGACTACATCGCGCGCTATGACGCCATGCTAGGCGATATCGACATCGTTCCTATGGAAAGCCTGAGCCATGCAGTTGAGGTGACCAACGTACTGTCAGGCCCGACGTCGCCTATCGTGAACATCCTAAATTCGATTTCTGACGAGACGAAACTGACAGAAAGCCGTTCAGCCCTGCCCAATACGGATGCGTTGAACGAAGGGTTGTCAAATGCCGCCAGCCTGGAAGTGCAATCCGCAACCTCCGTCCAGACACAAATCCTGCTGGAAGCGCTGGCCAAGTCCAGCGGTGCAACTTCATCAGAGCCGGTGCAAGAACCGGGCCAATATGTCGAAGATAGGTTCTCTTGGTTGCATCAGTTGGTGGAACAGCAACAGGGACAACCCTCGCAGCTTGATCTTCTGATGGGATCGCTGACCGGTGTGTATCAAGAACTGAACAAGATGTCCTTCAGTGGTGTCACTGGCGCGGAATCCGGTCAGGCATTGCAGCAGTTCCAGCAGGAAGCGGCGCGTATTCCTGGCCCGATGGAACGCTGGGCATTGCAGATCATCGATGGCTCATCGGGAATCACGTCGGACAGCACGCGCGCATCTATTAATGCGCGCTGGCAGGCTAATGTACTGCCGTTCTGCGAACAGGTCGTGACCGATCGTTATCCGTTCAACCGCAGATCGGGCGCGGATGTTGCCATGGGTGATTTCAGCAAGCTGTTTGGCCCGCAAGGTTTGATTGATACGTTCTTCAACGAAAACCTCGCGAAGCATGTGGATATGCGTACCCGGCCGTGGTCTTGGAAAACCAGTGTAAATGAGGCCGATCTGGGGATCAGTCAGGCAGTACTGACCCAGTTTCAGAATGCAGCCGAGATCCGAGAAGCGTTTTTTTCAGCCGGCCCCCAACCGCGGATACAGTTTCAGATCATGCCCGAGGCGCTGGACCCCAAGGCCAAGGGCGTGAAGCTGGAGATTGACGGTCAGACGCTGGAGTTCCGTCATCGTGGCGGACTTCCGTCACCGATGGCCATTGCCTGGCCGGGTCAGGTTGGGCTGGCGCGCGTTAGCTTTGAACCGGAAAAGCGCAACATTGAAAGCGTCTTGTCCAAGGACGGACCGTGGGCCTGGTTCCGCTTACTTGACGCAGCCGAGGTGCGGCGCACAAACGTGTCAGACCGCAAGAAGGTAATCTTCAACGTTGGCGGTCGCATCGCGATTTTCCAGCTGCAATCAGGATCGGTCATCAACCCCTTTGCCTTGCCGGCGCTGCAGAAATTCAGCTGCCCCAAGTCTTTCTGATGCCGAAGGCTGGATTTGGCGCATTCGGGAAGATGCCCTCGGTCGGAGATTTCTTTCGGCTCGGGGTAGTACCCGAGTTTGTCCAACCCTGGGATACCTGGATACAGCGCAGCATGCTTGCCGCGTCCGAGTCGCTGGGGCCTGCTTGGGATTCGCATTACATGTCGGCCCCGATCTGGCGCTTCTGCCTTGCCCCAGGCTTGGCAGGTCCGCAGAAAATGCTGGGCGTTCTGATGCCTTCCGTGGACAGAGTAGGGCGACGCTTTCCCCTGACATTGGTTGCAGCGATTTCGAACGAGGGATCTGCTATTCTATCTCATTTTCGGGCTGCAAAGATTTACGGTCAGCTCGAAGATCTCGCATTGGCTGCGCTCGAGGACGACATGACCCGTGACAAGTTGGCTAAGGAGCTTGAGGCTTTGATCGTTCCAGTGCAGGAGCCAACAGCCCCGGTTCGTGCACAAGGCAACACCTTGGTACTGACGCGCGGAGAAGTATCCGACGGCCTGCTGCCCGATCTTGCTTCGGGATTAGTATCTGATCGTTTTCGGATGCCAACAATTTGGAGCACTGAAATCGGTGGTGTGCCTCGAATGATGGTCTGCGAAGGTTTACCGGAAGGGGCAAACATGCAAGGCTTGTTCAACCTTCACGCTGCAGTCTGGACCGAGGCAAGGCCAATATGAATTCAAGTCACCGCGTTCGGTACAGCGCCCGCAGCCATGTTGGCCTCAAGCGTAAACTCAATGAAGATGCGGTGCTTGCACTGCCCGAGGAAAACTTGTGGCTGGTTGCGGATGGGATGGGCGGTCACGAGGCGGGTGATTACGCCAGTCGGCTTGTTGCGGATATGGTTGCGGCTATCCCCCCCAGTCTGCCACCGTCAGACCGGATGGTCACATTGCGCGATGTGCTTCGGCAGGCCCATTTGGCGATCCGCGCCGAGGCCGAGGCACGCGGTGGCGGAACCATCGGCACGACTGTTGCCTGCATGATGTTGGCAAATAGCCATTTTGTTGGGCTGTGGGCCGGAGACAGCCGAATTTATTTGTTGCGGAACAATCAAATTCAGATGCTGACCACCGACCATTCCGTGGTCGCTGATCTCGTTTTGGCCGGTCAGATGAGCTGGGACGAGGCTGAGCAACACCCTCAATCCAACGCCATCAACCGTGCGGTGGGAGTTGGGGATGAGCTGGAATTGGACAAGATCCGTGGCGAAGTTCAACCGGGGGACCGGTTCCTGATATGCTCTGACGGATTAAGCAAATATGCTACTTTTCCGATGCTCGAAAAAGCACTGTCCGAAATGCCGATTGAGACAGTGGCAGATCAGTTGATCCAAATCGCTCTGGATGGGGGTGGCGCAGATAATATCTCGGTGATTGTTGTCGACGTTCCCTGAAGGCAAATGATGCCTTCAGGCGTCGCTAATGACCAATGGCTTGCAGTTCGAGGCCAGGTTATTGTTCCAGGGTAGTCAGAATACGGCTGTCCAGCGACAGGATCTGCGTATCGACGTTGCGATCTTGCTCGCGCAGCGCTTCGGCATATCCTGCTGCGGATTCGGTGGTTGGTCGCAGGGTGTCGAATAACTGTTTGTCACTATGCAACACGATGACTTTGCTTTTGCCCAAGGTGGAATCATCAACCTCGAAAGCAATGCCTCCGTTTTCCTGGCTCTCTGGTATCGAATAAGCAACGCGTACTGACATGGGTCCTGTTTGCCCTTCCCTTAAGGCCGGAATGCCGTTTTCCTGGCGCGTCACATTGGGCAGCAGGTGGAATACGTTTCCCGAGACATCAAGAACTGAAACAGACAGAAATCCGTCCTGCGCATCATCTGGCAGTTTGACGTCGATCACCGGGTTCTGGCCGACGATAAAATCACCATTGGGATTTGGCGCGTTACCCTGTTCACCATTATAGAATGCGATCGAAATATCGCTTGTCGGTGCAGTTGGAAGATAGTTCTCGATCAGACACAGGGTAGGATTCAAGAGCGCAATCTGATCCAAATCCACGGGTCGCGTGCCAACAAGCGCCGTCAAAGCGGTTTCAAGCCCGATTAAGCTGTCCTGAGACGCCAGTGTGCCGCTCACCCGAACCGGGGTTTCAAGCCCGTATCCGGTTGTGGGCGGGTCAACCAATTGCAACGTGCCACAATCGGCCAAGCCTGCCAAAATTGGTCTGATCTCTGCCGCTGTAACGAATAGAGATTCAAGTTCCAGATCAACTGTTCCCTGCAGCCCAGCAGGTAATCCTGCGGAAAAAAGCTGCTCCAACTCTGTGTGCAGGGCCTTGTTCGTGGTCTGTCCGGTCAACTGGGCGTCATTGCCGTTCACGACCAGACGCCATTCTTCCAGGTCCATTACCGCGTCTACGACATCGCTGACGGCGCTTCCCCAGGTTTCTGAAATGTCGCCCGATGCCAATGTCAAATCGACCGTACCGCCATCTCCGGTAATCTCGCGTGTCATAGCATCCCGAGTTTCTTCCGATGGTACGAACCCGACCGCACGCGGGGGCTGCCCATCGCGTTTGTCCGCTACCAATGTGTAGGGCGCGACGGCGGGGTATGACGGGCCCAACAGTCCATCGAAGGTGCCGCTTAGATAGCCGCCAATTCCGGCCCCTCCGACGATAACAACGCCCAAAGTCGCCATAAGCCCTGTCCGTGACTTTTTTGCGGTTGCAGGCTGAGAGGGCTTCGGCGTCTGCACTTCCTGAGTAGGCGTGGATTCAGGCGCGGCCATCGCAGGTGCGGGAGCGCTACTTTTAGGAACAATTATAGTGGCATCTTCATCAGTGTCAGGGATTGCCCTCTCAACTGGTTCTGATCGTGCAGAGGCAAGCGCCCTTAGTACATCACCGGCCGATTTAAATCGGTCATTTGGATCCGGGGCGGTCATCTTGTCGAGGATGGATTTCAGAGGCTCAGGCACATTTGTAGTGTCCAGCGGCTCCTTCTTGCTTTCGACAACTTCCAGCAGGTTGCGTCCTGAGTTTGCTTTTTCACCCCGGAAGTTTGCAAGTAGCAACGCGCCCAAAGAGTAGATATCTGTGCGTTGATCGGTTTTACCCGACAACTGCTCGGGCGCTGCATAGGCATATTTGCCGGCAAATTCACCACCCACGATGGTCTCCGCGCCAGGATTGGTGTCCTTGGCAATACCGAAATCGATAATCACCGCTTGTGCAGGATCGCCGTCACGTAGGATGATGTTATCCGGGCTCAGATCGCGATGGACGATATTGCGGGCATGGGCGGCCTCCAATCCCTCGCACACCCGTTTGCACACAGTGAGAATTTCAGGCGCAGACATCGGACCCTCGGCCAGCTTCCGGTCCAGTCCGGGTCCGTCAACGTAATCCATCACCAGATAGACATGTCCGTCGGCGGTGCGGTTGTTTTCAGAATACCGCACAACCGCGTCGTGGCGGATGTCGCGAATTTCTTCTTCCCGGGTCAGAAGGACAAGATAATCGTCGTTACTGGAGAATTCGGCCTTCAATACCTTGAGTGCGGCAAGGCGCCCCGAAATCTCGGAGCGTGCCCGGTAAACGTCCGACGTTCCACCCCGCCCAAGGATCGCTTCGATCCGATAGGTATTGTTCACCAGATCGCCCGGCTGAAACAGGTCACCTGCGCGGGATTCAGTCATGCCGCCCTCGAATTTAGTTGTTATCAGAGGAGACTAAATCAGCCGAGAGCCTGAAATTCAACGCGGCGATTTTCATCTGCACGCGGGTTATCCTTATTCAGAGGTTGTGCTTCACCGACGCCGAGCACTTCCAGGCGTTGGTCCGAGATGCCGCAATCGTTTACAAGAAAGCGTTTGACCTCTTTTGCGCGCAACAGAGACAGATTTTGATTGTACTCCGCAGATCCTGCGCTGTCGGTGTGTCCGATAATCTGAAAGACATTCACGTCGACGTTCTTCATCGCCTGACAGAGCGAGGCCAATTTCGGTTTTTCATCGTCCCGCAGTGCGGCCGAGGCGAAATCGAAACGAACCTGAATGTTGACCTGATCTTCCGTTGCGACGGGTTGATACTCGGCGGGCGCTGCAGCAACAGTGGTTTCAGCGGTGTCCTGCGCAGTTTCGGTGCCGGAATTTGAGGGCACGATCACGAGCCCGCGTGTTTTTTGTTTGTTGAATGCGTCGGTGATTTCGTCGGCTGTCAGCTCATTTGACTGCGCCAGTGAAAATTGTGTCGCACACACAAATGCAAAAGCCGAAGCCCCGATAGTTTTCGTCGATGAAAATGCAGTCATTACTGAGGTCCTTCCATATTTGAGACAAAGAGTACCCCTGCCTCTGAGCAGCGACAATGAAGAAAGTCACATATGAGATTAACAATTTCGGGCAAAGGCGTGACATCCTGTCCGTCGACTTCTAGGTTGATGCATAAAGGCAGTGAGACACAGGAAAACACAGCAGATGCGCACCGTTCCAGCGATAATCCTTGGTGTGGCGATAATCCTTGCCCCGATCATCTGGTATGTCTTCCCTATAATAGTCCCTATTGAAAGTGATTTTGAGGGGCCCGCAATCGACTCAGGCGCCCGGATCGAGATTGAAATGCTGAGCCAGCAAGTCGAAGACATGCGCAATCAGATTGAGCAGTTATCTCTGGAAATCTCTCGATCGCAAAGCGGTGGACCTTTGTTGCAACAAGGTGCCGACGGTGCCGATGATTATGGCTATGACAGCACCACACCAAACGACATCATCGATGCCTATGCTCAGGTTGTTCTGATAGCCAATCGTAAGAAGGTGAATCAGCAACTTCAGCTGGCAAATTCAACATTCTTGAAAGAGACTTTTGGTCTGCCGCGCGAGGACTTAACAGACAGTTGCCAGTCAATGACTAATCCGCGTCTGGAAAGTCTGCTGATCCTTGAAGAAGTGGGGCCTGTTCGTGTGCGGATGCTGAAACCTGCAATCGATTCCCTGCGCACTGTATTCGACAATATCCGACGAACCGATCCTGATTTATTTGCCCGTATTAATACGGCAGGGTCTTTGTGTGTCCGCCGAATTCGAGGAGCGACATCCTCAGCCTCGGCGCATGCTTATGGACTGGCTGTTGATCTGAACATCGACGGTGTGCTGGACACTTTGGGCGATGGAAAAACTCAACTTGGCCTCACTATCCTTGCCGATTTTTTCCGCCAGGAAGGCTGGGTCTGGGGGGCTGCATGGGGGCGCGAGGATTCCATGCATTTCGAAGTCAGTCGAGACAAAATAGAAGAGTGGCTGGAACAAGGTCTGCTGTAGTTGCGCGTTATGTGAAGTTAGACACGGACTTCAAAGCCACTAAACGTGATACCCAGAACAGTAATTCCAACGAGTTTTCGTAAATGGTAAATACAATCTTGCTTTGGCGTATACGCTGGGTTTTTCTGAGTACTGTTTCTCGCCTTCACCAAAGGTCACCGATGTCGAAGCTACTGCCTAGGAAGTTTCAGCGCCTCCAAAATATCAGTGTGATATTTTCACTTGCCGCCGGCAGCTTGAACATTCTTGCGGATAGCGTCTGGGCGCAAAGCGCGTCCAACATTGCGCCTTCGACGTTTCAGCCACAAAATCAGCAAAGCACTGGGCCAGTGACTGTGGCGCGGGATCCGGGTGCTCCGATCCCGGAGGGTGCGGACCGGTTATTCGTGACGGTTGGGCGGGTCGATATCGAAGGTGCTCTGCCACAGATGGAGAGTGCAAATACCGCCTTTGTTGAGCGGTTGTCGGGCAAGCGCGTCGCGGCGTCCGAAATCTTTGCGGCGACCAACCGTCTGGAAAGCGCGTACGCCAATGCCGGGTTTGTCCTAAGTCGTGTGGTTTTGCCGCAGCAGACTCTGCGCGACGGTGGAACCCTTCGCATTGTTGTGGTTGATGGGTTTGTCGAGCGTATCGATGCCCGGAAGGTTCCCGAACAAGTTCGCGACCGGGTGGTGGCGATCACTGAACCACTGATCGGCAAACGCGGTATCAGGCTGCAAGAGATTGAACGGGCACTATTGCTAGCGGGTGATACATTTGGAGTTCGGCTGGCATCGACCCTATCAGCCGGGGACGCCAGTGGCGGAACGATTCTAACACTGGACGGAGAATTCAAAGAAATTACCGGCTCATTTGGGTTCGACAACACGTTATCGGATGAGCTTGGTCCCGTGAACCTGAGCCTGGGGCTTGAGATGAACGGTTTTCTCGATCTTGGAGAGACCTTCTACTTCAATGTGGGCGGGTCACCTACGCGGTTTTTCTCGAGTGACCCTGAATACCGAATAGTCGCGGCAGGTACCGTATTCCCGATTGGCTATGATGGTCTGACGTTTAATGCAGAAGTAACATCCAGTAAGGCGCGCCCCGAAACAGACCTTGTTCCGAATGAAAGCGAATTCGAGAGGTTGTCTCTGAGGCTGTATTATCCTTGGATTCGATCGAGGCAGCTAAATCTGACATCGCAGCTGATCTTTGACCGTATCAGCGATTCTCAAGATTTGCTGATCGGATCAGATTCAGTCCCGGTATACGACGACGATACAAGCGTCTTGCGCGCAACATTAGATGTTACGCGAAACTATGATAATGGGGCATTCTTGCGCGGCAGTGCTATCCTGTCTCGTGGGTTAGATGCATTTGGAGCCAGCACATCGGTCGGGCCTGATGAAGCACCTTTGTCTCGGCAGGGTGCCAGTGCCGAATTCACCAAACTCGTTTTGGCCGGTCAATATCAGCGCCCGATAAATGCCAATTGGTCGTTGAATCTAAGCGGCCGCATTCAATCTAGTTTTGGTGATCCGCTGGTTACATCAGAGCAGTTCAGCGTCGCCAGCACGAGCGAGCTGTCAACGTTTGACGCGGGCTCGCTACGTGGTGATGATGGTTGGGTCGTGCGGTCCGAAGTAGGTCGATCTCAACAGATTGAACTCGCCGGAGTTCCGCTGCTGTTGAAGCCCTATATCTTTGGTGCTTATGGGGAACTGGGATTAGAACAGCCAACGATATTTGAGCAAAGCACCACCACGGCCTATTCCTATGGGATCGGCGCTGATTTGTTTATCATTGAAAACTCGACCTATAAGTCGGGTTCGTTACGAGTTGAGTATGGGAGAGGTGAACGCGATGACCTGGGAGCTGATGGAAACCGCTTCAGTATCGTTGCGAGCCGGAGATTCTGAGCGCACCGACAATATACTTCGGACTGCGATAGTTTCAGCCACGGCACTGCTTTGGGGCACGACTGCTATGGCGCAGTCCTTGCCGACAGGTGGTTCCGTGGCCGCAGGCAGTGCGACAATTTCGCAGCCCAGCAGCACACGACTGGACATAACTCAAAGTTCAGACACCGCTATTGTCAACTGGGACGGATTTTCGGTCGGTTCAGGTTCGACGGTTAATATTCATCAGCCCAGACAGCAGAGCGCCATCCTGAACCGGGTGACGGGTGATACCACTAGCCAAATCCACGGGCAGCTGAATGCGAACGGGCAGGTGTTTCTCGTCAACCCCAATGGCATTTTCATCGGGCCGAACGGTCATGTAAATACAGGCGGATTTGTAGCCTCGACCCTCGCTATCTCGGATGATGATTTCCTGAACGGGAGATATCGTTTCGAAGGTAACGGAAATTCAGCTTCGGTTGAGAATGCCGGAACGATCTCCATCGTTCCCGGTGGCTATGCGGCGCTGATCGGCGGCAAGGTATCTAACTCGGGCTTGATCAGGGTGCCATTGGGCAAGGTCGGTTTGGGTGCTGGTGAACAGGTAACCCTTGACGTCTCGGGCGATGGGTTTTTGCAGGTAGCGGTTCCATCGGATAGCGATGATGCCACGATGGAGGCCTTGGTCACCAATTCGGGGCGGATCGAGGCCGAGGGTGGTCTGGTTCATCTGAAAGCAGCCAGCGCGCGCGATGCCGCGCGGCAGGTGATTAACATGTCTGGAGTGATTGAGGCGAAATCCGTCGGAGGCGTTTCCGGCGCAGTTGTTTTAGGTGGTAGCGGTGGAGCGGTTCGTATCAGCGGAACAATCGACACTTCGGCTCGCGAGACGATTGTTGAAACCTCGTTGCGCCCAAGGGTTCGTGCGCAAGATGGTGGAACAATCACGATCACGGGCGAAGCGATTGCATTAGCCGGTGCCACGCTGAGCGCTGATGGGGCTGGTGGTGGTGATGGCGGCACAATCTTAGTGGGCGGAGACTATCAGGGTGGCGGCACGCTGCAGACAGCACAGACAACCAGTGTGGACGCAAGCTCTACCCTAACCGCCGATGGTGGTGATGAGGGCAATGGCGGACGCATCATCGTTTGGTCTGACTATTCTACGATCTTCTCAGGCTTCAACTCAGCCCGCGGGGGCGAACAGGCGGGTGATGGCGGATTTGTCGAGGTTTCTGGTAAAATCGAGCTCAGCTACCGAGGACTGACCGATACGCGCGCGCCCAGCGGTTCTCATGGGACGTTGCTGCTTGACCCGTCTAATATTTTTATCAATTCGAGCGGCGCTCTCGGGACAGTCGACCCGGCGACGATCGTTGCCAACCTCGACCTTGGTGATGTTATCATCACCACTGCCGGAACCGGAGAGCTTATCCCCGGCAGCGGCCCGCCAGTGGATTTGGGTGGACCTGACGGCCAAGCGGGGGACATCACTGTTGAAGAGGCTGTTGTCTGGGCTAGCTCTTCCAACCTTACCCTACGTGCGGACAACGATATTGATATCAACGCCGCTATTACAGCGCCTGATGGCGGATTAACGATCGATGCGGTTGGTGACGTTGTAACCGGCTCTGGCGGTGCAATCGATGTTGCGTCGTTCACTCTGGAAAGCGGCTCATGGGATCAGAACGGCGGCGCGATTCCGTCCTTTTCGGCAGGCGATTTCTCGATCACGGACGGGGCCACATTCCTGAGGGCGCTGGGTGGTAGCGGAACTGCCGCCAGCCCCTATCAGTTGACGGATGTATATGGCCTGCAAGGAATAGACAGCACGGGGCTGGATGCTGACAGCTTTGAATTGGTGAACAACATCGATGCGTCTGTCACATCCGGCTGGTCCGGAGGATTTGACCCAATCGATACTTTCTCGGGGTCATTGGATGGAAATCGGTTTGCGATTGATGGGTTAAATATTGATCGGGGCGGTAGCACTGCCATGTTCGGAATTATCGAAACATCGGGATCAGTTTCCAACTTGTCCGTAACCGATGCAGATATAGATGGCGAAAACGCGGCTGTTTTGGCTGTGTTCAACGACGGTTTGATAAGCGGGGTCTCAGTCGATGGATCGGTTACTGCTGAAGGCGCAGGTGGCGGATCTGTGGCGGCAGGTTTGGTTGTTACGAACACCGGTACAGTCGAAGACAGTTTTAGTACAGCTAGAGTCGAATCCATCTTTCCTATCGACGCGTCCAGTACATTCTTATCCGCGGCAGGACTAGTCGGTGACAATGTCGGGATTATCGAAAGGTCTAACAGTTCCGGCCCCGTCATTTTGTCCAGTCAAACGGGTGGTGGAGACGCTATTGGCGCGGGTTTGGTGACGTTTAACAGGGGTATTATCCGAGATTCATACTCCACATCAGACATTACGGCCGTCAATATTGATGATACCGTAACCATCGGTGGCCTTGTGGTCGACAACGAAACAGACCCTGATTTTGGAACTGTCGGTACGATCGAACGCACATTTGCGACTGGCGACATAACCTCTGGCGGGTTGGCGTCGACAACCTTCGGCGGTCTGGTCGTCTTTAACGATCCCTCAGCCTCGGTCACGGCTTCATTCTGGGATAGCCAATCTACGGGGGTTAGCACCAGTGACGGTGGCACTGCACTGAGCACATCGCAGCTGCAGGACACCGAGAGCTTTTACAGACGCGCCTCTTCTCAGGGATGGGATTTCACCACCGTGTGGGCACCGGGAACCGGCAGCACAAACCCTGCAAATTACACAACTTCGCCCGTGCTCTTCGCCATTCCTGACGATGTTGCCGTCCCGGCCGGCGAGACATCTAGCGCCTCCACGACGGGTACGGTCTATGGTGGGCCATCGCTTTATCGGTTTGGTCCGGCATCCGATACGCTGAATACTTCCAGCGTTTTCAGTCCGTTGAATTTCGCCAGCACTTCGCCTGGGGCGACGACTTTTACATTGGGCAGAAGTTCAGTGACCAGCAGCGGCGGGCAGGTCTTTACGATTGCCGCTTTGCCGGGGGCGGCCGTCATTACAAACGGCACGATTATTACAGTTCCTCCGACGCCTACAATTGAGGTTACGCCGACCGTCGACACTACAATCACCGGCGGAGGTGGCGGAGGCACAGCCGTGACAACTGTCGCTGAGGCAGAAGCCGCGTTGGGGACAGTCGAAAATGTGTCGCAGGAATTTGACGAAGAGATTGCATCCTGTGCCAGTAGTGGTGAAAGCGTTAGCGAATATCTTGCCTGTCTGGCCCAAGCGATGGATGAGTATGCTGCCGATCTAGATGGGATCGTTAAGGGCCTACCGCCGGGACTGGATTCGGTTGGGGATATCATCCGCGGTGCCAGTGCCGGTATCCGCGAAACTGGCGAAGAAGCCAGCCGCCGTCTGTCGCTTGCCACGACTGCCGAGGAACGCAACGCGATTCGACGCGAAGCTGTCCAGCAGGCACGGCGTCAAATTCGTCAGGCTCAGAGGGAGATCCGAAAAGCTATCACGTTGATAAGAGCAAGCGATCCCGAACTTGCCATCATCCAGAACCAGCAGGTAGAAACGATAGTGGCGGCTGTTGGTCAGGCGGAAATCGGACTGACGCGCGCCATCGGTCTCTAAGACGTCGGAGAACTTAGCCAGTGTACCTGAAACGTTGCCTCGCGGCGCTTCTACTGTTGATGTTCGGTGCTTCAATGGCCCTGGCTGACAAACGTGTTGCGCTAGTCATCGGCAACTCGGACTACTTGTGGGTGAGCCCGCTGGACAACCCGATCAACGATGCGTCCGATCTGGCCATCGCGCTTGAAGGGCTCGGGTTTGAGGTGTTTCTGGGCACCGATCTGACGCATGATGAAATGCTGTCACTCGCAGAGTCTTACGGTGCAACTGCGGCGGACTCCGATGTGTCGCTGCTTTTTTATGCAGGCCATGGGTTTCAAGTGGGCGGGCGCAATTATCTGGTCCCAGTTGATGCTCAGATCACGGAACCGGATGACATTCCGGAACAGACGATTCAGATGGACGAATTCGTTAACCGAATGGAACGGTCAGACGGCATTCGACTGGTTTTTCTTGATGCCTGTCGCGACAATCCTTTTGAAGGCACCGGAATTGAGGTTGGCGGTGACGGGCTGGCACGTGTTGGCAGTGCCGCGGATTTCATGTTTGCTTACGCGACCCAACCCGACAACGTGGCCTATGACGGCACCGGTCGAAACAGTTTTTTCACCGAAGCGTTGCTGAGCCATATCTACACGCCCGGACAGGACATCTCGGATTTGATGATTTCGGTCCGTAAGGATGTTCTGGCTTCAACGGGGGGACGTCAAATTCCTTGGGACAACTCGTCTTTGACGCGGCAGTTCCGTTTTGACAACAGCCCCGTTACTGCCTCTGAAGAGACGTTGCTGTGGCAGGTTGCGGCTAATGCGCAGGATGCCTCGCTCATGCAGCTTTACATAGATCGCTACCCGCAAGGCGCACATGTGAACGAAGTTGTGGCATTTCTGGACCGGGCAGGGCAGGCGCAAACGCTGACCCGCGCGGTGACCGTCGAAGAGGAAGACGAGCAAGCCGAGCGTCTTTGGAAACTTGCACAGCGCAGCCGCATGCGCCCGCTGCTCGAATTCTATCTGGAGCAATACCCCAACGGTGCTCATGCCGGTCAGGCGCAGCGCTTAATTTCATCAATTCCGCGCCCCGAAGACAGTACCCCGGGCGGTATATGTGAACGTCTTGCGACCCATCCCCGAGACCGAACGGCCAGCATCCCTGGGGTGCCATTCAGCCGCCTTCAGGAAAACGCATTGACGGCTATACAGGCCTGCAGTGCTGCCACTGCGCAGACGCCTGATCTGTCGCACTACGTAGCCTTGTTGGCGCGGGCAACCATTGCTGCAGGGGATGTGGATCGCGCCGTTACGCTTTACAAGCAGGCGGCTGAGGCAGGTGACTTGCGGGCGATGGTTTCGCTGGCTCAGCTGCATGAAAGCGGAACAGGTGTGCCACAGGATCAGGACATGGCGCTGTCTCTCTACGAACGCGCGGCAGAAGGCGGCAGTTTTGACGCCATGATCAATTTGGCCGTGACACTATTCGAAGGGAATATCGTGCCTAAGGACGAGGCGCGCGCGATCGCGCTATTGCAGCAAGCCGCCGAAGGTGGATCAGCCAAAGCAACCTTCAACCTTGGTGTGCTGGCGCAGGATGGGGTTTACGGAGAGCCAACAGAGGCACTGAACTACTTTGAGAAAGCCGCGCGCGATGGTGAATATCAGGGGTATCTGGCGGCGGCGATCTTGTTGGATGAGGGGCGTGGCGTTGCACAAGACCCCGTCGAAGCAGCCCGCATGTTGCTGCGGGGTGCGGCAGAAGATAACGGCACGATTGTGAACCAGTTGTCACTGGCTTCGGATCAGTGGACACGGGACACTTTGATGGAAGTGCAAAAACTGCTGCAAAAAGCCGGCTACTACTCCAGTACCATCGACGGTGTGCCAGGACCGAATTTCATTTCAGCCCTGCGACAATGGCGCAGCGGCGGGTTCAATCCGATTATTCTGGCTGGGGATTGAGCCCTTGTTCTTCAATTGTGGTTAATTCACCGGCACAAATTCGATCCGACGATTGCGCCTTTTGCCTTCGGCCGTATCGTTTGAAGTCACAGGACGGCTTTCACCATAGCCGACGGTTACAAGACGTTCGGGTGCGATACCCTGATTGACCAGATAGGTGTTGACGGCCTGCGCGCGACGTTCGCTGAGCACCCGATTGGCTGAATCCGAGCCGTCACTGTCTGTATGGCCTCCGATCTCGATCGTCAGCTCAGGGCAGCGATCAACGATATTGTGCAGGTTGGTCAGCAGCGGGATGGACGCATCTGACAATCGGGCGCTGCCCGAATTGAAGTAGATGTTGCCTGTACGCGAAAGAATCTCCATGCGGCCTTCACAGGCTTCGCGGTCAAGATTGCCTTTGGTTTCAAGCGCTGCGGCCCCGGGGGTCGTCGATGCCGCGACAAGTTGCGGAGGGGTGCCCGCTTGCGCCCGGTCGAACACGAAGCCAAAGCTGACGAAACCGAAGGGCAGGATGTCAACGCCTGCGGCCTCTTGCAGTTTGCCCCGCCCTTCTTCGAGGTTGAAATCGGGCAGCGCGATTGCAATCGGTGTAGTATTTGCCACAGCGACACGGTCATTGTCGACCAATGTGATCGCAACCTGCGCGACACCATCCTTTGTTACGCCGTGCAGCGACAAGGTATAGGGCAGGTCAATGATTTTGTGACGTGCCTGATGCAGGTCAACCAACTTTTCAGGTGGAAGCTGCGCTGTGATGACAGCCTCAGGGTAATTGAAGGTCTCAAAAAACAGAAATCGCATGCGCACATTGCGCAGATCAATGTTGGTGTCGACGCTGTCCATCAGAACTCTGATCTCTGCGGCACCATCCGGGTTGATCACACCTGTGAGTGTTGCAAATCCACTGTTTTCAGCCACTGAGTTTTTCTTAACGGACAAAAACTGCAATTCGGAGGTTTCGGCATCAAGCGTCCAGCCGTGCTCAAATGGATCAGCGCTCTGTGCCGATGCGGCATTCGAAAGTACCAAGAGCGCGAAGGCAATAAGAACTCGCATCAAGGTTGAGCGTAGCATGTGTGAACCTCTTCCTATGCTTGATACTCAAATCGGAATATGTCAGTCCGTGGCCATAATAAAGCCAAAAGACACATATAACCAATTTCTAGCTGGCTTGATGTCTCGGCGTCACGGATATGCTAGGATGATGGTGGCAAAGGATCTGGCGTGTTTCGCATTTATTACGTTCTGATTGCGATGATATCGATATCATGGGCCGCTCAGGCAGGGGCTGAGTCGCGTATTGCGCTTGTGATTGGGAATTCTGCCTATGGTTCAGTCTCGCCGTTGGACAATCCGGTCAATGACGCAAAGCTGATTTCGGAAAAGCTAACTGACCTTGGCTTTGATGTCCGAAATCTGACGGACAGTAATCAGATTGAGATGAAAAGGGCGATTTCCCAGTTTGGCCGCGACCTGCGTCAAAGTGGTGAAGATGCGGTCGGGCTCTTTTACTATGCCGGACATGGCGTACAGTCATTTGGTTCGAATTACCTGCTGCCGGTCGATATCTCACTCAGTGATCCGGCTGATCTGGATCTGATGGCAGTGGAAGCACGTTCTGTCCTGCATCAGATGGCATCAGCACATAACAAGACCAATATCGTCATTCTTGACGCTTGTCGGAACAATCCATTCGAAAGTCTTTCGAACATGGATGACAATGGCCTGGCCGAGATGAAGGCCCCGACTGGCACTTTTCTTGCCTATGCCACCGATCCCGGTGGGGTTGCACTGGACGGCGAAAAAGGCAACAGCCCGTTCACACTCAGTCTGGCAGAACATATCGAAACACCGGGCATGGCCATCGAACAGTTGTTCAAAAAAGTTCGCGTTGACGTACTGCAAGAAACGCGCGGCCTGCAAACCCCTTGGGATACATCGTCTTTGACACAGGACTTTGCATTCTCACCGCAGGTCCAAACGCAAATCGCCAATAATCAAAGTGAAGATGACCTGTGGCAGGAAGCGATTACCACACGCGACCCTGTTCAGATCATGCTCTTCATGCGGGCGTATCCCAATAGTTCGCGTGCCGAGGAGGCTAGCAGTTTATTGCAGACGGTTATGGCGGAGTCCTTTGGGACATCCCCGCTGCTCGGAGCGAATGCGCCAGAGCAGCAGGAGGAAGTTGCCGAGGCTAATGAAACAGAACGCCTGATGTATGAGCTCGCTCTGGCCGACGATACCGTTCATGCCTACGAAGTGTATTTGCAGAGCTTTCCCGAAGGCGCGTTTTCGAGCAAAGCGGAGGACCGTCTGGCGGCCCTGAGGTATGGACAGGAATCCGTGACACGTAAGACCGCGCCCGATTCCGACGTGTCAGAGCCCCAAGGCGGGGTTGATGCGTCAGCAGATGTGCTGGTTACACTGGACTCACTGCTTGATTTTGGAAACGCGTATGTACGCGGGCAAACCATCAATCAACTGGTGGTGGGCACGCCACAATTTCCGCCAATCGAGGGGTTGCCGGACGAGTTGTGGAAAGATCAGAACTGCTCCAATTGCCATCAATGGACACCCGAAGCCCTTTGCGATCAGGCACAGACCTACGTGAATCGCCCCGAGGCCGGGAATGTTACCAAACAACACCCCTATGGCGGTGGCCTAAAGGTCAATCTCCGCCGCTGGGCTCTTGGTGGGTGCCAGGGTTAATGCGCTGAGGCGGATCAACCCGACAGTTTGGCAAGATCGGCGCTCAGGGCGCGGGCTTCAGCGATGCTCTTTTGTAATGCTGCCAGTTTTGCATCCGGGGTTGCACCGGTAGGCGTGTCATTCAGCACACGGTCGATGCGGGCAGCCGTTGCGGCGTCGCCCCCTCCGATTGCATCGCGCTGTTGAAGAATATTCAACTTCAACTGTGCCAATTCGGATTCAGAATTCCGGATTTGCGCGGCGAGGGCTTCGTTGCGCGCCTCTGCGGTGGCCACATCCCCCTCGGCAGCAGCGATGCGATCATCATAGGCTCCGGTTGTGATACCTGAGACTCCGGCAAAGAAACCGCCGTCCGCCGGATCGGTCGTGGTCTGACATCCGGCCAGCAATAGGCAGGGCAGGGCGGCGAAACGAGTTGCTGTGCCTTTCGTCATAGCGAAGATGCCAGATCGTTTGCGATCCCGCGCATTTGCGTGATCTGGTTCGAAAGGGCGGCTAAATCTCCGTCAATCGGTGAGGCGGTCTGACCACGTTTAATCGTCAGGTTCCGGGCCTCATTGAATTCAGCCTGACGTTTGGTCGCTCCGTCGATTGCAAGCTCCATCTGAGCAAGATTGCCATTTGCCTCGGAAAGTTCTTTTGTGACCTCCGCCTGATCGGCTGTGCCCGCTGCTACGCTGGCGCTCAGCGCGTCAAGTTCGGCTCTTTGCGCCGCAAGAACCTGGTTCATAACGTTCAGCGTCGTTTGCATTTCACTGGCATTGCGATCCAGATCTTTTTTGATTTGCCGCAGACGTGCCTCGCGACCAGCATAGTTACGCTGAACGAAGGCGACGTAGGTTCCGGCTAGGGCACCCGCCCCGAGGCCAACTGAAATACCTGTCCCAATATCGTCACTACCGCCAAGGCCAAATCCGATTGCGCCACCGGTTACACCACCTGCGATGGCACCTTGCAGGATTGTTTTCTGCATCGCCGCGGCTTGTTTCGCTAGATCGGCCTCAGCCTGTGTTGCTCCCGTGGAGCCAGTCGCAGGGGCCGAGGTCTGACTGCTATCCCCGCAAGCCGAGAGGGCAAGAGATACCGCAACAAGTGCAGCACCTATTCGGGAGGGATGAGATCGGTCAGCCATTGGTAACTTCCTTTTCTACTATCTTCTGCCTGCGAAACGTGCCGCAAAAAAAGAGCTGCGTCGTTTGTCATTCGCGCATCGGCGATGTTCAGATCCCGCGGTGCTGATGCTTTGCTTATTATTGACGCATCAATGCCAGGAGGGAAGAAGATGACAGCGCGATTTAGAACTTCTTCGTAGTAGCTTCGGCTTTGGTCCAGACGGCGCAAGATGATTCCGCGCGATCGATAGATATCATAAATGTCGTTGCGCGCCTGTTGCAAAATGGGCAAGGCGTTTGCGTCGGTACGGGCAATATCCTCGATTTGCCGCAATGCATCTTCGGCGATACCAAGCGTGCGTTCCAGGCTGCGCAAGGCCACAATATCGGTGCGTAGTCTTTGCAGCGTGGTGGTGGCCAGAAAAATCGACACTTGCGCCGCGTCTTGAAGCAGGCGGTCAGCCGAGGCAGTTTCGCGTTCTGGCAATTGGCTACGATAATTGTCCAATGCTGGACCCAGGTCGCGCGTCTGGGGGTCATTCAAATACCCCAGAGCTACCAATGCCGAGGCAATTTTGTTGGGATCGGCTTCGGTTAGCGAGGCGTTGATCGGCGCCAGTGAAGCTGCAGGTTCCGGTAGGGGAGCGGCTATCCTTTCGCGCGCAAATGAAGCAAACAATCCCTCCGGGTGGGCCTCTAGGTATCCCTCGAAATCCTGTGCATTCGAACTGGAAGCGATGCGCCGCCAATGTTCCAGATCAATGGTGTATTCGTCTTTGGGGGCACTGCCAGCCAGAACCGGCGCAAAGCTATACTCATCCAGAACGGATTCTTCGACCCAGGGAATTTGGCGTCCATCTGTCTCAAGAACGACCTGTTGGCGCACGCGACCCAACATCAGCCGCACGTCCAGATTGGGTGTCGCAATGTGATCGAGAAGACCTGAAGTGAAAACGCTGTTTTCTTCCAATCCATCATAGGCCACATTGCCGGGGTCAGTGGCATAAGCGATCAGCAAACCGGCTCCGCCACGAATTCTGACCAGCCCATTTTCGACCATCCCACTTTCAGTGAACGGGTTGTTGCGACAAGCGTCCAAGAGCAAGATCCCGATATCTGGTCCGGCCCTGGACATCACATCGCGCACCAAATCTAGGGTCATCGAGCTTTGCCTGAGCGCCGATAGATCGTTGCCTGCAAAGTCTGTGCCAATCAGATGATTTTCTCCTCCGATCTGGACACCGTGTCCGGCGTAGAAGAAGACCGCCATCTCAGCACCCTTCGCCGCGACGCCGAATTGCTCTACTGCCCTTTGCATGGCTTCTGCGTTCTGATCCGTGGCTTGGGTGACGGCAAATCCAAGCTCCTCCAGTGCAGCGCTCAAGGCTGCGACGTCATTTGCCGGATTGCGCAATGACATTTCTGGGGCTTCATAGTTTGAATTGCCGATTAATAATGCCACACGCTCTTGGGCATATACCTGCGTCGCAAAAAACAAGACGTTCAAGAACGTCATTATGAAAAAAATGCTAGTTGACTTGGCCGGATGGAGCGGGCTCATGCAGTTAGGTTAGCGCAATAGATTGAAAATTTACAATTGGAGTTTGTATGGTTTGGTTCGCCCGCAAGCTATTCTGATAGATTGGCTCCATTGAAACTTTTTTGACCACAAAAATCGCTGAGATCAAAGACAGTTCCGTCAAAGGGCAGAGTGAGCAGAAACCTTGGGGAAAGCTCTGCATTCATGTTGTTCCAGAATGATTTTTGTTGCGCCAGGTCTGAGCAAGATCAGCATTAAGGCTGCAATTCCTGTAAACGATGACTGATCTAATACAAGAATTCACGCCAGATTACTGACTCTACTACCATTTGAGCTCCACGCGTCAAATTAATATGCTTTCCCGCTTTTTCCCACTTGTGATGCCAGCTGCGAGGGATGGAGGGGGCCGTCCGAAGTGATCATCCAATTGGACAAGGTTTTGTCCATGTGACGCATGCGATGCCGTAACATCTCTTGCGTCATTCGGGTAAGGACCTGCGAAAACTCAGGTCGTTCTGCGACGTTTTCCATTTCGCCTTTGCCTTTGTGGTCAAAAAGCAGGGGTGGTAGGTCGGCTCCGAATTGGACAAGCGTGAACCGATCGTCGCGCAGAATTCCAAGACAGCTGTCCGAGATGTCCGTGCCAAGCGTCTTCTGCCAAAGGGTTGGCGCGATTGGGTCCGCAAAATCGAGCTCAGAGAAAGAATATTTGCGCCATTTCTCGGGTTGGTTCCCCTCAAGGAGCGGCATCAAAGTCATACCATTCATTGCGTCATGAGCTGGTTGCCCAACCCAATCGAGGATCGTTGGGACAATATCGATGCTCTCCGTTGGCTTCGAGATCTGTGCGCCTTCGACACCGCCCGGCATCCTGACAATCAGGGGTGTATGGTATGCCGCGTCATAGACCGACATCTTACCCCAACTATGATGGTCACCCAGCATCTCGCCATGATCGGCTGTGACTACCAACAATGTGTTGTCGTATTGGCCGCTGTCTTTCAGAAACTGCACGACACGACCGATGTGGTGATCAACTTCGGTTGCGAGGCCCAGATAGATAGACCGAAGGGTCGCGACGACCTCGTCAGTTGGCTCGAGTTCGGGGAAGCCTTCAACAAATCCTTCAACAGCACTGTTAGCTCTGGCAGGTGCGAAGAACGGATGGAGCGCGTCTTCTGCTTGTGCTGAAGCATGGCGCGTTGGATTCGGCAGTTTGGCCGGATCATACATTTGGTTGTAAGGGGTTGGCGCGACCAGCGGCGGGTGTGGTCGTAGATAAGTAAGATGGGCGAACCATCCTTTGTCCTGATCTGCATAAGCCGGCATGGTTTCCAGAAACCGGTCAGTCAGAAATGCCGTGTCACTGTCTTCTGCAGCATAGAGCGCAGGATCATTCAGTTTCGGGGCGTCCCCGGTTGGCGAGACGGGTTTAAAAACATCAAAATAGTCGTCGAAAACATATCCTTTGTTCTTAAGGTGTGATCGCCAGGGAAAAGACATCTCCATGCGCATTTCCAGCATTTCCTGAAAACCTGGCAGGTGAAACTCGTAAGAACGCAGTGCCGGATCATTGGCGTCAAATACGCGCGGGTCCTGCGAGGTGTCGGTATATCCAAAAAGCATAGGAAGATAGCCTGCCTTGCGCATCTCTGATGCGATCGAAGGCGTGTCGTGGCGAAGAGGCGTGCCGTTTCGAACTGAGCGGTGGTTCATCGCATATTGCCCCGTCAGCAGCGATGCTCGCGAAGGCCCGCATGGATTTGTAACCGAGAAATGACGTGTGAAGGTGACGCTGTCTTTCATCAGCGCCCGCAAATGGGGTAGATCAACGTGGTTCGCCAGCGCACCAAACACACAATCAGCCCGCATCTGGTCGGTGATAATAAAAAGGACGTTTCTTTTGTCGTGCATCGTTTGACGCTCCAGATGAATTGACCGACGGCTTAGTTGATGTCAGGAATCTAGATGTTGTGATTCTAACTTGCTTGTGCCGAGCAAAGAATGCGCTGCACGCCCCGTCAAAATCCACATTAAACATCATAAATCAACATATGGACGCAAGAATTGTTGCGTTTGTAAAAAATTGTGGGATAACGTGGAAGATGCGAGGGATATTGTGGAAAGCGGATGTCGCAGACACATCGAGAAATTGAGCTTCTTGAAGCGCTAAGGCGCCTGGGTGGCTCTGCGCGGAACACAGATCTGGCGAAAGCGCTCGACGTTTCCGAGGAAACAGTACGGAGAACAATCAAGTCCCTTTCCAAAACCGCAATGGTGGCCCGCGTGCGTGGTGGTGCTTATTTGGTGGGCACACAGAACGACCCCAGCTTTTTTCGGCGCATTACTCAGCGCCCGACAGAAAAGCGGCTGATTGCCAATGTCGTTAGCACGCGAGTCTCTGACGGCATGACCCTTTTTCTTGATGTTGGATCGACCACTGCATTTGTCGCGGAAGAACTGCGACGGCATCAAAACCTGACAATTGCGACCAATTCGATTGGAGTGGCCCAGACACTGGTCAACGTGAATGGTAACCGGGTGCATATTCTTGGCGGAGAAATGCAGGCCAATGAGCGTGGTGCCTTTGGTCACGTAACCCACAGACAGGCCCAGCGACTGGTATATGACATGGCGATTCTCAGTGCGGATGCCGTTTCACCACGCCGAGGCTTTTTGTATCACAGCAATGCAGAGGCAGAGCTTGCGCAGATCGTGGCGGAATGTGCCGACCAGATTCTGATTGCATTCGACCACGGCAAACTCAGCGAATCTGCGCCCTTTGTAGGACCCGCCCCGCGCCAGATTAGTCATATTGTGACCGATAAAGTGCCTAGTAAGGCACTCGCGCAATCACTGGATGCCTGGGGTATCAAAGCAGTAATTGCAGATGGATCGTATTGAATGTTGAGCCCTTCAGAAATGGTTAGATCGACTACGGACGGGAAAACACATGCAGAGCATGCGACGCAAATTGCAGCTTTGGCCGCTGACGCAGCTCGGGGTTATTTTCGTGGCCGTCTGGGCGTTGAATTCAAAACCGATGAAAGCCCTGTGACTCAGGCAGATAAAGGCGTCGAAACCATCGTGCGTGCCTATCTGGCTGAGCACTTTCCAGAAGATGGAATATTTGGTGAGGAACAGGGTGCCGAGGGGTTGAATCGTGATCATGTCTGGATCATCGATCCGATTGACGGCACCCGTTCGTTTCTGTCAGGCCATCCTTTGTTTGGCTTCTTGTTGGGTTTGCTAGTTAAGGGTGAACCTTTGCTTGGCGTGATTGGAATGCCCGCACTGAATGAATGTCTGCTGGGTATCAAGGGGCAAGGGGCCATGCTAAATGGCCAGTCGGTTTCAGTCAGTGAAACAGAGAGTTTGCGCCACGCAGTATTCTTCGTGAATGAAGGAGATAAGATTTACCGTGATCACCCTGATTTGTTCGGAGATTTGATGCATTCCGGGCAAACCCGAAGGTTCGCCTACGATTGCTATCCCCATGCCCTGGTTGCGATGGGGCACGTTGATGCGGTTATTGACTATGACCTGCAACCTTACGATTTTCTTCCGGTTGCGGCTGTCATCGAAGCTGCCGGTGGTGTGATTACTGATTGGAATGGTAATCCGCTTTATCTGAATTCGGATGGTCGTGTGATATCAGCAGCGACGCCTGCATTGCATGCCGAGCTATTGGCCATGACTCAGGGACGCTAGATGGTAAATGGCAGATTTCTATTTGAATTTGTGCGCGCGGCGATGCTGATGGTTTTTGTCGTTCATGTGGTGCGTCGTGGCACAAAGTTCAGCCTTGGTGCAAATCTGCACAGGGAGGTGGCAGGTGCATGATCGACCCAGTTGAGATATTGAATCCGAATGGCAAGGGTCGTGTCGTGCTGTTGTGCGAGCATGCAAGTTCCACAATACCCGAAGCCTATGACGAATTGGGCCTTGCCGAAAAAGACAGGTTGAGCCACGCGGTTTGGGATCCTGGTGCACGTGAAGTTACATTGGCCTTGAGTGTCGCCTTGGATGCGCCCGCCATACTATTGCGGGTTTCGCGGTTGGTTTACGACTGTAACCGTCCACCGGATGCGCCAAGTGCGATACCGGAAAGGTCCGAGCTGATTGAGGTTCCGGGAAATCAGAATCTGAACCAGTCACAGCGCGATGCAAGAATACAGTCTGTCTATGGACCATTCTGTGCGGCCGTGTCAGGCGTTTTGGAAGCCCGCAACAACGATCCGGTGGTTGTAACGATACACAGTTTTACGCCGACATATTACGGCGCAAAGCGTGCGGTCGAAATCGGGCTGTTGCATGATGAAGACAGTCGCCTGGCCGACGCGATGCTGGCGCGGAAAACTTTGCTTTCGCATCGTCGGATAGAACGGAATGAACCTTACGGACCCGGCGATGGGGTTACACATTCGCTCAGATTGCATGCCCAGTCCCGTGGATTGGCGAATGTCATGATCGAAGTGCGCAATGATCTGATGCGCTCTCCGGAGGATGTGGCGGAGATCACGGAAGAGCTATTGACGCTTCTTCAACCTGCCATAAAGGAAATCGCTCATTTGGAGGAGTTGTCATGGGCGGAACGATGACTTTTGAGGACCTTCAAGCGAAGGTGCAAGACGGCGCAATCGATACTGTTTTGGTCTGTTTTGCAGATATGCAGGGACGTTTGATGGGGAAACGTTTCCACGCGGCGCATTTTGTTGTGGGTGCTTATGAGGAAACGCACTGTTGCAATTACCTGCTGGCAACTGATCTGGAGATGGGAACGCCGGATGGCTACGCTTCGACTTCCTGGGAGCGGGGCTATGGCGACTATGTTATGAAACCTGATCTGACCACGCTACGGCCGGTACCGTGGCTGGAAGGTACGGCACTCGTGCTGTGTGACATTCTTGATCACCACACCCATGAGGAGGTCCCTCATTCCCCGCGTGCGATGCTTAAATCACAGGTAAAACGCCTGAATGCGCTTGGATATGATGCGAAGATGGCGACCGAGCTCGAGTTTTTCCTCTTCGAAAAGAACTTTGATGAAATCCGCAAAAGCGGGTTTCGGGATCTGGCGCCGATATCGGGTTACAACGAAGATTATCACATATTCCAAACCACCAAAGAAGAACATGTGATGCGCCCGATCCGCAATCATCTGTGGAATGCTGGGATTCCGGTGGAAAATTCGAAAGGTGAAGCAGAGACCGGTCAGGAAGAGCTGAATATCAAGTATGCCTCAGCATTGGACACGGCGGCTTATCACACAATCGCAAAACACGCCGTCAAAGAAATCGCGTGGCAGCAAGGCCATGCAGCGACATTTCTGCCAAAATGGCACCATGACAAGGTAGGCAGTTCGTCTCACGTTCATCAATCGCTTTGGAAAGAAGGTTCAAATGCATTCTATGATCCAAGCGACAGCTTGGGCATGTCTGAGGTAATGAAGGCCTATACCGCCGGTTTGTTGAAGTATGCACCCGACTACACCTACTTCATGGCGCCCTACATCAATAGCTACAAACGTTTCATGAAGGGTACTTTTGCACCGACCCGCATCATTTGGTCGGTGGATAATCGTACTGCCGGATACCGACTTTGTGGCGATGGTACAAAAGCTATTCGTATTGAGTGCCGGATCCCCGGCTCTGATATGAATCCCTATCTTGCCATGGCAGGCATGCTTGCCGCAGGTATTGCAGGTATTGAACAGGGCCTAGAGCTTCAAGCTCCAACCAAAGGTGACGTATATCAGGGAGAATCCGGGATGATTCCGGGTAATCTTCGCGAAGCGCGTGACGCGTTACACGCATCTACGATGCTTCGCGCGGCTTTAGGCGACGAAGCCATCGACCACTATGTGCGCGCTGCTGAGGTGGAGATCGAAGAATTTGAACGTGTTGTGACTGACTACGAGATCGCGCGCGGATTTGAGCGGGCATAGCTCCGTATTGCCCTCGGAACATCGCTCGTTGGGTTTATGGGACTTTCTTTGAATAGACGGGGTGGAATCCCTGTATCTGGAGAACTGGCATGGATCAGGTTTTGAAATGTATCTCACCGATTGACGGGTCGGTATTTGCAGAACGTGTGGCTCTGTCACGGGATGAGGCCTTTGCTGCGGCAGAGCGAGCCCGAGGCGCACAGGCAGTTTGGGCTTCGCGCCCGCTACAAGAGCGGATCGATTTGGTTATGGCAGGGGTTGCCGCTGTCGGGGCAATGAATGATGAAATCGTTCCTGAAATCGCAAAAATGATGGGCCGCCCGGTGCGCTATGGTGGCGAGTTTGGTGGCTTCAATGAACGCGCCAGCCACATGGCATCTATTGCCTCGGAAAGCCTTGCTGATATCGAAGTGGGCGAGGATGCGACCTTCAAACGCTATATCAAGCGTGTTCCTCACGGTGTGGTTTTTGTTGTAGCTCCTTGGAATTATCCGTTCATGACTGCGATCAACACGGTGGCTCCGGCACTGATTGCGGGCAATGCGGTTTTGCTGAAACACGCAACTCAGACACTGATTGTCGGGGAACGTATGGCGCAAGCATTTCATTCTGCGGGCGTGCCGGAAGACGTATTCCGGAATGTTTTCCTAACCCATGAAGTGACCAATGATCTGATCGCAGGCAATGTGTTTGATTTTGTAAACTTCACAGGTTCTGTCGGTGGTGGTATTGCCATGGAGAGAGCTGCCGCAGGAACCTTTACTGGGGTCGGGACCGAGCTAGGAGGAAAAGATCCGGGCTATGTGATGGAGGATGCCGATCTGGACGCTGCGGTTGATACCCTGATCGATGGCGCGATGTTCAACTCGGGCCAATGCTGTTGCGGCATCGAACGTATCTATGTACATGAAAGTCTCTATGATCAATTTGTTGAGAAGGCCGTCGAGATTGTAAAGGGATACAAGCTTGGCAATCCCTTAGATGCTGAGACGACGATCGGGCCAATGGCTAATTTGCGATTTGCTGCAGAAGTCCGGGCGCAGATATCAGAGGCTCTGGCAGATGGAGCTGTCGCGCATATCGATCTGTTTGCCGAAGATGATGGTGGCGCGTATCTGACGCCGCAGATTTTGACAAACGTCAATCATGATATGCGCGTCATGCGTGACGAGAGTTTTGGCCCAGTTGTTGGCATCATGAAAGTGTCTTCAGACGATGAAGCCGTTGCTTTGATGAATGACAGCGAATTTGGGCTGACAGCAAGTCTTTGGACGCAGGACGTCGACCGGGCTGCCCATATAGGTGATCGGATCGAGACAGGCACGGTATTCTTGAACCGGGCAGATTATCTTGATCCCGGGCTTTGCTGGACGGGTTGTAAAAACACCGGACGTGGCGGCGGATTGTCGGTCATTGGTTATCACAACTTAACCCGACCAAAGAGCTATCACCTGAAAAAGGTGACCAAATAATCTCTGTGGCAACGCAGACATACATGTTGGGTGCATGCACCCTTTGACTTGAATAGGTGAGAGAATGAGCATCACGGGAAACTGGTCTTACCCGACCGCGATCAAATTTGGCGTTGGGCGCATTTCTGAGTTGGCGGGTGCCTGCAAGGATCTCGGAATAAAACGCCCGTTATTGGTGACGGATAAAGGTCTGGCCAATCTGCCGATCACGGTACGCGCGCTCGATATCCTGGAAGCGGAAGGTCTTGGTCGCGGTTTGTTTTCTGATGTGGATCCGAACCCATCAGAGTTGAATCTGGCGGCGGGTGTAGAAGCCTACAAAGAGGGTGGCCATGATGGGGTCATTGCATTTGGCGGTGGGTCCGGTCTCGATCTCGGTAAGATGGTGGCATTCCACGCCAATCAAACGCGTCCGATCTGGGATTTTGAAGATGTGGGCGATTGGTGGACACGTGCGGATGCCGATGTAATTGCGCCCATCATTGCGGTACCAACCACTGCGGGTACGGGTTCTGAAGTTGGCCGTGCGAGCATCATCACGAATTCACAAACCCACGTAAAAAAAATCATCTTCCACCCGAAAGTTTTACCCTCGGTTGTGATTTGTGATCCGGAATTGACCGTTGGCATGCCCAAGTTCATTACGGCTGGCACCGGTCTTGACGCCTTTGCTCATTGTGTTGAAGCGTACTCCTCGCCACATTACCATCCGATGAGTCAGGGTATTGCACTGGAAGGCATGCGCCTTGTCATCAACAATTTGCCGCGGGCCTATGCAGACGGTACGGACCTTGAGGCACGGGCCCATATGATGAGTGCTGCAGCCATGGGGGCCACGGCCTTTCAGAAGGGACTAGGTGCTATTCACGCCTTGAGTCACCCGATCGGCGCGATCTTTAACACTCACCACGGCACCACAAATGCTGTGTGCATGCCAGAGGTTCTCAAGTTCAATGCGGACGTCATTCGTGATCGCTTTAATCTGGCGGCCGGTTATCTGGGTATTGATGGGGGATTTGAGGGCTTTCAGAGCTTTGTGCAGGACTTCAATGACGGTTTTGATATTCCACGAAAGTTGTCCGAGATGGGCGTAACTGCAGACAAGATGGATGCGCTTGTGGAAGGGGCGATCTCTGACCCGTCTTGTGGTGGCAATCCAGTGGAACTGACGCGCGAAAATTTGCGCCACCTGTTTAATGCGCTGATTTGATACACGTCATTTGAGTACGGGTATCATCATAATTATCCTTGCGGCGGCAGTTTTGCATGCCGCTTGGAATACGATCGTTAAGGCAGCCGGTGACCGAACAGTGACGTTGGGGCTGGTCGCGCTTGGGCATGTTTTCCCGGGCCTGATCTTGGTGACCTATCTGCCTTTTCCAGCCATTGAAAGCTGGCCGTATTTGTTGGGATCAACGGTGATCCACTTCGGGTATTTTTATATGCTCGGTCAGGCATATAAACATGGCGATCTCAGCGTGGTTTACCCGATTGCGCGCGGCATCGTGCCTGCATTGGTTTCGCTTTGGGCAATGATTTTTGTGGGTGAGGTGCTACCCGCACAAGCGTGGTTGGGCATAGCGCTGATCGCGGGGGCTATTCAGCTATCCAGTTGGGCGGCGTTACGACAGGGCGTTGGCCGAGCGGCATTGGGATTCGCCCTTGGAACCGGTGTGTGTATTTCAGCCTATTCGCTTGTCGATGGTGTCGGAGTGCGCCTGTCCGAAAATACGCTTGGGTATTGGGCTTGGCACTCTCTGTTGCATGTTTTCATAGCGGCTTATGTTGGTATCAGGCGTGGCAGGGCGATGTTGAAGTTACCTGCTAAGACATGGGTTATCGGGCTCACGGGTGGGATCGTTTCGATGACAGCCTACGGTCTTGTCCTCTATGCAAAAAACTTCGCGCCTCTTGGTGCCGTTTCGGCTCTGCGGGAAACGTCCGTGATATTTGCAGCTCTGATTGGGTATTTGCTGCTTGGTGAAGGTCACCCGGTCCGTCGAATCATGGCTGCAATCATTATGGCAGTCGGCGTGGCATTGATCGCTTTGGCGTCCTGAGCTGTCAGGAAGTAATACAACAATCATTTTGTGCCGCAATGCCTCGCCCGTTGGGCAGTTGATGGCGTGACCGTTTATGTTTGAATCAGATATATATTTTTGTGAAAAACCAAAATTGTCACAAAACTATTACTTTTTTTGTGGATTTATAAATGGAATTATGGCGAAGTTAAAAAATGAACGATGATAGTGGAAACATACCACATCGAGGGCGGGAGCTTCTCGACGTGTTGGCACGGTTGGGCGGCTCTGCACGCAACACCCAAATCGCCCAGGTCATGGATGTGTCCGAAGAAACCGTTCGCCGTCTTGTCAAAGCGCTCGCACGCGAAAACATGGTCGAACGTGTTCACGGAGGGACGTATCTGTCGCGGGCGCAGGATACGCCAATGTTCTCTGGGGCGCTTGAACATAATGCGAAAGAGAAGACCCTTATTGCAAATCGGGTCAGCCAGATCATCGAAGACGGAATGGTGATATTCGTCTCGGTAGGCTCGACCATGACGCATGTTGCAGAACAGCTCCGCGATCATAAGGACCTTTTGGTAGTGAGCAATTCGCTGTCGGTTATCGCATCTTTGGCAGATCACAACGGTACGCGAGCCATTCTAGCCGGAGGCGAAGTCATCCGTTCAGAACGCGGAAGCTTTGGGCGTGCCGCCGAGCAACTGGCGTGTCAGTATAGCTATGACGCTATTATCTGTGGTGCCGATGCCTTGTCGCTGAAAGGCGGAGTGCTGACCTCGAATCTGCTGGAGGCCGAGCTGACACGCGCGCTTTTGCACAACACCGCCCGTACGATTGTCGCAACGGACAACACAAAATTTGGAGCGCGAGCGGCCAATATCGCTTGTCGGTTTGATCAAGTGACTGATCTGGTCACAGATATTACCCCACCCGCCAACTTTGGTTCGGCTTTGCATGAGGCTGGGGTCAGGGTCCACGTCGCTTCTGAAAGGGGTGGAACCAGCAATGGCGCAAGTGCAGCTGATGCCAATGCCGCCATAGATGAAGAAAACTAAGAAACAGAGCTATCTTTAGGGAGGTTATCATGAAGAAGCTTTTGATGTCCGGAGCCGCATTTGCGACTCTTGGAAGTGCTGCCTGGGCAAATTGTCCGACTGCGACGGTGGCAGATATGCAAGGCCTGACGGATGGGGCATATCCTCAGCAATTTGATCTGTCTGAATTCCAGTCCGCAGGAAATTGTACGCTTGGATTTTCGGAAAACCCATCTATCGCAGATCTCAACGGCATGATCCGAGGCAACGAAGCTCTACCAGCAGTTGCGGATCGTTTGCCAGCTGATCCACTGGTTATCGTGCCCTACGACAGCATTGGTCAGTATGGCGGCCAGCTGGACGCGCTGTCCAACGCTACGGAAAGCGGTACATCCGACTTCTTGTCTGTGCGCCACGTCAATCTGTTCCGTTATTCCGACGACTTGCAAACCTTGGTGCCCAATGTTGCGAAGTCCTGGGAATGGAATGACGCATTCACCGAGCTGACGGTTCATCTGCGTTCAGGTCACAAATGGTCGGATGGCGCGCCATTTACATCGGCAGATGTTGTCTTTTGGTATGATAACCTGATGATGGACACCAACGTTATAGCCGAAGCGAAGGACTACGCGCTGGCAGGTGGTGAACCGATGAAGGTTGAGGCGCTGGACGATACTACCGTTCGTTTTACGCTGGCAGCGCCGAAGCCGGGTCTGACCGAGACGTTCTCATTCACGTATGTTCAGCCCTTCCAGCCAAAGCATTTCTTTGAACAGTTCCATCCGGCTCTGGATGCAAATGCGGACGCCAATGCACAAGCACTTGGATATGAGAACGGTTATGAGCTGATTAAAGCTTATTACGGTAATTCCGACTGGATGGACACGCCATCTCCGATGCTGACTGCGGGAGACAAACTCGCAGGTCTGCCCAAGGATGCGATGCCAACATTGGAAAGCCACATTCTGGTCAAGGAAAGCACAGAGGGGCGCCACTACGTTGCGAACCCATATTTCTTCCAGGTGGATACGGCAGGAAACCAGCTGCCCTATATCTCTGAGATGGATGAGACCTATGTTCCAGATGAAGAGGTACGGAACCTTAAACTGTTGAACGGCGAGGTGGATTACAAGTCGCAGGGCGTAAACCTGACATCTGCTCCGGTTCTGTTGGAAGGTCAGGAAAGCGGGAACTACACTCTAGAAGTGAAACCGGCAATTGGCTACCCGGTGCTGACGTTCAACGTTACTGCTGAGGATGAAGCTAAAAGAGCGATCTTCAATGACATTCGTTTTAGAACAGCGATGTCGGTTGCGATGGATCGCAATCAGCTAAATGAGGTAACCGCATTCGGTCTTGGTGAACCAACACAGTATATTGGTTTTTCTCCACGTCCGGATTTCATCGACGAAAAGTGGTCGAACTACGAGATCAACTTTGATCAGGAACGTGCAAATGCTCTTCTGGATGAAGTTGGCCTTGTTGATCAGAACGGAGACGGTTTCCGCGATCTGCCAAACGGTGATCCGTTTGTGCTGGACTGGCAGTTCTCGACGCAATCCGCATCGGCTCAACTGGTGGAACTGATCGCACAGAACTGGAAAGATGTGGGCGTCAACACGGCAATCAAAGAGGTTACCTCGGATGAGTTTCGTGCCGCGCAATCGGCAAACACTCTGGACATGGGCATGTGGCTCAAAAGCCAGCCAGCCGGTTCGGTTCTTGGCGATGGTGAAATCTGGGTGCCGCCGTTTGACGGGTATTTCGACGTGCGTACCGGTATGCTGTGGGCGGAATACATCAGTTCAAATGGGGAAAATGGTGTGGAACCACCAGCTTGGGTTGCTGATCTAAAAGCGGCATTGGACACCTACCAATCCAGTGCGCCCGGATCAGACGCCTCGGTCGCCGCTGCGCAGAAGATGGTCGAGATCATGACTGGGGAGATGCTGTTTATTGGTACAGTAAATGCTCCGGCCCCGATCTATCATTCGAACAACCTGCAGAACTTCACTGAATTCAAAACGCAGTCCTACGAGTTCTATAGAACCTATCCGTACCGCCCTGCCCAGTGGTGGCTGTCGGAGTGATAGGCGTTTCAATCTAAGACAACGGTTAGGGGCGTCAGCGCCCCTTTCCACATGCTAGCCAGGAACTAAGAAATGCTCCAATTCGCTCGCTTTGCCGCCACGCGCGCAGTGATGGCTGTGGTTACTCTCGTGTTGGTCTCGCTCATCGTTTTTACACTGATGGAGCTTGTACCGGGTGATTGTGCTGAACGCTATCTCGCCTACAAAAACACGCAGGGCTCGGCCATTACGCTGGCTGATATCGAGGCTGAGAGGGTAAGGCTGGGGCTTGATCGTCCTTTTCTGGTACGTTGGGCTACTTGGTTAAGCGGCGCTTTCCGCGGTGATTTCGGGGATAGCTGCATTTTGCGCGTCAATATCGCGCAACTTCTAGGTGACAAGTTTTGGATCTCTTTGTGGATCTGCTTGGGCTCTTTGACACTGGCATATATGATCGCAATTCCGGTTGGCATTATCTCGGCGGCGTCAAGGAACGCTTTCCTCAACAATTCCCTGCGGCTCGTCAGCTATTTGGGTCTGGCAATGCCGAACTTTCTGCTGGCGTTGATGGTGATGTTGTTTTCCACCGTGTATTTTGGGGAAACACTGACCGGCCTGTTCAGTCCTGAATATCGTGAAGCGCCCTGGTCATGGGCCAAGTTTGTGGATCTTTTGAAGCATGCCTGGCTGCCGATTTTCATTCTGGGATGGTCGGCAACCGCATTTGCTCTGCAAACCGTTCGTGCACTGATGTCGGACGAGATCGGTAAGCTTTACGTGACCGCCGCCGCCGCGCGCGGGATATATGGCCGCCGACTCTTATGGCGCTATCCCGCACGCCATGCGCTGGGGCCGATCGTCAACTCGCTTGGGTTCGACCTGAACCGTATCTTCAATGAACTGCCCATTGTGGCCCTGATCCTGACACTCACCGAAGCTGGATCTCTACTGCTTGAGGCGCTGGCACGGTCGAATGACCAGCAGTTGGCTGGTGCGATCATATTCTTGCTGACAGCTGCCATCGTCACGCTGAACTTCGCGACCGACATCCTGTTGGCTGTAATTGACCCGCGCGTGCGCAAGAGCATTCTGAGGTAACGCCCATGTCTGCAAAAACGTCCACGAAAATTGACGATCAGAAGGCAAAAGAAGCTTACTTTACGGCTTCACAGCGCCAACTGATCTGGGCCAGATTCAAAAAACAACGGGCGGCCATGATTGCCGCTACAGTGCTGGTTGTATTGATCCTTTCAGGTCTTTTTGCACCATTTCTGTCACCCTATGATCCGACAATAGCGGGGCGGGATAAGGATTATTTGAATGGGGCCCCTCAGATCCCGAAATTCTGCGACAAGAATGGCTGTTCCATACGTCCGTTCCTGCACACTGTGACACGCGAACGATCATTGGCGACAAATTTTCGTTGGGTTGAGAAGGTCAACGAGGATGAACGCCGCTATATGGAGTTCTTCGTAAAGGGAGATAGCTACAGGCTATTCGGATTTATCCCTGGCAACATCCATTTGTTCGGTATGGAGCAAGGATACGTTCATCTATTCGGAACTGATAGTGCGGGCAAAGATATCTTCTCGCGTACGCTTCATGCTGTCTGGACGTCGCTTCAGGTGGGAACTTTGGGAGTAGTGATCTCATTCGTTCTTGCGCTGATGATCGGGGGGATTGCTGGCTACTACGGTGGCGCGATTGACAGCGTGATCCAGATGATTACCGACGCGGTCAGGACGGTGCCTTCGATCCCGCTCTTTATGGCTATTGCGGCCTTTATTCCGCCCGAGTGGTCAGCCGAGACCAGATTTTTCGTTATTACACTGATACTGGGATTGGTCGGGTGGCCGACGCTGGCGCGAAGGGTGCGAACTCATCTGCTGACCGAGCGTAATCAGGAATATGTTTTGGCGGCTCAACTTTGCGGAGCATCTGCAGGGCACGTTATTCGGCGACATCTCCTTCCCAGCTTTACCAGCTATATCATCGTCGATCTGGTGATCTCGTTTCCGTATGTTGTTCTGTCGGAGACGGCTCTCAGTTTTATTGGGCTAGGGCTTAAGGATCCGGTCAATTCATTGGGAGTAATGCTCCAGAACGTGACCAAGGCGGACGTTTTATTGAACTACCATTGGTATTTTATTCCGGTCTTTTTCTTCATCGCTCTTGTCATGGCTTTCGTCTTCGTTGGTGATGGATTGCGTGATGCCGCTGATCCATATTCGGAGACCCGCAAATGAGCCTGATCGACGTCGAAAATCTTACGCTGCAATTTAAGACCGACGAAGGTTTGATCACAGCGGTAGATGATGTGTCTTTCTCGCTGGCGCCCGGCGAAGTCATGGGCCTTGTAGGGGAAAGTGGTTCTGGAAAGTCCGTGACTGCGAAATCTCTGATGAAGCTTAATCCGGGAAATGCGGTCTATTCTCCGGAAAGTCGGATTACCTTGCATCTTGATAGCGGCCCAGTGGATGTCATGAGCCTGAAACGCCCCCGCGATATGGAAATTGTACGGGGTGGGTCGATCTCGATGATCTTTCAGGAACCCATGGCCAGTTTTGCGCCGGCGATGACAGTCGGCAGCCAGATGGTTGAGCAGTTGTTGATCCACACTGACTTGTCCAAGAAACAGGCTAAAGAGCTATCAATTGAAATGCTGGACCGGGTCGGTATCTCTGACGCATCCACTCGGTTTGGGCAATATGCGTTTGAGATGTCCGGCGGTATGCGGCAACGGGCGATGATAGCCATGGCCCTATCAACCAAACCCAAGCTGCTGATTGCGGATGAGCCCACGACGGCGTTGGATGTAACCATTCAGGCGCAAGTAATAGACCTGATGAAAGACCTCGTGGCTGAGTTCGGCATGGGGATTATCTTTATCACTCATGATCTTGGCGTCGTTGCACAAACCGCTGATAAAGTGGCGGTGATGTATCTGGGCAAGATGATTGAGCAGGGACCGGTGCGCGAAGTTATTCGGAACCCATATCACCCCTATACCAAAGGTCTGATCGATGCCCTGCCGCAGTTGGATGACCTGGAGAAACCGCTCATGCCGATCCCAGGAGATATTCCGTCACCTCTGGAACGGCCTGCGGGATGTGTCTTTCACACCCGTTGCGGCAAAGTGATCGGCGACATTTGTCGCACTGTTGTGCCGCAATGGTCTGATACGGGCGAAAATCACCGCACCGCGTGTCACTTGTGCGCTGAAGGATAAGTGAATGAGTTCTGAATACCTAATCCAAGCACGCGATCTTTCGGTTGGTTTCCCGGTGGGTGGCCAACTCTTCAATAGGCGGGTCCTGAAAGCGGTTAATCATGTTACTCTCGACATTCCAAAGGGTTCGTTCTTTGGGGTGGTCGGTGAAAGCGGGTCTGGAAAAACGACATTTGGTCGTGCCTTGTTGAACGCGGTACCGATCACAGGCGGTTCAGCACATTATGATGATGGCGAAGTAAACTATGACCTTGGAGATCTGGCCGGAGCAGATCTTAAAGAATACCGTCGAAGGGCACAGTTGATTTTTCAGGATCCCTACGCAGCGTTGTCGCCACGCATGACGGTGCGCGACATTATCGCTGAACCTCTTGAAGTTATGGGGCTCTGCAAGTCGCGCGATGAGGTGGACGAGCGGGTTCGCGAAGTGGCCGCGATGTGTCGGCTCAATATCGAACACCTGCGCCGTTTCCCACATGCGTTTTCCGGCGGACAGCGTCAGCGTATTTCGATCGCACGTGCCCTAGTTTCCAGACCTCGGTTTGTTATTGCAGATGAAAGTGTCGCGGCTTTGGACGTGTCGATTCAGGCCGATATTTTGAATTTGCTTAAGTCGTTGCAAGATGAAATGGGCCTGACTTACCTGTTTATCAGCCACGACCTGTCCGTGGTCGCACACACCTGCGATCATGTTGCGGTAATGTATCTTGGTCAGATTATGGAAAGTGCCCCGACGCGGCAGTTGTTCGAGGCACCTCGGCATCCTTATACGAAGGCGTTGTTCTCGGCGATCCCTTCTCTGGACCCCGATGACAAAGGAAAAGTGCAGCGGTTGGAGGGTGAGATCCCATCGCCGACGAACCGCCCGACAGGATGTCAGTTCCACACACGATGCCCCTTTGCGACAGACCTGTGTAAACAGAAAGAGCCTGAGATGGAGATATGCGAAGCCGGCCATTCCGTTTCCTGTCACCGCTGGCAGGAACTTCAGACCGCAGTCTAAGTTAAGTTGGATTGCGTCCCGATAAGCTATAGAAAAGATCCTTTTTCAATTGGTCCGCCTTCTAATTAGAGCTTTGCGCCAAAATATTACCCTCTTGCCGTTGAGCTGAAACCCTTCATTGGGCAGGTGGCTCAGAGGGTAAGATCTTGCATTAGCGGCTTATTTGGGCCAGCCGGTAGGAGTTGCCTGTACTGCCTCGAATAGTCCACTTTTCGAAAGTCTAGCTGCCCAATGGTGTGAAAGCGTAGAAGAAACCTGCAATCATCGCCATGGACAGAATGATAAATAGAAAAGCCGCGATCATGGGCAGTTTGAAGATAGAACGTAGCAGGATGACTTCGGTTAGGCTTGCCCCCGCGCTACCGATGATCAGCGCCATTACAGCACCCAAAGACATGCCTTTGGCAGCAAGGGCGGCGCTCAGCGGGATGACCGCTTCTGCACGAATGTAAAGCGGGATGCCAATTACGGCGGATATCGGGATCGCTAGCAGATTATCGTTCCCGGCATACTTCGTGATCAGATCGGTGGGCAGGAAACCGTAAATCATGGATCCGATTAATATACCGACTAACAAATAGGGCAGTACGGTTTTGAAATCTTTCCAGGTGCTTTTCCATACCCGCACCCAGTGGCTGTTGGGTTTAATCTCGGCCGATCGGCTTGCCCCACATCCAGCCGATGGAGGTGGGGCCTCATATGCGGCGGGCTCTACAAAGCGTTCAAAGCCAAGTTTTTCGAGTGCGAAACCGGCGAATATCGAAACGCCGAGGGCGATTACAAAATAGACCAGGGTCACTTTGAGGCCGAACGTGACAGCGAACAAACCGATGATGATAGGGTTCAACAAAGGGCTGGAGAATAAAAAGACCATCATCGGCCCAAATCCGGCCCGTGCTCTGAGCAGTCCTTTCAGAAATGGGATGGTGGAGCATGAGCAGAATGGGGTTACTGCACCCAACATAGCTGAAATTACATAGCCACGACCATTGCGTGAACTGAGGATGGCTTGAATGCGCGCTGGCGAGACATATGCCTGCAGCAGGCCGACGCCATAGCTGATGATCAGAAAAAGCAATGTCAGTTCAACCGCGAGGAAGGTGAACATACTGAGTGTTTCCTGCACAGCAGTCAGGGTTGATTGGGACATGATGTCATACTCTACTATATTACTAGTAAAATCGAAATAATAGCAATTCAAACTTGTGTCAAGGTATTACGGGTAATATCGTAATATTGAGATCGTGAGGTGAGAATGCAGATAGATGATGCTGCCAAAGTGCTGAAAGAGCTCGGCCACAGCCACAGAATTAAGATATTCAAAAGGTTGGTGAAATCAGGATACCAAGGTCTACCGGTGGGGGTTCTCAGGGAAGATCTGGACATTCCGCATTCATCCATGACCCATCATATCGCAAGCTTGGTTAGCGCGGGTTTGATAACGCAAGAGCGTGAAGGGCGTATTCTCCGTTGTGTGCCGCAATATAATCGCCTGTGGGAAGTGATCGAATTTCTTCAGGACGAATGTTGCGCTGATCAAGGGGGCGACCCAAACCGACCGGTTTTTAAGGCGCCGCCTACCGATTGAGTGCCGCCGCAGGGATGTGTTTTTGACAGTCGATAGTCCGATTTAATAAGGCGGCTGTTGATCAGCCGCCTTTCCGTCTCTGCATTATAGGTGCGATTACTCGCCCAATGCGATGCCCTCGCGACGCGG
Source organism: Ruegeria sp. AA3 (assembly GCF_056542905.1). NCBI lineage: Bacteria > Pseudomonadati > Pseudomonadota > Alphaproteobacteria > Rhodobacterales > Roseobacteraceae > Ruegeria > Ruegeria sp. AA3. The sequence continues at coordinate 51,743 of NZ_JBQGAQ010000011.1, read as the reverse complement.
ATCTGCGCCGCCCTCCAATCCGGTAGGACTGATTTTGATCATATGCAATCCACTGGTCAGTGCGCGGCTGTTGGTTTCAAATCCCATTTCTTCCAGCGCCGGAGCCAGGGATTCGGCATCCGTCCCTTCTTCGAGATCATATGTGCCAAACCGATTGATCAGATGAGGAGCGGCTGCGGCGCTTTGGACATCCATGTCCCAGTCCAATACGGAAATAATAGCCTGTGCCACATAACCGATGATCCGTGACCCGCCCGGAGATCCAACCGCTAGAACCGGCTCTCCGTCCTGCATTACAATCGTCGGTGCCATTGATGATCTTGGTCGTTTTCCCGGCGCAACTGCATTTGCAATCGGGACACCATCACTATGTGTGGCAAACGAGAAATCGGTCAATTCGTTGTTCAGCAGAAAGCCGCCCTTGGTCATCAAATGTGAACCAAAACCTGTTTCGATGGTCGTGGTCATCGACAACACATTTCCATAGCGATCTACGATTGAAATATGAGATGTGGAGGGCATCGACATATCGATATTGTCGGCCCAAAGCAGCGCGTGGTCGAACTCGGGTTGTCCAGGTGAGACGGTATCCAGCGCCGCTGGGCCTTCTAGTAACGATGCACGGTCTTTCAGGTAGGTTTCGTCCAGCAGGCCGCCAACCGGAACTGGAACAAAATCACTGTCTGCGATATACCGCCCACGATCAGCAAAAGCGAGCCGCGAGGAATCCCCGATCAGACGCCATGCCTCTGGGCTTTCGGGGCCCATTGCGGCAATATCATAAGGTTGCAAATGGCCAAGGATTTGCCCGACACTTAGGCCACCCGATGATGGCGGTCCCATACCGCAGACCTCAAAGCTCCGATATGTCGCGCAGACCGCAGGTCTTTCCACCACACGGTAGTTGGCCATATCCGGCATGCTAAGAACACCTGGGTTGCGTACGGCTCCACGCACTGTTGCCACAATATCCTCGGCAATTTCGCCGGTATAAAATGCATCGGCCCCTTCGACTGCAAAACTACGTAGAGTTTGCCCGTAGGCCTGGTTCTGCAGATGATCACCAACCTGCAGCCCTACGCCATCGGGCATGAAATATGCCGCTGTTGACGGCACTTGACTGAGTCGCTCAACATCCCACTCGATCATACCTGCAAGGCGGGGTGTAACTGTGAACCCGTTTTCGGCCAAGTCTATTGCATCCTCAAACAAAGAGGGCCAGTTTGCGCTGCCCCAGCGGCGATGCGCGTCTTCCATAAGGGCAGGGGTGCCTGGCACGCCGACCGAGATGCCACCGATGGCCGCGTCATAGAACCCCCGTTTTTCGCCTTCGGCATCCTGAAACAGGCGTGGGTTCACTTCAATAGGAGCGGTTTCGCGGCCATCCAATGTGGTCAATTCACCAGTTTCGGCATCAAACCAGACAAGAAATGCACCACCGCCTAGCCCCGAAGACTGAGGTTCTACCAATCCAAGTACAGATTGTACGGCGACCATGGCGTCCGCTGCAGTTCCGCCTTCTGACAAAACGCGAGCGCCAGCCTCCACAGCCAACGGGTTCGCTGCCGAGACCATCCAGTCTGAAGCGACAACGGGCTGCCCGGCATCGCGCTTTCCCAAGGCGGCTTCAGCGCGCTCTGACAGTTTGTCCAGTGCACCGGCGGTGGCTGCTTCGGGTGCGACCGTGTCTGTGGTCTGTTGGGCGAAGGCAGTACTGTTCAATAGCGCACTCAGAATTACAGCAGAGGCTGCTAGACCGCGCTTTTGTTTCAGTTTGGTATTCATTGTTGGGTTCCTCCAAGAACACTTTGAAAGCAAACAGTTGGGCAAAAAGGTGCGAACAAATTAAGAAATACGATCACCGTAATGATACTGATGCAAAAGACAACGCGACAAATTCAATGTGGCGACTACATACGGGCCCGGGGCTGTTCGAAAAACGTACGGGGCTTTGAACGAGGCCTTCTGCACGGTTCTTTAAAGAACTGTCTGGTTAACTTAACAAAGTAAATGCAGACAGAAAACGTGGGTGGATCTGGATGGCATTCCAGAGTTTTTCTTGGGTTGACCCGTTCAATTGATGGTTTCTGTGGCGAAGGGAACGCCTCTCTCTTCGAGCCGCCTCAGATAGCCGCTGACCTTTTCAAGACCGGTCTTGAGAATTTCAGGGTTGTTGGCGTAACCGATACGTAACCAACCCTCCATATGCAGAACTGAGCCAGGTGTGAACATCACCCCAGTTTCTTCCAGCAATGAGACACAGAATTCGCGAGACGACATATCGAAATCGTACTTAAGCAACGCGGTGGTGCCCGCCTGCGGCTTGACATAAGAAATCCTGGGTTCATTAGATACCCAATCATCAAGGATTTTAAGGTTTCCGCGGGTAATGCGGTGGCTGCGCTCCAGAATGCGGGATTTGTTTTCCAGCGCGAGGGCGGCGAAATAATCGTCAAGCATTCCAACGCTGATCGTGTTGTAATCGCGATGGATGGAGACCGCCTTCAGCACCTCCGTTGCCGCTGCGATCCAACCCAGTCTCAATCCTGCCAGCGAAAAGGTCTTGGACATACCAGCCACGCTGATACCTCGTTCATAGAGGTCCGCTATCGCGGGGCAGAAACCGTCACCGGTTTGGCTGGTGCCACGATACACCTCGTCACACAGCACATAGGCCTGACTGCGCCGGGCAATCTCAATGAATTGCTCCAGGTAGCCTGCATCCATCAATGCGCCGGTCGGATTGTTGGGATTGTTGATTGCGATCAACTTCGTGTCTGGTCGGATCAAATTGGCGAATTCATCGAGATCGGGCAAAAAGCCGTTTTCCGGCCTCAGCTGAAGGATATCAACTGTGGCGCCATAACTCTCAGGGATCGAATAATGCTGTTGATAGGTTGGCCGGACCGAGATCACGTGGTCGCCCGGTTCAACCAGCGTTTCATGGACCAGTGCATTGGCCCCAATCGCCCCGTGTGTGACGACAATATTGTGGCGCTCTTGCCGTTCATAAAGCGTCGCAATCGCATCACGCAATCGGTCAGACCCTTCGATCGCGCCATAGGTCAGTTTCATTGGTTTGAGGTCATCTAGAACGTCGGAGTTCTTGCCAGACAATTCTAAAAGCTGCTCGATTGTCAGAGATGCAACACAGGTTTCGGCCAGATTGAACTCGCAATGGTTTTCGAATTCATTCATCCAGATCTCAACGCCAAAAGGCTTGATTTTCATCTCATCTCTCCCTGTTGCTCAGTCCTTGCGCCTGAGGAAGCTTACAGATGCCAAAAGCCATGGCGATGCCCTCAAGGCCCAAGCCGACTGAACGGAAATATACTGACATGGTGTAGTCAGTTAACCGAGCCTTGCCGCAGGGCAGTGAACCCAGATCGCCACTGTTCTGATCCGACGATCATCCATGGTCAACCCTTGCGATCCTTATCTCCGCCGCTGGCTCCAATGGCTCAACCGATTTCCTCAAAACAGCGTACAGTCGCCGACAGGCCCACCAGCACGTCGTATTGAGGCGTGCCCATCGCATATCGGTTCGGGTTTGCATCCGACACGCACCGCCCCTTGTAGGGGAAAAGCGAAGTCAATAATGCCAGAAGTTCCCAGACGATACCCAAATGCGGTCTGAAAAACTTGTACGAGGAGAAGGCCAGAAAATCATAGCCCAGTTCTTTAACGTCGACCAAGTGATGCGGCGCAAATTGCACCGCATCTACAAAGGTCAACGCCCCTGTATCTTCCACCGTCTTTCCGATGTTGATTGCCGATCTAGAAATGTACGGACAGACCAGCCAAGGGCTTCTGGATTGGAGGTGCGAACTTGGTCAGATCGATGCCTTCAACCGCTGTTTTGTATTCATCCAGCGTTGGTGTACGTCCCAGAATTGCCGATAGGACAACAACAGGAGTTGAGCCCAACAAGGATTCACCCTTTTTGGTTTCGGAATCCGCAACCACCCGGCCTTGGAACAGGCGTGTCGATGTGGCTAGAACCGTATCCCCTTTGGCTGCTTTTTCCTGATTGCCCATGCAAAGGTTGCAGCCCGGACGTTCAAGATAAAGGATGTTTTCGTATTCGGTACGGGCCTGAACCTTAGGCGCAGCATCGTCGAACTCGAATCCGCAGTACTTCTGCAGAATTTCCCAGTCGCCCTCTTCCTTCAATTCATCAACAATATTGTAGGTCGGAGCGGCCACTACCAGCGGAGCCTTAAATGTGACATCGCCCTGATCAGCCTCGAGATTGCGCAACATCTGAGCGACGATCTTGATATCACCCTTGTGCACCATGCATGACCCAACAAACCCAAGGTCCACTTTCTTTTCTGCGCGATAGAATGAAATCGGGCGGATGGTGTCGTGGGTATAACGCTTTGAGACATCCGCATTGTTGACGTCTGGGTCCGCGATCATTGGTTCAACGATTTCATCCAGATCGACAATGACCTCGGCAGCGTATTTGGCATTTTCATCGGGTGTCAACGCGGGTTTCTCACCCGACCTGATCTGCTCGATGCGCTTGTCCGCGACCTCGATCAAGCTGTTGAGCATCCGGGCATCATTCTCCATGCCCTTTTCGATCATGATCTTGATGCGCGATTTGGCAATCTCCAGTGACTCGATCAGGGTCTCGTCGTTGGATATGCAGATTGAAGCTTTGGCTTTCATTTCCGCAGTCCAGTCGGTGAAGGTAAAGGCCTGGTCCGCCAACAGCGTTCCAATATGCACTTCGATAATCCGACCCTGGAACACATTGTCACCGTGCTGTGCCAGCATCTGCGCCTGTGTTGCATGAACCACGTCGCGAAAGTCCATGTGATCAGCCATCTTGCCCTTAAAGGTCACTTTTACGGATTCAGGGATTGGCATGGTGGCTTCACCTGTCGCCAGAGCTAGCGCCACGGTGCCAGAGTCCGCGCCAAAAGCGACACCTTTGGACATCCGGGTATGACTGTCACCACCAATGATGATTGCCCAATCGTCAACAGTAATGTCGTTGAGAACCTTGTGGATAACGTCTGTCATCGCGTGATAGACGCCCTTTGGATCACGACCGGTAATCAAACCAAATTTGTGCATGAAAGCCATCAATTTGGGCGTATTGGCCTGCGCTTTGGCATCCCAGACAGAAGCCGTGTGACATCCCGACTGATAGGCCCCGTCGACCGAAGGAGAAAGGACCGTAGCGGCCATGGCCTCAAGCTCTTGTGCCGTCATTGGTCCGGTTGTGTCCTGACTGCCAACGATGTTGACGCGCACCCGCACGTCAGACCCTGCGTGCAGTACCTTGTCGGGCGCTACACCCAGTGAGTTTGCGTTAAAGATTTTTTCAACTGCGGTCAGACCTTGATCCTCGACGCTGATTTCCTTCGAAGGCGCAAAGACCTGCGGTGCTTCGATCCCCAGAGTTTCAGCGGCGAAAGTCTGCAGTTTTTTGCCGAACACGATGGCATAAGACCCACCAGCCTTCATGAACTCCATCTTTTGCGGTGTGAATGATCCGGCCATATCGACCAGTTCATCGCTGCCATCTTCGCTAAATAGTTTCTTTTGCTTTGTGTTGATTGTCAGAACGGTTCCGGTCGCAACCGAGTAATTCTGTTCCAGCACCGGGTTGCCGTCATTGTTCAGGATCGTCTTGCCGTCTTCGTCCGTCTTTCTGACCCAGTTCTTAAGGTCCACACCGATCCCACCGGTCACGCCTACCGTGGTCAGGAAAATGGGAGAGATGCCATTCGTTCCCGCCACGACGGGTGCGACGTTGACAAACGGAACATACGGGCTTGCCTGCTTGCCGGTCCAAAGGGCGACGTTGTTAACCCCAGACATGCGCGATGATCCGACGCCCATCGTGCCTTTTTCAGCGACTAGCATGACACGTGCATCTGGATGCTTAAGTTTCAGTGCCTCAATTTCTTTTTGAGCGTCTTCCGAAATCAGACATTTGCCGTGCAGCTCGCGATCAGCGCGGGAATGTGCCTGATTGCCTGGGCTTAGAAGGTCGGTTGAGATATCGCCTTCGGCCGCCACATAGGTAACAACTTTGATTTCTTCGTCGACCTCAGGAAGCTTGGTAAAGAACTCTGCCTTGGCGTAGCTGTCCAGAAGATCTGAAGCTATGGCATTGCCTGCCTCATAGGCCGACTTGATGCGATCTGTATCGGCCTCGTAAAGAAAGACCTGGGTCTTGAGCACCTCAGCCGCATCGCGTGCTGTCGCTTCGTTGGTGCCCAGTGCAAGATCAAGCAACACTTCGACCGACGGGCCGCCTTTCATGTGGCTCAATAGCTCATAGGCGAAAGCTGCCTTGATTTCCTCAACCTCGACAGTGCCCAGAATGATTTCTTTCAAAAAGCGCGCTTTTTCACCCGCGGCGCTCGTGGTGCCGGGCAGGGTGTTATAGATAAAGTGGTGCAGGCAGTCATCGCGGTGCGAACTGCCGGTGTCTCTGATATGGTCGATAACTTCGCGGGTCAGTGCACCGTCATCGATGGGCTTGGGGCTGAGCCCCTGTTGCTTGCGGTCTTCGATCTCGGTCAAGTAGTCGTTGTAGAGGCTCATGTTATTTTTCCGCATCTCTGGCATGCTATGGGGCGATATTCGCGGCGGCATAATTGTCGCTGGATCAGTATAGTATACTTTCGTATACATTAGATTGACGGAGTTCAAGCGCCGGATTGCCGCATATTACATGAAAATCCTTTAGGCCATCTCGAATCCCGGTGCATTCCCTCTAATTTTCAAGATTGCAGGGAATGGTAAATGAGAAGGTGGGCGAAATTCTTAAAGCCCTAGAGACAACCCTTTTCTACCTGCGATTAGTCAAGGTTACCTGCCGTTAAACAGCGCTTTTGCGATCGCTCCAGATGTCGAGCAAAGGGGGTGAGGGCGCGGTTCATAGACCCAATGTGCAGTGCATAGAATACAGTGTTGAGGTCAGCGCGAAGGTGGTGTTCCCATTCTTGAGTATCCGCAACCACGCCCTGTTCGGTGGTCACAGCCCCGGTTAAAACCTGATCAGGCAAAGCCAACCGCACCTTGGCAAGCCACGAAATGCCTGACACATCGCTATCACAGAGGATGCAGGATAAGAGGAGTTCATGTCGTATACTCGTTTTGCGATCTACTATGTTCCCCCCCACGGCCCGTTGGCCCGTTTCGGGGCATCCTGGCTGGGTTGGGACATTATCAGCGCGTGTGAAGCGCCTTTGTTCGATTTTCCCGGTTTGGATGGAATCACGATGACGCCGCGCAAATATGGCTTTCACGGAACGTTGAAACCGCCATTTCGGTTGGCCGGTGACAGCACAGCCGAGGAATTGCACATGCGCGTGGCTGAGTTGGCGTCGGGACTTGCTCCAGCGATATGCGATGGTTTGGAACTGACCAGACTTGGCCGCTTTTTGGCGCTGATTCCACGCGGTGAATCTAAGGCGTTGCAACAGGTCGCTGCAGCTTGCGTCCAAGACTTGGATGAATTCCGAGCGCCTTTGCCTGTGGCAGAACTTGAACGGCGGCGGCGACCGGGGATGAGCGCCCGTCAGAATGCCCTACTGATCCAATGGGGTTACCCGTATGTGATGGACGAATTCCGTTTCCACATGACCCTTACCGCACGGTTGCCCAAGCTAGATATACCGGTCTGGACAGAAATGATATTGAAGTCTCTGCCTGAACTGCCGGTTCCGTTTGTTGTTGATCAGATCGCGTTGTGTGGTGAACGCAAAGATGGGCGGTTTGAGTTGATTCATCGCTACAAGCTCGCGGGTTGAATCAGATTGCCTTCCAATCTTTGATCCGAAGCTTCGATAAACGCTCAAATCAAGGTGGGTTGGGTATCTCGGTGTATTTGTCTTTTGGAATTCGGACGATACCACACAATCCGAGAAGGCCCCGATCGAGCGGATCAAGGAGTTCGATCGCAGATTTCACTGCACTAAATATGGAATCTGCGTCATTTCCATTCGCGGTAATAAGCGGCAATCCAGGTGTCGGCGCGGTCCAATCCAAAACCCGCAATTCCTGCGCGAACGCATCATGCTTCTCCATCAGTTTCCAGGACATAGCGTCTAGCGATGCGATGTCCGCACGTCCTGAGGCGACCGCTTGAGCTGATTTGACATGCTGTTCCGTGTGTAGACGATTTTGAAACCAAAAACCGTGCTTGCGTAGATGCCAGTACGGAGCAGCGTAACCTGACTGCGAGAATGTCTGATTAAACGCAAAGATTGACTCGCTGAATTCTACGATGTCCTGTCGGGCATCATCGGAACGCACGACAAGTGCACTACGATAATATCCTGGGGGGCAGCCATCAAGCCCGTAGTCCGGTGTGCCGACCAGCTCGACCAAGTCATGCAGCCAGATGCGATACGGCATGCCGCAAGTCTGGCTTAATACCAAATTCGGGTTTTTCCAGACAAAAAACTCTTCTGCGTTCTGAGAGAGATGTTCGGGGCCATCTATACCTACTTCATTCAAGTTCCGAAGTATCAGCTGCCAATAACGATCATGGGCCGCTGCCAGCTGCGGGCGCTGATACATCATCAGATTTGCAATCATTCTGTTCAGAGCCTTGGTTGGTGCACACTGTTCCTTTGGTTAGCATGTCTGTCTTGCATTGGAAGTCCTGACTCATAGAAAGTATTTGCACTCTAGATATAATTTCATTATTTCATGAAATATGGAATCATTTATCTCAAGCCAACTTAACACATTGGGCCATCCACATCGGCTAGCGGTGTTTCGGATGCTTATGCGGCGATATCCGGATCGGGTACCGGCTGGAGAGCTGGGTTCGGCGCTCGATATCAAGCCCAGCACCATGTCGAGCTATCTTAGTGCACTGCAGAACGCTCAGATCATAAATCAGCAGAGGGTTGGAACCTCTTTGCTTTATTCAATTGATATGCATTCTGTGCGGGAAATGCTCGACTACTTGTTCTTGGATTGCTGCCTCGGACGACCTGATTTGTGCATGCCCTTCGATTTGGGAATTGACGTCGAGGATGATCGGAAATTCAACGTGCTGTTCCTCTGCGTAGGAAACTCAGCCCGCTCTATCTTTGCGGAATCTCTGCTTCGTGAAATTGCCGGGGATCGGTTCAATGTATTCTCGGCAGGGATCAAGCCTTCCTCTGAATTGAACCCTTTTGCACTTCAGGTGCTGAAAGACAAAGGCCACGATATCTCGGCTTTACGTTCAAAGAACATAGCAGAATTCTCAGGGTCGAATGCACCAGACCTCGATTTCGTTTTTACGGTTTGCAATCAGGCGGCAAACGAGGAATGCCCGGCTTGGGATGGCCAACCGATCAGCGGTCATTGGGGCATGGCGGATCCGGTCAAGGCCGAGGGTACCCATGCGGAGAAGAGCCTCGCGTTTCAAAACGCCTATGGTGCACTTAAACGTCGGATTGAGGTCTTTTCCGCGTTGCCGGTCGAAAGCCTTGATCGCCTCGCCTTGCAATCCGCCATCGATGAAATCGGCAAATCTGCCGCTGAGAGTACAACATGACAACTTATGCAGTGAATGGTCTGGGCCGGATGGGAAAGCTTGCCCTGAAGCCGCTTTTGGAACGAGGGGCACGTGTCGCATGGATCAACGACGCGGTGGGTAACGCCGCAATGCACGCGCACTTGTTAGAGTTTGATTCTGTGCACGGCCGTTGGGCTGGTTCTTTCGATCATGATGACGAAAGCATCACCATCAATGGAACGCGCATACCGTTCGTCGGAACAAACGACCTGACAAAACTGCCGCTGGATGGCATCGACGTGGTGATCGATTGCACGGGCGCCTTCAAGACCGAGGTCAAGTTGGCCCCGTATTTTGAAGCCGGTGTTAAGAAGGTGGTTGTCTCTGCACCGGTCAAGGACGGTCCGGCCTCTAACATTGTATATGGTGTCAACGAAGATACATATGACCCCAAAATGCATCACATTGTGACTGCAGCATCCTGCACGACCAATTGTCTCGCTCCGGTCGTAAAAGTCATTCATGAAAACCTTGGAATCCGGCACGGGTCGATGACCACGATTCATGACGTGACCAACACGCAGACAATGGTAGATCGTCCAGCCAAGGACCTGCGTCGTGCGCGCTCGGCATTGAATTCGTTGATCCCAACCACAACTGGATCAGCAACGGCAATTACGCTGATCTATCCGGAACTAAAGGGTCGATTGAATGGCCATGCCGTGCGTGTTCCATTGCTGAATGCGTCGCTGACAGATTGTGTTTTCGAGGTTGAACGAGAAACAACCATTGAGGAGGTCAATGGCTTGTTCAAGGCTGCCGCTGAAGGGCAACTCAGCGGTATTCTAGGTTATGAAACGCGACCCTTGGTGTCGGCAGATTATACAAACGACCAACGCTCTTCGATCGTTGATGCGCCTTCAACCATGGTGGTGAATGGCACTCAGGTGAAAATCTATGCGTGGTATGACAATGAATTCGGATATGCGCATCGCCTGGTCGATGTTGCCTTGATGGTCGGGGCATCATTGTGACGCAAAGACCCGATGGTCTGCCGGCCTACATCGCCGTAACGGCCGCCTATTGGGCGTTTATGCTGACCGATGGCGCGCTCAGGATGCTGGTGTTGTTGCACTTTCATACTCTGGGCTTCTCACCGGTGCAGTTGGCTTACCTGTTTGTTTTGTACGAGATCGCTGGAATGGTGACCAACCTCGCTGCGGGTTGGATTGCAGCCCGGTTTGGGCTCGCGGCAACTCTCTATGCAGGTCTGGCGCTGCAGATCGTGGCATTGTTTGCGCTGACGCAACTTGACCCGCAATGGGCCATGAGTGTCTCGGTGGCATTTGTGATGATTGTTCAGGGGGCAAGTGGGATCGCCAAGGACTTGGCAAAGATGTCGTCAAAATCGGCAGTCAAACTGCTTGCTCCAACCGAAGGTGGCGGTCTATTCCGATGGGTTGCTATCCTGACAGGATCAAAGAATGCCGTGAAAGGTATTGGATTCTTGTTTGGGGCGGCGCTGTTGGCGACTTTGGGTTTCAATTGGGCCGTTTTACTTATGGCGATCATACTGGCTGTGGTTTTGGGTGCTATTCTTGCCTTCATGCCAGTCGGTCTTCCCAATGGGCGAAAGGGCGCCAAGTTCTCTGAGGTCTTTTCGAATTCGGCCAATGTAAACTGGCTTTCGGCGGCACGGGTCTTTTTGTTCGGCGCGCGGGACGTTTGGTTTGTCGTCGGCATTCCAATCTATTTCTATGCCGTGCTTTCCGATGGCACTGAGGAAGCGAACCGCGCTGCCTTCTTTATGATCGGCACGTTTATGGCCATCTGGGTGATATTATACGGTGCGGTTCAGGCCGGTGCGCCAAAAATCCTGCGCGCGTCTGAGCGCTCTGAACGAGATTTAATACGCGCCGCACGTGACTGGGCTGCTGTATTGTTCTGCATCCCAGCAATTCTGACTGTCGCAGCCCTGCTGTCTACAGGGGCGCCGGTATGGCTGACTGTCACTTTGGTAATTGGCTTGCTGTTCTTCGGGGCGATATTCGCGATCAACTCTTCGCTTCATTCCTATCTGATCCTGGCATTCACCAAATCTGAAAGGGTCACGATGGATATAGGCTTTTACTATATGGCCAATGCCGCGGGCCGATTGATCGGTACCGTTCTGTCAGGGGTCACCTATCAATTGGGCGGGCTTCCATTTGTGCTGGGCACCGCAGCAATCATGATCGGCCTTTCTGCACTCATATCCTGTAAACTTACAGCACCGACCAATGAGGCAATCTTATGAGTATCTTTGAACGCTACCTGAGCGTCTGGATCGCGCTTGCCATGATCGGGGGTGTATTAATTGGCCAGACAGTGCCCGGGCTGGTCGAGGTTATCGCATCGGCAGAGGTGGCGAGCGTTAATCTGGTTGTGGCGTTGTTGATCTGGGCAATGGTCTATCCAATGATGGTTGGCGTTGACTTTAGTGCTGTCGCGGGCGTTGCGCGTCAGCCTCAGGGCCTGATCATCACCCTTGTCGTGAATTGGCTGGTAAAGCCTTTCACCATGGCGATCCTCGCTGTTTTGTTCTTTGAGTTCGTCTTCGCCCCATGGATACAACCTGAAGACGCGGCTCAATACACTGCGGGCCTGATTCTGCTTGGGGCTGCTCCGTGCACTGCAATGGTTTTCGTCTGGTCGCAACTTACAAAAGGGGACGCAACGTACACATTGGTGCAGGTCTCGGTGAATGATCTGATCATGGTTGTCGCGTTCGCGCCAATAGTAGCATTTTTATTGGGCGTCACAGAGATTTCGGTTCCGTGGCAAACGCTTGTCCTGGCAACGGTACTCTATGTAGTCCTGCCCTTGATAGCCGGGTTGATCACGCGCAGGTGGCTTGGGTCGCAAGATGCAATCGATACATTTTCGACGCGTGTAAAGCCCTGGTCGGTTATAGGTTTGATCACCACAGTCGTCATTTTGTTTGGCCTGCAGGGGCAAACGATTTTGGCCCGGCCATTTGTAATTGCGCTGATCGCTGTGCCCATATTGGTTCAGAGTTACAGCATATTTTTCTTGGCTTATGGTACGGCCTATGCGTTGAAAGTTCCGCATCGAATTGCTGCTCCTTGCGCCATGATCGGAACCTCGAATTTCTTTGAACTTGCGGTCGCGGTTGCCATCAGTTTGTTTGGTTTGAATTCGGGTGCGGCGCTGGCAACCGTCGTTGGGGTGCTTGTCGAGGTCCCGGTGATGTTGTCATTAGTGGCATTCGCAAATCGCACTCGTAGTCGGTTTGCAGTGCCGGAATAATCGCCAAAAAACTCTTTACGAACTGTCATGCGCTGATTGAATTTTGTTTCCAACCAGGAGTTCAGCGGAGCATTCCAGATCGCGCGTGTGGGGCTTTTATGCAACGTGCGTTTATTATCGCTTTTGGTCGTTTTGCGCGGAATTCATCACTGACATAATTACAGTTTGTGAGGCTAGGAGTGGACCCGAGGTTCAATCGGGGGATCAAATATGCGCATTGCAGTCGTTATTCCCTGTTTCAAGGTCAAGCGCCACATTGAAGATGTGATCGCGCGTATCGGTCCAGAAGTAGAGCATATTTTTGCAGTCGATGATGCCTGCCCCGAAGATTCAGGTGGTTTCATTGAAAAAACAATAAAGGATCCCCGCCTGACGGTTTTAAGGCATAAGACAAACACTGGTGTGGGTGGAGCTGTCATCACGGGATATCGGGCAGCATTGGATGCAGATGCCGAAATAGTCGTGAAGGTTGATGGGGACGGTCAAATGGCCCCTGAATTGATCTCTCAGTTTGCACAACCGATCGCAGTTGGGGAAGCGGACTATGTAAAAGGTAACCGGTTCTATTCGGGTACTGCGGTGAGGGAAATGCCCTGGGTCAGGCTGTTCGGCAACGCGTTCCTTAGCTTTATAACGAAGCTATCAAGCGGGTACTGGAGCATATTTGATCCAACCAATGGATTTACCGCGATACATGCCCGTACGCTCGCCTCAATTGATCTCGACAAAGTATCCCAGCGATATTTCTTTGAAAGTGACATGCTCATTCGCCTCGGTGATCTTCGGGCTGTCGTGATCGATATTCCTATGCGAGCTGTCTATGCCGACGAAGTCAGCGGGCTTCGCGTCGGACGTGTCATGTTTGAATTTCTTTGGCGCCATTTGGTTGCCACACTAAAGCGCGTTATCTACATGTATTTTCTGCGCGATTTCTCTCTTGCGTCGTTGAACCTCCTGTTCGGAGTCCTTCTCTTGGGGTTTGGGGTCATTTTTGGTGCGGTGGCATGGTCAGAGTCTGTTGCGACCGGTGTGCCAGCCACGACCGGAACCGTAATGCTTTCGGCATTACCGATTGTCCTTGGATTCCAGATGCTCCTGTTTTTTGCAAGTTATGACATTGCATCTGAACCAAAGGTCCCAATTCAACGTCTACGGATCACCCGGCGCATACCGATGCTTGTCGGCAGTGGCGCAAAGAAAGACGATAAATAACATGACGTACGATCGGAGTTTGCTTGCGGTCTTGTCAGTGTTCTGTGCCGCATTGTGGATAGGCCTGCTAACACCGCCTTTCCAATCCCCCGACGAATTCGATCACGTCGAACGCGCCTATTTGCTCTCGAAAGGTCAGTTCCTGTTAAGCACTGACGAGGGTCGGGCATCAGGCGGGAATGTGGACACTGGGTTGCTCGACTATATGGCGCAGTTCAAATCCTTGCCGCATCACCCGGAAGTCAAGGTCACTTCAGCGCAACTGAATTCTGCGAAAGACATAGATTGGAGCGGCAAGCGCGCCTACGAAACACTGCCTGGAACAGGGTATTATTTCCCTCTTATTTATTTACCCCAAGCACTGGCTCTCGCGTGTGGAGAGTTCCTGGGTCAAAGTGTCGATGCCAGCTATAAACTTGCGCGACTTTTTACTCTTGGCGCGGGGTCGTTGATTTTGCTTGCGGCATTTCGAATTATGGTGCCTTCGGCCTTGGTGATCGCACTATTATTCCTCCCGATGACGCTGTTTCAGGCTGCATCAGCCAGCATTGACTTCATATCCACGGCGATGGTGCTTCTGATAATCGCGCTATACCTCGACATAATGAAAAGAAGCACTCGGCCAAGTATTCAAAGGATGCTTGGATTATCGGCCCTGATTTTCTTACTTGCAGGGTGCCGTTTGCACATGGCGCCACTTGTGTTGTTACCCCTGACGTTCGGGGTTCGCTTTCGGAGCATTCCTGCCATTTCCCTATTCATGGTTTTATGTATCGCGATCATTTCCTGGTATGGATTTGCATTATCCATAACTAAGGATATGCGCGTAGATTTAGGTGCGACCACGACCCAGATCTTGGAATATTATGTGCTCAATCCCTGGCAGTTCGCGGACACTCTTTGGGCCACGCTTTCGGACGGACAAAGAACTCTTTACTACCTTCATACATTTTTAGGAATTTTGGGGTGGCTGGATGTGCCATTCTCTCCTCAGACCTACACTACATTATTTCTTATTGTCCTGTTGATCCTGATGTTTGCGATACTTCAGGGAAGAATAGATGATGGGCTGTCTTCATTTGCCTTGATTTCATCTGCATTTGGTGGGTTTTTCATAGTTTTCTTTTCACTTCTAGTAACTTGGACGCCCCATCCCGCCTCAGCTATATTGGGTGTCCAGGGCCGTTACTTTTTGCTACCCATCTTACTTCTGGCCTGTCTTTTCCAATCGCGTGGAACTATCGATGGCAGGGCAAGAAAATACAGAATGGCTGAGAATGTGCTGCTGATATTACTGTTGTCATTTTCCCTGTTCGCAACGTCTGAAGCCTTGGAAGCAAGGTATTACTTCTCCAGCAACATATAGGCTTGCGTAAAATGCAGGAGGCCAACGAGATGAAAAACTTTGTAGAGAAACCGGATTGGTCGAACTATGAAGAAAATTGGCTGGCGAACTATGACGCCTCGAATTACGGCTCAAGCTTAAGTGCGCGTATTTTACGTTCGACGCATAACTTGGTTGAGAAAAATGCCGGCCTTGATGATCACTACGGGACGGTTCTTGAGCTTGGCGTTGGCACGATGGCACATTTCGGCTGCGTTCAACATGGTTTCGAGCGATACATCGCTTCAGACCATGATCCAAAAGTAATCGATTGGTTAACCAAGCGTAGTTGGGACCCACGCGTCGAGATCAAGCAGCTTTCAGGTGCCAGGCTGCAATTTGAAGACGATAGTATTGATCGCGTGATCGCGACCCATGTTTTGGAGCACATTCCTGATCCGGTAAGTGCGTTGGAGGAGTGGGTTCGCGTTATCCGTCCGGGCGGGGTACTATCGCTGATCCTCCCCTGTGACCCCGGACTTGCGTGGAGAATTGGGCGAACGTTAGGGCCGCGAAAACGCGGTTATGCAGCGGGTCTGCCTTACGATTATTACATGTCAGTCGAGCATGTAAATGCGATCTATAACCTGCATCAGATTATTAAGTTTCACTTCCCAGAACGCCGTACCAAGTGGTGGCCCATGCGGGCCGCAATTCCGGACATTAACCTGATATACGGGGTTAATTGCTTTGTCTGATGGGACAAAAACACTAACTCGCAATAAACGCCTCCGTTGGACACTGGCAGGGCTCATTGCAGGATTGGCGCTGCTGGTTGTGCTCATACAAAAAAGTGGAGCAACTCTGTCGGGTATTTCTGAGGTGCTGGGCAGCGTACCCTGGCCCATTTACGCGCTGATTATGTTGACGCAAAGCACCATTGTTGTGGCCGCGGCAACGAAGTGGCGGATCGTGCTTTCAGAAACATTGGATATTCAGACAATATCCTTGGGAACGGCCACCTCCGCAACGGCGACCGGTGCGCTTTTGGGTCAGATAATTTCGATACAGATTAGCGTCCCGATTGTCCGCGCGTGGGTTGCGAGCAAAAGCGGCATTCGCGCACGCGCCGCTGCGGGTACCTCTCTATTTGAGCAATCGTTAGAGCTTTTGACGCTGGGAATTGCGGTATTGGCCGGCCTTGTGTTTGTTGCGTTGGGTGCGGCTTTTGCGACATTCTCTTTGATCGTACTTCTCGGGGTTGTTGTCGCTGCGCTAAAGCCTGTCCTGCGTGGGAGTGCACTGGTGGTTCATCGAATTCGTATGATGATAGGAGAGGGCGCGGCTTTGACGTCGCTCGCTGATGGTTTGAACCAAGCTGCTGACCAAAGATCCGTGGTTCTACATAAACTTATGGGGTTGAGCCTTTTGAGGTATCTGCTGATAGCGGGTTTGAATGTTGGTCTGATGGTGATGTTTTTGCCGGGGCTCGATCCCATGCCGCTTTTCGTCGCCTTCCCTTTGATACTACTTGTTTCGTCGATCCCGTTTTTACCTGCAGGATTGGGAGTGACTGAGGTGACATGGGCTAGCGCTCTATTCCTTCAGGGGATTGACACGGCGACTGCGGCCGAAGCTGCGGTATCTTTGAGGATCGTAACCGTCAGCGGATTCTTGTTGTGCTACCCCTTCCTTGCTGCGGCGGGATTTAGGCGGCATCAGGATCTTTGATCGTAAAAATTCCGTATTCTGTCAGGTGGGTTCAAAGCACCAATTCCCTATCATGCTGGGATCTCCGGACTGAGTAGTTGTCCAATTGGTTTTTTACTCAATGATGTGGATCAAACTATCGCGGCCTATTTGGTCATTTGGGAGAACCACAAATCAGTACGCGTGATGCCCCAATCTAGCCACAATAGCCTGATGAATCGGAAACAATCTGTTCTTGTTTTGGAATTCATAGCGCAAGAGAGTAAAAAAGAATGATAAACCCAATTGCATCAGATCTGACTTGGCAAAAAGAGCCCTGTTCGAAGAGCGGCAGCAACTAGCGCCACAGGCGATCAGATGGAGCCGGCTTTAGAAATTGCTGCTCACACCGCCTGAAGTAGAGGAGATGACCTAGGTTGATATACGCGCATAATTCCCGACAGCTAGGTCGCCCAATCGCAACATCAGTTGCGACAGATAATCCTTTGAGACCAGAGTCTTCGCTGATCACGATTGCCTTCATGATCGGAATACATACTCAATGGTGCTGTACCCCATGACGCAGACATGGCTTACCGTAGTTATGCCAATCTATAATGGCGGGGACACTCTGGACGCTGCACTGTCGTCGCTAGATGGTCAATGCGAAGGGCTTGAGATTGTCGCCGTCAATCAAGGTTCAACGGATAATAGCCGCGAACTTCTCGAGGCTGCGCGGTCACGTCTTCCAATCCGGATCATCGACAATCCTGATGCAAAATCGTGGACCGAGAACACAAATCTTGGACTGCGAGAAGCAGTTTCATCCCTTATCACAATGTTGCATCAGGATGATATCTGGTCGCCTGGTCGTGCGGCATTGCTGAAAGAAATGTCCTCACGGTACCCGAATGTCGATATATGGGTTCATGGTGCGAATCTTATTGATCTTAAGGGCAATACAGTCGGCCATATGTGTCCTCCGTTCGGAGGTGCTCAGCGCGTTCTTTCATTCGAAGAGGCACTTTCGTACTTGATTGTTCAAAATACCGTTGCGTTGCCTGCCGTCATGTTCAGGCGGGATGCGGCAATGCGAAAAGGCGGTCTTGATGAAGACCTTTGGTATACTGCCGACTGGGACCTTTGGTTGAGCCTCGCACAGAATGGATTGGCTTGGGATCCCACCTGCGCTGCATCGTTTCGTATTCATGCAGCTTCCCAGACCATGACCGGGTCGCGAGACCTGCAATCGTTCAAGCGACAATTGAAGATCCCAATGGAACGGCATCTTGTGCATCTGCCAGACGATCTCAGAAAGATTGCCCGTAAACGCGCTGATACGGCCAATGCTTTTAACATTTGTTTGGCCAGCCTGCACCATCGCAGATTGCGTGGATGTGGTTCAGCGTTAAAGGCAATAATCTCACTTGGACCGCTTGAATGGCGCGAGTTTCTCACCCGCTCACAGATCGTGAACAGGCTCGTGCCCCGGCTTAAGCTGGCGATGAAAAGAGGAACATGAGATGAGTCCATTCAGAGCGCCTATAGATTGCGCATTTGAGGCAGACGCGAGGTTTGCTTTGACATCACGGCACCGAGTTATTTTTGAATTGGATTGTTTTTCACATCGCGTGAGAGGTTGGTTAAATCCAGTAGCATATCTTGAGATCACGCGCGGTGAAACAAGCCAGTAGCGTTTTATGTGAGAGTGCACAGAATGACGGTGCGTACAAAGATCTTGCCACAAAACCTGAACCGCTCTGAACGGTTATCGTTTGCACTCAAAGCCTTTATTTTATTAAAGATTGCCTTTCTCGTTGTGCTGTCGGTTAATACTCGTTTTGTGATGGATGAGTTTTGGCATTTTACCCAACCCGTTTATCTGTTCGACGGAACGTTCGAGACGATCTGGCCGAAAAAGGCGGTCGGATATGCTCTGTTCTATGAATTCTCTCATCTGATCGGATGGGATGCCACCTCAATGCTGATAGCAGGCCGATTGACGACAGCTTGCCTGGCAATAGCGACCGCTTGGTGCGTCTACCTATGCACCCGTACTTTGGGGGCGGAACGTGTTACGGCTTTGTTAGCCGTTGCACTCTTGCTGAGCTTCAGTAATTTCATCGAACGCGGATTCCGCCTGCGTTCAGAACCGCTTGCTACGCTATTTTCGATTATGGCAATTCTGGTTGTCATTCGGTCTGAAACTGACCGCGCCAAGTCTCTTCTGATTGCTGGTTTGCTAAGTGGGCTTGCATTTGTAACGACCCAAAAATCAGTCTACTTCAATTTTGCGTTGGGGGCCGCATTGACTATTGATGCGCTCATCATGCGCTCAGTCGCCCGAGCGGTGAAGCGTGGGGTAATGCTCTTACTGGGGTGGGCAGCCGCAATAGCAGTTTACGGAGTCCTGTTAGGGGGCGCCGCGATGCCACAGGTTCTTGCCGTGCTTTTCTTTGGGCCAGCGGAACTCGCGTTCAACGGGGGCAGTTATTACGAAGGACTTGATGCGTTCGTCTGGCAAACGCTAAAGCGAAATTCTCTGCAATATGGTTTGGTGATATTTGGGCTTTTTGTTGCGGCCTCTCGATTTGCCAAATGTGATAGTGCTGCACGGGTATATTTTACCTTTACGTTAGTGCTTTCTGCATTGGTCTTTTTTCATAATCAAACATGGCCGTACGTTTTCGTCATGGTGCTGCCGTTTCTGGCTTTCTATTGTGCCGACGCCGTCGTCCGATTGATGCTGCGATCAGAAATGTGGTATTCGCGTGTTATTGGCATTCTGGTAATTGTTGCTGTGCTGAGCACGCTGCGAAATGTTCAATATTTGGCCCACGATAACCGTGACCAATTTGCGCTTATTCAGCGAGCAGAAGAACTACTTGCGCAAGAGGACACCTATTTTGACGGCATTGGCATGATTCCCAGTCGTCGCATGGAGCCGCGCCTCTGGCTTGATGCACAAGCTGTCAACAACACGAAATCTGCAGGCGAAGAATCTGCCCTGTATCAGGCGTTGTTCCGCGCCGAGCCAAAACTTGTGATATTATCTTATCGTACAGACAATCTGGGATCGGAATTTGGCGCCGTGCTTGAGGCGAATTATGAGTTGCGAGCTCCGAACATTATGATGCCCCGTGCAACAAACAATTCAGTTTTGACCGATCCAGGCGATCGTATTTTGCTTTTTGAAGGCGTCTACAGCTACTAAGGTTAGCCTGCGTTTATTGGGATCGGTATCGACTTAGAAAAGAGTCAAAGGTTCATACTGGGCTCGAGCACCGATTTTCTGGATGCGGGTGGCGGTTTCGACAGGTCGATTGTGGCGCAGGTAGATGACGTCAACCGTGATTTGAAGCTTGAATTGATGATATCTGGCTGGGCATTGCGATCACGGATGTAGAACTGGCCGATGCAGTCGACAATGCATTGCAGGTCGAAGGAAGCGGTCTTTGGCTGCGTGCAGATGGTGCATTAGGGGCGGGACGTGCGCAGTTGTTGTCACGCTTTAATCTAAATATGCGTGCAAAGCATAAGGTTGTTTGTCCGTCAAAATACCCTTTTAACGAGAACTTTGAATAGCACTTTGTTAAGAATATTGACCGATGATTTGTTGTCTGGCGCATAATTAATACCAGGAGCATTGGCACCATGAAGGCTTGGTTGTCGGTTTTGATAACCACGATAGTTTTGGCAGGTTGCACTGAAGATATTCAGGGGACGCAGTCCTTTGATCCGACTGCAAAACCGGTGGAAGCACCCGCATCAGGTAGGAACAATCTGAAGGGAAGCGTTGCACGTACTGATTTTGCCGAGCTGGTACGAACTTCGGTCGCGACCTCACCCACGACAGCCGCAGGCACCGCGAACCTTCTGGCATCGAAGTCTCGAATCGACGCAGAGCAGGGGGCATTTCTGCCGCAGATAGAGGCCGAGACGTCTTTGACGTCTGGCGGTGATCCGGTTCCAATCCTGCGGTTGAGCCAGATCATTTATGATGGGGGCAAAGTCAACAGTCGCGTAGGATTGCGCCAGATCGAAGCCCGGCAGACATGGTTAAGTGAGTTGTCAGAGCTGAACGCATTAAGTTTCGAGGCCATCGAAACCATAGTCAATCTGGACCGCAATCGTCGCCTCGAACAGCAGGCTCGGCAGAATCTGGACCGCACGGATGTATTGGTTGACGACCTCCAGTCACGCTTTGATGCGGGGGCTGGATCTGTTGCAGATCTGCTGGCCGGGCAAGGGCGCAGGTCCAATGCCGAGACAGAACTGGCACAAGCGCAGACAGAAGTGGAACTGGCAACCGCAAACTGGGTAGAAGTTTTTGGGACCCGTCCCGGTGTTATTCCGACGATCCCACCGGCACCGGCTTTGGCTGGGTCTTCGGCGCAGGAGATGGTTGAGCGCAGCCCACGTTTACGGACTCAGGTTGCCGTTAGCCAGGTGCGCCAGCAAGAAGTAATCGTTGCGGAACGGGCGACTCGGCCGACCCTGTCCGCGATCCTTGAGACTGATTTCGATCAGGGGTTCATTGACGATGGGGCGCAGGCTCGATTGGGCGTGACAGTTCCGATTTACCAAGGTGGTTCCGCACGGGCCAACGTGAAAACGGCGCGCGCGAATCTTCAACAAAGCGAAGCCGATGAAGAGGAGTTGCGCCGCGAGTTGCAGCGTAATCTGTCTCGGGCGCTGGAAGAGACCAATTCAATCCAACGGCGGCTAGCGACAGCCCGACGCGCGGTCGAGATCAATGAGCAGGCGCTAGATGCTGCACGGGGTCAGTTTAATATTGGGCGCAGCACATTGGTTCAGATATTGGATGCATTGCGCGAACTGAACCTTGCACAGGTGCGGGTAATTCAACTTGAAGCTCAAGCGCGTCGCGCCGAATATGCTGTGCTGGCGGTCACCGGTGACATCCTGGACGCTTTGGGTGTCGCTCAGCCTACCGATCCGAACTTGTGACAGTCCCGATGAATTCAGCCACCTCCGACCCGCTGATCAATCATCTCCGGCTATTAAAGGAACATCTAGGCCTTGGTTTGTCCGAGGCAGATCTGGCGGCGGCAGGATCCGCGTCTGAGTAGTGTGCTCTGGGTTCTGCGCGCCACGATATCGCGCCGCAAGGAGGAGGACCGTTCAGCGCAACAGGGGAGGGGCATCGGTTCTGGCCTGCGTTCAGCGACCTGAGCGGGGTTTACTTTCAGATAATGCTGGCCGCCGTGGTAACCAGCGTACTTGGACCAGCGACCTCTCTGTTCACGATGGTTGTCTATGATCGCATCCTGCCGAATTTATTGGCCTTGGTTGCTGGTGTTGGCTATGCGCTGCTGTTTGACTTTCTTATCCAAAATCTGCGGTCGCGTTTCATTGACACAGCAGGGAAACGGGCGGATAGGAAGATCGCCGAACGGCTGTTCAATCAGTTGATGACGCTCAAGATGAAGTCACGTAGGGTCAGAATGGGCGAATGGGCTCGATCCTGCGGGACTTTGAGGTGGTACGTGACTTTTTCACCTCAGCCTCTCTGGTTGCTTTGGTCGATTTACCCTTCCTATTTGTATTTATCGGTGTGATCTGGGCCATCGGCGGTACTCTCGCGCTGGTTTCGGCAATTGCTGTGCCGATTAGTTGCTATCGGGGCTTTTGGCGCACCCATTCCTCAGCCGATATGCGCGTGAATCTAGTTTTGATAGTCAGACCAAACAATCAGTTCTGATGGAAACGCTGACGGGGATGGAAACGCTCAAGACGACCGGTGCCGAACCGGTCATGCGCGCTCGCTGGGAGGAGACGGTACGCGCGCAGGCAGATAGTTCCGGCAGGACGCGTTTGCTGTCATAGGGAACGGTGAGCCTTACCTTTCTGGTTCAACAGATCACGCAGGTCACGATTGTGTTTTTCGGTGTGTTCCTGATCCGGGACGGGGTGTTCTCCATGGGAGCACTGATCGCTTGCGTGATCTTGACGGGCAAAACCTTGTCACCTCTGTCCCAGTTGGCGCAGGTACTGACGCGTCTGAACCAAGCGCGCGTGGTTTATCACCAGATCGTTGCGATTATGGTGCAATAGGTCGAGCGTCAGCCTGGCCGACGCTATTTGTCTCGGCGCAGGATCGAAGGTCAGATTGACTTCAAGGGTGTCAGTTTTGCTTACGATGATGCGTTGGGTTCGATTCTTAAGGATATCGATTTAGCGATCAAACCGGGCGAAAAAGTCGCGATATAGGGCCCGATTGGGTCTGGGAAAGCACTCTGGCGCGCTTGATCTTGGATTTGTATGAACCTGATACCGGGGCGGTCATGCAGGATGGTCTGGATGCGCGTGCCGTGGATCCGGCGGATAAGACCCGCAATATTGGCGCTGTGTTGCAGGATTGCTGGCCGTTCTCAGGGACTCTGAAGGAGAACATCATTTCTGGCCGGTTTAGATAATCTCTTCCGGCTTCGGTCGCTTGTTTGCCATTCTTGGTCCTCTATTTCTTAAACATAGCGGTGGACCATTTCAGTTGGGGAGGCTCACAAACTGGCTTCGCCTGAAACCCGTATTCCAGCCTTTCAGACCCGTCTCGCACGTGCCGAAATTCGCGCACCGACACGCAGCATTGTCAATCAGGTTTTGATTTCGACTTTGGGCGGAGTGGTCCAGCAGGGTCAGACCGCAGTTGAAATGTACCGTTTGCCGAAACCGTCACAGTCGAGGCCTTTGTCGGGCCGGATGACATTGCCTTTATTCGATCTGATCTGGAGGTAAAGGTGCGTATTACGGCATATGACGCTTCACGCTATGGTGCCCTGGACGGGCGGGTAACGCGCATCGGCGCGGATACGGTACTTGCCCCGGATGGAGATACGTCGGTTTATGTCGTGGCGATACGGATGAGTGGAGCGTTGACGGACGCGGATGGGCAGAATCTGGACGTGATACCGGGAATGGTTGCTCAAGTTGATATGCTGCCCGAACCAAAAACAGTGCTGGAGTATCTGACGAAGCCAGTCATCCGCGTAAAGGACAGGGCGTTTCGAGACTGACGGATTACGGCTGTTCTGTCCCCGCACTCATTTTGTTACCGCGTTGATATCACTTCACCAATACGTGATGAGCCCTGTGCTGGATTATGGCCGTTCCAGTTCCAATCTAGTTTGAATATTTAGCCATCGACTTGATTGCAGCACACCTAGGCTGGGCCTAAGTCGAACCAAGAACGAGCCAAACAAACATGTTGCAGCAATCCAGTTCTCTCTTTGGTCTTGCGGTTCTATGGGTCGTTGTGATGCACGTCGGGGTAATCACCCAATTCGACAGGGCCATGAGGCGTAATTTTCCCGTGGTTGCCCGGTGTTGTCACGTTTTTGAGCGTTTTTGCGGGTTATTTTGGCAATATTTCTTTGTTCAGGATCGTGCGGAAACGCCCCTCAATTGGTCAGAGCAGTCAGGGATTGGGTGCGCCTACGAAAATGCTACTTCAACTGTTCCGCTCGGGTCGACGCGTGATTTGCGCCCCATTGGTGCGGTTCATTTTGCGCATTACCCATTGCTGACAGTGGAGCAGGGAGCGAAAGGCCACTCAGCTGCGATTGTCGGTCGATAAGCGCGGAACCCAATTCCGAGGACAAGCTTTTTCCCAAGCGACAGCGATTGCAAGCAGGTGGCTAATCGATGGACCTGAACCTCATTCAAAATGGTGGTACATTTAGTTTCGTGGCCACCCCAAGCTCACCGATCTGTCGTGAAATCAGGAGATTACATGTCTAATAATGACCAAATCGTATCGCCAATTAACAAAGCTTCTGATCTGCTGGTCGCAGCGCTTGAGGCGGAGGGTGTTGAGTACATCTTTGCTGTTCCGGGAGAAGAGAACCTGGATGTTCTGGAATCTCTAAGAACCTCAAAAATAGAGTTGGTTCTAACGCGTCACGAACAGGGCGCGGCATTCATGGCTGCGACCTACGGTCGTCTGACGGGTAAGGCCGGAGTCTGCATGGCGACGCTGGGGCCGGGGGCAACGAACTTTGCTACACCAGCGGCCTATGCTCATCTGGGTGGTATGCCGCTGATCATGATCACGGGGCAGAAACCAATCAAGAAGTCGAAACAGGGCCAGTTTCAGATTGTCGATATTGTTGGGCTATTCGATCCGATCTGCAAAATGTCCAAACAGATCGTACACGGCAACACAATCCCCTCATTGATCCGCGAAGCCTTTCGTGTCGCGCAAGAGGAGCGCCCCGGCGCGGTTTTGTTGGAACTTCCGGAAGACATTGCAGCCGAAGAGACTTCTGAGCATGTTCTTGAACCGCATCAGCGTCACTATGCCGTGGCCGGTGATGCAGTTCTGACCGAAGCGGCTGAGATGATCCGTGCTGCCAGGATGCCGCTTTTGCTTTTGGGGGCCGGGGCGAACCGAAAACACGCCCGCAGCGCATTGAGCAAGTTCGTGAACGATACCCAGATCCCATTTTTCAATACTCAGATGGGTAAGGGTGTCGTGGATGAGCGGTCCGAACTGTTTTTGGGCACAGCCGCTCTGTCGGATGGTGATTATCTGCACTGCGCCATCGAACGCGCTGATCTGATCATCAATGTGGGTCACGATGTTGTGGAAAAACCACCGTTCTTTATGGAAGAGGGCGGCACCAAAGTGATCCATGTTAACTACAAGGCCGCGCAGGTTGATCAAGTTTATTTCCCTCAAGTTGAAGTGGTTGGTGATCTGGCGCAATCCATCTCCAAATTGGGGGAGTTCCTGCAAGGACCTTTGGAATTTGACCGAAGTTACTTCCAGCGGGTCAAAAACGAGACCGATCTACACACATCAGAAGGCGCTGATGATCCGCGCTTTCCGGTCATCCCCCAGCGGTTTGTAGCTGACACACGTAAAGTCATGGGGGACTGCGATATCATCGCTTTGGACAACGGTATCTACAAAATTTGGTACGCCAGAAACTACCAGGCCTATCAACCCAACACGGTTCTGCTGGACAACGCGCTTGCGACCATGGGGGCAGGCCTACCTTCGGCCATGATGGCAGCGAAGCTATATCCTGAGCGTAGGGTTATGGCCATTTGCGGTGACGGAGGGTTCATGATGAACAGCCAGGAGATTGAAACCGCCGTTCGTCTTGGCCTCAA
Organism: Ruegeria sp. AA3; assembly: GCF_056542905.1. Lineage (NCBI taxonomy): Bacteria > Pseudomonadati > Pseudomonadota > Alphaproteobacteria > Rhodobacterales > Roseobacteraceae > Ruegeria > Ruegeria sp. AA3. The sequence goes on along the minus strand of NZ_JBQGAQ010000011.1, from coordinate 25,584 downwards.
TCTTGTTGTTACTGTTCTGAATGACAGCTCGTACGGAATGATCCGTTGGAAGCAGTCGCATGCGGGGTTTGATGATTGGGGATTGGAATTTAAGAATCCTGATTTTGTGCAATACGCTAACAGCTATGGTGCTACGGGTCATCGGGTCGAAAGGACAGAAGATCTGGTGCCTACCTTTGAAAAAGCGTTTGAAGCAGGTGGTGTGCATCTGATCAACTTGCCGGTCGATTACAGTGAAAACCAACGCGTTCTCATTGATGAGCTTGCGGCGAAGGTCTGTCTGATATGAGTAATGTTGTTGAAGTTCTGAACCCGTTTGATCTTGAGAAAATCGGCAGTGTCGAGGTTAAAAGCTGGAACGATATCAATGTCATGCTGAATGTGGCACACGGTCTGCACCGTGATCGAGGCACTTGGTTGCCTGCTTACAGGCGGATTGAGGTTCTGAAGAATACAGCTCGGATCATGTCCGGCCGCGCGGAAGACCTTGCGATGCTAATCGCCAGCGAAGGTGGCAAACCCTTGATTGACGCGCGCATCGAAGTGACGCGTGCCATTGATGGTGTCGAGCTGTGTATCCATGAGATCGGTCAGATGGCGGGTCGGGAAATACCGATGGATCTGACGGCGGCAGGATCGGGTCGGATTGCCTTTACACAGCGTGAACCTATCGGCGTAGTGGTTGCCGCAAGCGCGTTTAACCATCCGTTGAACTTGATCGTACATCAGGTGGCGCCGGCTGTGGCCACTGGATGCCCGGTCCTCGTCAAACCGGCACTTGATACACCACTGTCATGCGAAGCATTTGTCGACATCCTGTACGAGGCTGGCCTACCAAAGGAGTGGTGCCATCTGACGATTTGCCAAAATGATGTAGCTGAACGGATGATCACGGACGCGCGTGTCGGATTCTTTTCTTTCATCGGATCGGCACGTGTCGGTTGGATGCTGCGCTCGAAGCTGGCGCCGGGGACGCGATGCGCGTTGGAGCACGGCGGAGCGGCGCCAGTTATCATCGATGAGACAGCCGACATTGATGCCATGATCCCCTTGTTGACCAAGGGTGGATTTTATCATTCCGGTCAAGTTTGTGTCTCGGTTCAGCGTGTTTTTGCTCCATCAGGGATGGCGGAAACGGTCGCTCGAAAGTTGGCAGAAGCCGCCTCAGCGCTGAAGGTGGGTGATGCCCGTGACGCCAGCGTGGAATGTGGGCCACTGATCCGTCCGGGTGAAGTTGATCGAGTAGAACAATGGGTAGACGAAGCGGTTGCGGGAGGTGCCCGCGTAATGACAGGGGGTAAACGGCTGGGCCGAACGACCTATGCTCCGACTGTCCTTCTAAACCCACCCGCTGATGCGAGCGTGTCCACCTCCGAAATCTTCGGGCCGGTCGTTTGTGTTTATGAATATGATGATCTTAGTGCTGCATACGAAGCTGCAAACGCTCTTCCTTTTGCATTTCAGGCGTCGGTCTTTACCAAATCCCTGGATACAGCAATGCATGCCGTGCGGTATTTGGACGCCACGGCCGTCATGGTGAACGATCATACTGCTTTTCGGGTCGACTGGATGCCATTCGCGGGTCGCCGTCAATCAGGGTACAACACCGGCGGTATCGGCTACACCATGCATGACATGACGCAAGATAAGATGGCTGTAATACGGCTGTGAAGAAGCTGTCAGGATCGATCCGATGCTGGTCGAGCGAATGTGGGTACTCTAATTTCGCAAATGGCCCGCTTAGTGACGGAAACGATTGTTGACCGTGCTTTGCATGTTCTGGCATGAACACGCCATGTTCGGTTCCGGGGGATTCCCCTGGAAGCAATAGGGAATGTAGTGCGGTGCTCTTCGCGCCAAATCTGCAACTGCCCCCGCAACTGTAAGCGGCGAGCGCGGCTGACAATGCCACTGGGATATCCCGGGAAGGCCAGCATAGCGCTTTGACCCGCAAGTCAGGAGACCTGCCGAACACGCGCCCTCGGAAAGGGTGCTCATTGTCGGCGACGGGGTGTGCGCCTTATCCGTTTGTCTCGGTCGACGAACGGACGCGGGCCTTCCCCAAGTCAAAACCAAATATGTGCCGGGGAAGGCGCGACCTGAGAAGGACTGAGTTTTGAAGAAATTGCTTTTGGCAGCAGCAGCTGCTGCAGTGATGCCTGCGTTTGCGAGCGCTCATTTCCTAATGGAATACACAGAAAACACGATGATCGAGCGACCCGGTGATGTGCCGGTAAAGCTGATATTCTGGCACCCGTTTGAAGCTGGTCATGTGATGACGCTTGAAAAACCGGAAGAATTTTATGTGATCCACAACGGCAATAAAACCGATCTGCTGGCCACATTGGAAGAAACCACATTTGACGGCCCAGACAACAGCGCCAAGGCGTTCAAAGGCTCGGTCCCGGTGAAGCGTTCGGGCGACTATGTGGTGGTGACCGTTCCTACGCCTTACTACGAAGAATCTGAGGATATTTATATCCAGCAGATCACCAAGGCCTATCTGAACCGAAATGAACTGCCCACCGACTGGGATCAGCCGCAAGGTCTGGCAACAGAAATCCTGCCGCTTAACAAGCCCTACAACATCATTGCTGGCTCAACTTTCACGGGTCGCGTGCTGAGCGATGGCAAACCAGTTGCAGGGGTCGAGATTGAGATCGAATACATCGCCGCCGCCCCTGACCTCAAAGGCACGGGCGCCGCTGCACCGACGGTGTCACCGCTGCCAGGTGGTGCGCTGGTAGCGATTTCGGACGAGAATGGCTATTTCAGTTTTGGTGTACCCAAAGCCGGTTACTGGGGTTTCGCCGCTTTGGGCTCTGGTCCGAAAACCGAGCATGAAGGTAAAGAGCTGAGCCAGGATGCCGTGATCTGGATCCGCGCCTGGGATCTGGAGTAAACCCTTATGCACATTGTAGATGGTGCTCTTTCGAACCCTGTCGTAATCGGCGGTGCGATCGCTGCTGCAGGCGGGATTGCAATGGGGTTGAGGTCGCTGGATCTGGATCGCATTCCCACAGCGGGTGTTCTGTCAGCCAGTTTCTTCGTTGCTTCGCTGATTCATGTGCCGATTGGCCCATCTTCTGTGCATCTGATCCTGAATGGCCTGGCCGGGCTTTTGCTCGGTTGGGCCGCCTTTCCGGCTTTGTTTGTAGGGCTGCTGTTACAGGCTGTATTCTTTGGATTTGGCGGATTGACTGTGCTTGGGATAAATACGCTGAATATTGCCCTTCCGGCGGTACTGACCTGGATGATCTTTGGCCGCCTCATCGCCCGAGGCTCGGCCATTCAGGGGGCGATTTGGGGCGGTATCGGGGGGGCGTTCTCAATCGCAGCCACAACCGCGTTTGTTGCCATTTCGCTGGCGATGTCCGGTGACGCGTTCCTGCCTGCGGCCAAGCTGGTGTTTTTCGCCCATATACCGGTTATGGGCATTGAAGCCATGCTTACGGGGTTTGCCGTGATGTTGGCGCGCAAGGTGAAACCGGAACTGTTCAAAAAGGCGGTTTTAACATGAAACAACTGGTTGTTATTGCCACGCTGATGCTCACACCGATTTCGGCCCTCGCACACAAGGTCATCGCGGGGGTTTTCCCCGCTGGCGAAGCGATCGAGGGTGAGCTGGGGCTCTCCAATGGCGATATGGCAAGCGACCAGGAAGTTTTCGTCTACGGCCCCGATGGTGCTGAACTAGGTCACACCGTTACCGATGGAGACGGATTCTTTTTGTATATCCCCACAAAACCTGTTGCGCATACCTTCAAGGCCGATCTCGGCGCGGGCCATGTGGCTGAAGTGACCATGTCCGCAAACGAGGTGGCCGAAATCATGGGAGTTGCCGTTGAGGTTGCGGAGATCGGTGCTCAGCCGACGACTGTTGCAAGCGTTGGAACCGTGATGGTTGCGTCTCTGTCCGATCAAGAACGCGCCGCGATTGCTAAAGTGGTGCGCGACGAAACCCGCCCCTTGCGCCGAGAAATTGCCGCCTATCGCGAACATAACGATATGCAAAGTATTTTGGGGGGCATCGGGTATATCGTTGGTCTCTTTGGTGTCGGGTTCTATTTCGCCGCACGTCGCAAGTTGGCCGCCTGATGGCACATGCGCTGGAACCCCAGGCCAAAACTCTGGCCGAGGCAGGTGGGATTGAGCCCTACGGGGTGATCGCGGATTTGGATCCGCGGATGCGCATCGCGATAACATGTCTCTTTGCCGCCGTCACCGTTGCACTAAGTTCAACCCCCTCATTGTTGATCGCGCTTTCATTTTCGATCGGGCTGTTGCTGATGTCACGGTTGCCCGTTCGCCGAACTCTTAAACGTATGGCGATGATGGACAGCTTTATCATCTTCATGTTGGTGCTTTTGCCATTCTCCATGCCCGGAGACACCATGTTCACCCTCTTTGGATTTGCGGCAAGCTGGCAGGGGTTCTGGAAAGCCATTGAGATCGCGCTGACGGCAAACGCCGTGATATTGGCGCTGATGGTCCTGGTAGGGTCGATGGAGCCTGTCACATTAGGTCATGCATTGCACAAACTTCGCTGCCCGGAGGTGCTTGTGCATCTGTTGATGTTCACGATCCGCTATATCGAGGTGCTGCGCGAAGAGTACCTGCGTCTGCGCGGCGCGATGAAGGTCAGAGGTTTCCGGCCGGGAACCAACTGGCACACCTATCGCAGCTTTGGTTATCTGGTCGGTATGATGCTGATCCGCGCCATTGAACGTTCCGAGCGCATTCTGGATGCGATGAAGTGCCGAGGGTTTTCGGGCCGGCTTCTGTTGTTGCAGGAATTTAACCTGACCCGACGGGATTATTGGTTTGCCACGATGATGTGTGCGATTTGTGTCAGCCTTCTTATTCTGGATTTTCAATGACGATCCTTAATCTCGAAGACATTTGCTTTTCTTACCCGGGTCAGGCCCCGATTCTGGACGGGGTTGCGCTGCGGCTTGAGCCCGGTCAACGGTTGTCGATTGCAGGTCCAAATGGATCAGGAAAATCCACACTTTTTCGCATTGTCCTTGGCCTTCAAGCGCCCTCTTCTGGGCGCGTGAACATCTTTGGTAAGGATAGGTGTGTCGAGGCCGACTTTCACGAGGTTCGCCGCCGCATAGGACTGGTGTTCCAAGACCCTGACGACCAGTTGTTTTGCCCGACCGTGGCAGAAGATATTGCTTTTGGCCCGCTCAATCTTGGGCGCAGCACGACCGACGCGCTTGCCACCGTTGACAAAGTGCTGAGCGATCTGGATCTGATGCATCTGCGTGACCGTATCACGCATAAATTATCAGGTGGTGAAAAACGGTTGGTGACGCTTGCTACCGTACTCGCGATGGAGCCTGAGGCGTTACTATTGGACGAGCCGACCAACGCGCTTGATGCCAAGAATGAAGCACAGCTTCTGGAAATTTTGCAGGGATTACCTCAGGCAATTCTATTGGTTAGTCATGCCCCTGCGTTCCGCCTCTCGTTGGCGCCCGAGACCCTCGAACTCCGACGTGGGCAGCTTGTAACGGTGTGAGGCTGATACGCTGCGATCGGATGCCGCGCGTTGGCAGTAACCATCAGATCCAATGGAATAGGCAGATCAACCGAAAATCATGTTGGTTGGTTCAACGCCATTAGATCGGGATTGGCAGAGACATTCCCTCGTTCGGGTAGAACCGCTGAATGACGCGAGCGATTGCCCGCAATCATAGACAGCAAGAACCCGGAAAAAAACGTTTGCACCCCAATAACAATCATCGTGAACGCAGCGATCAAAGTGCGCATCTCGTTCAATGCCGCAAAGTCCGAGGCAATCCAGCCAGAGGTGATAGTGGCTGCCCAGATCAAGCCGCCAAATGTCAGGACAAGCCCGGCCAGAATCCAATATTGCAAGCGCGAATATCCCAACAAGACCCGAGCGCGTTCTGTTGGCAGTCGTAGCCCATCCCGATAGCTGCACATCAGTGCCGCCAGCCACAGCACCACCGTCTGAAAGGCCAGGACCATGGCTGCACTCGCCGCGACGGCCCAGTGATCGCCGATCCTGAAGCCACCGATCAGCGCCATTTCCTGATCTCCGCTAAGTTGCAGTAGAACGGTGATTGCAAATCCTGCGAGGAACAGGACCAGTGCAGGCACCAGAAACAGCCAGGTTGGGCTGAGCAAGAACATGTATATCAGGTGCCGAAGCCCATCTCTCCACGGATTCAAATGTGGTGCCCTACCGCGTCCGTCAGGGGACAAGGTTACAGGAACCTCGGCTATATTCAGCTTCCGCAGCACAGATTTCAGCAGCATTTCGGAAGCAAACTCCATGCCGGTTGAAGATAGGTTGAGCCGCTCCAATGCCTCTCGCCGGATGGCGCGGATGCCACAATGGGCGTCACCGATACCAGTGCGAAACAAAATTCTAAGAATGCCCGACAAGGCCGGGTTGCCGATATAACGGTTCTTCCAGGGCATTGCGCCTGGCTTGATTTCGCCACGAAACCGGTTGCCCATGCATAATTCGGCACCATTCATTAACTTTTCGATCATCGGAACCGCTTCGACGAAATCATAGGAACAATCGCTGTCGCCCATCACCAGATAAGTGGCGTCGCTTGCGGCAAAACCACCAATAAGGGCAGCGCCATAACCGCGTTCTTGAATGTTTACGACCCGGGCACCGGCCTTTTCAGCTAGGGCTTGACTGCCGTCCGTGCTGCCATTGTCTGCAACGATTACTTCGCCTGATATCTGGTATCGCTCAGCGAGTATCTGCAAGGCTTGTTGCGCTCTGATTACACAGGAAGAAATCGTTGCCGCCTCGTTCAGGCAAGGCATAACGATAGCGACCGAGTTTTCGGCTGGCACCATGGTTCAGATAGCTCCCAATAGCGGATCGTAACATCAACAATAAAAGATAATAGCCATAATAGTGTCCAAATCGTGGCCTTAACTGGCCGCAGTTGGAACATTTCGCTTGAAAGGGCTTGCTGGAAATTCTCCGAAGCGGCGGGCGCTAGTTACAGATAAATCTACAATAACGGGCACGGTCGCAGGAACTTGCCTTGTTAAACTTTGCAAACCAAGAATTGGCGATTAAGAAGGTCATATGAATACTCAGTCTCATACCAAAAGTACCGCCCGATCTCTTCCAATTGCGCTTTTGCGCGCGCGTGAAACTGTTATGGCACCCATCCGGGATATGCTGCAGGGTATTCGCCTGACTGAACAGAAATGGCGAATTCTGCGCGTACTGGATGAGTTGGGAGAGGTGGAGCAAAGCACTATTGCACATGAGGCTTGCCTGCTTTTACCCAGTGTGACCCGAATTCTACGGACGATGGAGACAGACGGGCAGATTACGCGCCGTCAAGACAACGAGGACAAGCGCCGGACTATGGTGCAGATCACCGACGCGGGTCGAATGATATTAGAGAACAATCTCGCCACATCGCTTGCAATATCGAACAATATCGAAGCGCAGCTGGGGCGTGAAAAGCTAGATCAACTTCTGGATCTTCTCGAGGAGCTGCAAGAGGTTAAAGTTTGACCCCGTCCTGGGAAAAAACGAGGTCAGTAGACAAGTCAGAGACTGGCCAGTCCGGTATCAAGCGCCGAGAGGATTTTGGCCACATCTTCCGAAGTGATCACCAGAGGTGGTGACAGGATGATGTTATTGCCGGACACACGAACCATTACACCGTCTTCATAGGCTGTTTTTTGTACCTGCAGAGGCAAGTGTTTCGCGATCGGTGCCTTTGTTTCGCGGTCTGAGACCAATTCCAGCGCACACATGAGGCCCTCACCCCCACGCACGTCACCGATGACGTCATATTTTTCAGTCAGCTTTTGCAATCCGGAAAAGAGTTCGTCTCCGCGGGCGGCGGCGTTTTCCCAGACCCGAAGGCGGTTAATTTCGGACAGTGCGGCAAGTGCTGCCGCTGCGCCGACTGGATGGCCCGAATATGTATACCCCTGATCAACCGATGCCAGACCAGTGGTGTCGGTTTCAAACACCTCGGCCACTTCGCCAGAAATCAACGCTGCACCGAAGGGAAAATAGCCATTGGTAATCGCCTTAGCCGTGGTCATGATGTCTGGTTTCACGCCCCAATGCCGCGCACCGCTTTCGCTGCCTGTTCGACCAAAGGCGGTGATGATCTCGTCCGAAATCAACAAAATCCCGTGTTTTGAGCAAACCTCGCGCACCATGGGCATGAAGCTGTGATGTGGTGGGATCACTCCCCCTGCGCCGAGAACGGGTTCCATAATGAACGCCGCAACGGTATTCGCACCCTGAAATGCGATTTCGGCTTCTAACGCTTTTACGCAAAGCTGCGCTAGCCGTTCTGGATCGGTCTCATCAAACGGGTTGCGATAGGTCCAAGGCGCGGGGACGTGAAAACATCCCGGCAACATGGGCTCGTAGGCTGCGCGAAACTTTTGATTACCATTGACCGACGCAGCTGCAAAGTGCGTGCCGTGATAACCCTGCTTCAGACTGATGAACTTGGTGCGGCCGGCCTCACCGCGAATTTTGTGGTATTGGCGGGCCATTTTCAGGGCGATCTCTACCGAGTCCGAACCGCCCGACGTGAAAAACGAGCGTGTCAGGCCATCAGGTTCAAAGAACTGCGCAAGCTCATAGGATAGTTCGATTGCCTTGTCGTTGCTGGTCCCACGAAACGTGGAATAGTAGGGTAGGGCGTTCAACTGGTCCGCAATCGCCTGCTTTACTGGTTCGCAGGAATAGCCCAGATTCACGTTCCACAGACCACCGACTGCATCCAGTGCCCGGTGGCCATCAACATCCACGATGCTGACCCCTTCACCGCCACTTAGAATAGTGGGAGGGTTTTTTTGACTGTCCGCCGGATGGGCCATCGGATGCCAGAAATATCGCGCGTTGTTTTCTTTCAGGAAGTTTGAGTCTTTCATGGCTCTCTCTGTCGTCGTGTCGGTATCAACTGGTCTGCAACTGATTCAGGCGGTAGGTGGCAGGAAACTGTCCGCCATAGACTGATGTGATCTCCTTTGAGGCAATGCTCAGTGCGTCGAGCACGGCACTCCGCAGGTCCGATGTGACCCGAGGCTGCGGAATGACGCAGGCGATGGCTCCAATCGCGGTTTGTTCCTCGCCGAAGATCGGTGCGGCGAACCCGTGTACGCCTGTTTCATAGCCGCTCACACTTTCGCACCACCCTTTCTGCCGTGTTTCATTGACCAGATCCATCAGGCGATCGGGGTTTGTCAGGGTGTGTTCGGAATAGATTGGTAGCGACCCATCCAGTACGTGTTGCAATAGATTTCTGGGGCCAAACGCCAGTGAAACGATGCCCGAGGCGGTCGCATGCAAAGGCAAAATTTCAGAGGCGCCGATACTTATGCGAACGGAATGAGCCTGTGTTTCTTCAACCAAAGTGGTTTGCAGTAGATCGGATTTCAAAAGTGACATGTGCATCGTTTCATGCACTTTCAGCACCTGCGCCTTCATAATTTTTCGGGCCGCTGTCAGCCGTGGTTTGGCGGCCTCTCGTAGATTGGCCAAACGAAGGGGGGCGGTTCCGATCGAATACAGTTTGGATTGTGGGTCCTGTTCGACCATGCCGTAGTCCGCCAGATTCGTCAGATACCGCAGTGCAGTCGCCTTGTTGATCTGATTCATCCGAGCAATCTGCGACAACCCAAGCTCAGGTTGTTGCAGAGAAAAGCTATCCAAAAGTTTCAGTACTTTCAGTGCAGTCCCCATGATCCAGTCCTTTGTTTCACAATTATCTTGACAGAAAGAGCTTAACACAGCAACAATAAAGCTTAACACAGCAATAAAAAAATTGATACTGTGTTTCAAAATATGAACCGCTTGGGAGGACGTAATGAAAAAATTCATGGCTACTGCCGCAGCAATGGCCCTAAGTGCCAGCGCTGTTTTGGCTGAATATCCTGAAAAACCCGTTTCTTTTGTTGTGCCATGGCCACCGGGTGACCTTGAGGATGTGCTTACCCGCCTCATCGCCGACGAATTTCAGGCGATGTACGGTGTTCCCGCAGCAGTGGTTAACAAGCCCGGCGGTGGCGGAGGCCCGTTTCCCGGCGCGGTTGAAGTGGCTACAGCTCCGGCGGATGGATATACAGTGGGCTCTTTCGTCATAGGTGTACCGGTGATCGGCCCTGACATTGGTATTCCCGAGCTGAACCCCAATCCCTTTGACCCGATTGGCATTTTCCTGACCTACCCATTTGTGATCGCATCCAGCAAGGATGCGCCCTTTTCGACTTGGGCGGAATTGGTAGAGCACGGTAAGGAAAACGACGTTGCATTGGGGCATTTCGGCTCTGTGCTGCCACCCACACAGGTAACATTTGCAGCTGCTGTCAGCAGCGGGTTTGATTTCGCGAGCGAAGCCGCTTTCGACGCACTGGACTGCAACACATTGGCTTCGGGCGACGTGGATGTGATCAACACCACGCTTCAACTCATACTTCCCTGCTTGGATCAGGTGAACGTCCTGGCCAGCATCGGAGGAGAGCGGATATCGCTGGTTCCTGACACGCCAACCGTTGTTGAACTTAACCCTGATCTGCCTTTGGCACTTTGGAACGGTCTATTCGTGCACAAAGACACTCCAGCCGATGCACGTGAAAAGATCACCGCAGCCGCGCAAAAGGCCCTGAGTTCCGATAAGGCCAAGCAGCTTGCCGAGGAAACGGGTGCGCTGATCTACTGGCAGGATCCAGATACCTCCAACGCACAGATCGAACAAGACAAAGCCTCGTTCGCCAAAATCGAAGAGATTCTGGGCGAATAACATGAGACTGGCCCGGCAGCATCAAATCTGCCGGGCCTTTTTCAATCAGGGGAGAGGTTTAGATGATCGCGAAGACCTTACAGGACATGTTCAAACGGTATCGCCGACCTGGTGATGTTGTATTCGCAGTGCTCTTCCTTGGCTTTTCGGTTTTTCTTCTGACGCAATTGGGCGAGCAGACCAAAGCCGTAAAGCGGACCAAATGGTTTGCCCAGCCCAACCTCTGGCCAATGATCTCGCTCTGGGCGATGGTCATCTTTGGGTTCCTTCACTGGCTGAGCTCAGCCATGTCCCCCCGTCTTCTTGGTCGCTGGACAGAAGTCGGGTTCTGGCTGCGATCGTTTGAATATGTCGCATATTTTTTGGTTTACGTGATGCTGGTTCCCATTTTGGGATACCTGCCGTCGACCGTTTTGTTTGCTGTTTTTCTGGCGTTACGAACTGGGTTTCGGGACGCGAGAACAGTCTGCATCGCGGCTTTGTTCGGCGTTTTTGTCACTGTCGTATTCCGAGCCTTCCTACAGGTCAAAATCCCTGCTGGTGCTGTTTATGAATATCTGCCCGACAGCGTTCGCGCCTTTGCGCTGACATATCTCTGAGGTTCGAAATGGAAACTCTATTTTCTGGTCTTTCGATCCTGGCGCAATGGCAGGTAATTATTGCGCTGCTGATCGGGTCAATCGGCGGGGTCATAATAGGTGCTCTTCCCGGAGTTGGTGCGCCCGTTGCAATCGCAATTCTATTGCCAGCAACATTTGCTTTTGAGCCGATTGTCGGTCTGACATTGCTGCTCGGAATATACGGGTCGTCCATGTATGGCGGCGCAATCCCGGCGATTTTGATCAACACGCCAGGCACGGCCGTGAACGCGCTGACGACTTATGACGGTTACCCCATGACTAGACGCGGGCAGGGGCACCGGGCGCTCTCACTGGCATACTCGGCCTCGTTCTTTGGTGGGGTCTTCTCGATCATCTGTCTGATGATCCTGTCGCCGGTGCTGGCTTTGATTGCACCGCATTTCGGTAGCCGCGAAATTTTTCTAGCCGCTTTGCTGGGAACTATTTTGGTGGTGCTTGCCCACCGCGGACAAATATTTGCTGCGGGAATGCTGGCCGCCTTTGGTATTTTTCTGAACACTGTGGGTTTGGAACCGGTCAAGTACACGCGTCGGTTCACATTTGACCAAAGTTGGCTTGCTTCAGGTATCGACTTGATCGTTGTGGTTTTAGGCCTGTTTGCGATCAGTCAGGCGTTGCTGTTGCTTCTGGAAAAGAACCATGCACCCGGTAAAGCGCATGTCAGCGGCAGCATTTTTGCGGGCCTGAAAGAGCTTTTGGGCGTCAAGCGCGTCGCGACGGTGTCTTCAAGCATTGGTGTTCTCATGGGTATGGTGCCAGGCACTGGCGAATTCACCTCGCAGTTTTTGTCATACACCTATGCTCAGAAATCCTCGAATGATCCCGATAAGTTTGGCAATGGATCACCCGAGGGACTGGTGGCATCCGAGGCGGCCAATAACGCAGTGCCGGGTGCTGCGATGATCCCGCTGCTTGCGTTGGGCATTCCGGGTGAAGCGCTGACGGCGATGATGCTGTCGGTGTTTTATGTCCACAACGTCATTCCTGGCCCTCAGCTGTTTGAATCTCAGATGGACTTTGTGATGGCGCTGTATATGGCGTTGATCTTGTTGAATGTTATCGTTCTGGTGTTCCTGCTGTTTTCGACAAACCTGCTTCTCAAGATTATCCAGATACCAACTCGCTTTCTGGGGATCGTGATATTGGTGTTGTCTTTTGTTGGTGTTTATTCGCTGAGGAACTCGATAACAGATTGTGCGCTTGCGGCGGGTTTTGGTGTCTTTGGCCTTATTCTGAAACGGTTGGATTTGCCGATTGTGCCAATCATTCTTGGAATGGTTCTTGGTGGTATCATGGAGGTGAAACTTCGTAGCGCCATGGCGCGGGTGAAAACCCCACTCGACTTTGTCGACCGGCCAATCGCAGCGATCTTGTTTGGCCTGATACTGCTGATCCTGATCCTTCATTTCCGCACTCTGTATTTCGAGTTCAGAAACAAGTTGCGGCCCGAGCCTACGGCTGAGCCTGTTGATGCCGACCACCCAAACCAACAAGGGTAATCCTTTAATGATCCAGTCAGAAATCGACGCTCTTCGCGGCAAGGTGTTGACGCCCCGAAACCATTTTATCAATGGGAGTTCTGTCCCTTCGAATGAAGGCAGAACACGCGACGTTCTGTCGCCGATAGATGGTCAGGTTCTGACGCAGATTGCCGAGGGTACACCTTTTGATATGGATGCGGCCATCGCTTCCGCGCGGGCGGCTTTTGAAGATGGTCGTTGGGCACGGCGCGCACCATCTGAGCGTAAGAAAATCCTTCTGAAGCTTGCCGATCTGATCGAGAAACATGCGCTGGAGCTTGCGGTTCTGGGAGTGCGTGACAATGGCACCGAAATAACGATGGCCATGAAGGCCGAACCCATGTCTGCGGCTGGAACTTTCCGTTACTACGCCGAGGCAATAGACAAGGTCTATGGCCAGATCGCACCCACTGCCGGAAATGTCCTTGGGCTGATCCACCATGCGCCGGTCGGTGTCGTCGGGGCGATTGTGCCTTGGAACATGCCGATGATGATCGGAGCGTGGAAGCTGGCCCCGGCCTTGGCGGCGGGGAATTCGGTAGTTCTGAAGCCTGCGGAAAGCGCATCTTTGACGCTGTTGAAACTGGCTGAACTGGCGGTCGAGGCGGGTATTCCAGATGGCGTTTTCAACGTCGTCACAGGTTCGGGTCAGGTCGTGGGCGAGACCCTGGCGCTGTCGATGGATGTGGACATTCTTGTATTTACGGGTTCGGGCGCAACGGGGCGTAAGCTGCTTGAGTATTCGGCGCGTTCAAACCTCAAACGTTGCTACCTTGAACTTGGTGGAAAATCCCCGAACATCGTATTCAATGATGCAACTGATCTTGCGCAGGCGGCGAAAGTGTCGGCCGCGGGGATATTCCGGAACTCAGGTCAGATTTGCGTTGCGGCGTCACGTTTGCTTGTTCAGGCAGATATTCATGACGGTTTTGTCGCAGAGTTAGTCGAGAACACCGAAGCGATGCAGGTCGGGGATCCTCTAGACCTGAACAACCACATTGGAGCGGTGCACTCCCTGTCCGAATTGGATGCGAACCTTGAATTTGTCAAAAAGGCGCAGGTGGAAGGTGCTGAACTACAACTTGGTGGTGACCAAATTCTAAAGGACACTGGTGGTTACTATATGGCCCCGACCGTTATGACGGGAGTCCGCTCGACAGACACTCTGTTTCGAAACGAGGTGTTCGGCCCAGTTCTGGCCGTGACCCCGTTTGAAACAGAGGAAGAGGCGATTCAACTGGCCAACAGTACAGAATATGGACTGTCCGCTGGCGTCTGGACATCTAACCTCAGCCGTGCGCACCGGATGGTGGCAGGCATCCGCTCGGGTGTGGTGCATATCAACACATATGGCGGTTCGGATCTCACTGTTCCCTTGGGTGGGGTGAAGCAATCCGGCAATGGCCACGACAAATCCCTTCATGCGCTGGAGAAATACAGCGATTTGAAAACAGCGTGGATTCAACTCTGATCCCGGAACTTCAAAGGAGAGCCCCCATGGGTGACAAAACCATTTTGTTGATCGGGACCTACGACACCAAAGACCCAGAGATGCGGTATCTAGAGGAATGCATCGTAGCGCAGGGGGGAAATGTTCTGACGATGGATGTTTCCGTATTGGGCGACCCGTCCCAACCCACGGACATTTCCAAACATGATGTTGCTGCAGCATGCGATATGACCATCGAAGACGTGATCGCGTTGGGCGATGAAAACAAGGCTTTTCGCGTTATGTCAGAAGGGGCCGCCAAAGTCGTTCGCGACGCCCTGTCCAAAGGGCGCTTTGATGCCATGTTGGCAACCGGTGGCACAATGGGAACCGATTTGGCGCTCGATTGTGCGCAAGCGATCCCCATGGGAGTGCCTAAATACATTGTGTCGACCGTCAGCTTTTCCCCATTGATCCCACCACATCGCTTAGCACCAGACATCCAGATGATCTTGTGGGCCGGAGGCCTGTACGGGATGAACGCGATCTGTCGTTCCTCTCTTTCGCAGGCTGCGGGGGCTGTACTTGGTGCAGCGCGTGCTGTTGAGCCACCAAAGTCCGAACGCCCGGTGGTGGGTATGACGTCACTGGGTTCAAGCTGTTTGCGCTACATGAAGATCCTGAAACCGGAGCTGGAAGCCCGCGGTTTTGATGTGGCCGTTTTTCATTCGACTGGGATGGGGGGTATGGCGTTCGAAAAGCTCGCGGGAGAAGGCGCCTTTGCGTGCGTGATGGATTTCTGCATGCAGGAATTTGCCAATATGTTGGCGGGCTCGCTGGTCTCATCAGGCGAAGATCGCCTGACCAATGCGGGCCGGGCCGGAATTCCGCAAATGGTTGCTCCGGGCGCGCTGGACTTGCTGGATTTTGCGGGTTGGCAAGACATCCCCCCGCAGTTTTCCGACCGCCCGTTCCACGAGCATAACCGCCTGATAAAGAGTGCTGTGTTCAACGCGGATGAACGTCGCAACGGAATCCGGGAGATGGCAAAACGTCTAGAACAGGCCACTGGTCCGACCCATTTCTTCCTACCGGTTGGTGGAGTTGAGGAATGGGATCGCGAGGGTCAGGAGGCCCACGATCCCGAGGGTCTTGCCGCCCTTATTGACGAGGCACGTAATGTCATGCCTGCGGTCGTAAATACAACCGAGATTGACGCGCACATCAATGATCAGGCCTTTGCGGATGCCGTTCTCGCACAGTTCGACGAATGGGTCGCTGAGGGCGTTGTGCGCAAAGTGTAACCTCATCTGGAGGGTAACAATTGACCAGATCGAACGCTGAGTTGATCGCAGATCGCGCCCGACTGCTGGGTCCGAATGTCTCTACATTTTATGACAACCCAGTTCACATCGTGAAGGGCGAGGGTGTTTGGCTGTGGGACGCCGACGGGCGCAAGTATCTGGATTGCTACAACAATGTGCCACATGTTGGGCATTGCAACCCGCGCGTGGTCGATGCGATTTGTCGTCAGGCCAGCACGCTGAACACTCATACGCGATATCTTCATGACGGCATTCTCGACTATGTCGAAAAGCTGACCAGCACCGTGGATGACCATCTGGATACCGCCATTCTGACCTGCACTGGTTCCGAGGCCAACGATATTGCCCTGCGAATGGCCGAAAGTATGACCGGCAAGCGTGGAATCATCGCAACGGATGCGACTTATCATGGCAATACCTCACTCGTCAGCCAGCTTAGCAAATCAAACGTTCCGACGGTTGGATTTGGCCTTGGTCAATTTTTTCGTTTTGTCGCTGCGCCAGACAGCTATCGCAACCCTGATCCCGAGGGGATGAGATTTGCAGAATCTGTAGCTGAGCAGATTGCCGAGCTTGAAAAATCAGGTATCGGGTTTGCCGCATTGGTTGTCTGCCCGTATTTTCTGAACGAAGGTTTCCCGGATAATCCGGACGGTTGGCTGAAGCCTACTGCCGAGGTTGTGTGTAAGGCGGGTGGACTGCTGATTTGCGACGAAGTTCAATCCGGGTTTGGTCGTACAGGCACGCATATGTGGGCGCATCAGAAGATGGGCGTGGTGCCGGATGTCATGACATTGGGTAAACCGATGGGGAATGGCCATCCGATCGGAGGGGTTGTCACCAACTCGGAAATCCTGGGAACATTCAGAAAAGGTTATCGCTATTTCAATACGTTCGGGGGCAACCCGGTCTCTTGCGCTGCAGCCATTGCCGTATTGGAAGAAATCGAGGACAAGCACCTGCTTGAAAACGCCAAAAAAGTCGGCGCGCACGCTCGTATGAGGATAACTCGATTAGCGAAAAAGCATGAGTTCATTGGTGATGTACGCGGTTCAGGTCTGATTTTCGGCGCCGAGATGGTACTGGATCGGGAAACGAAGCAACCCGCCAGTGCATTCACAGATCGAGTAATCAATGGCATGCGGGAACGGGGCGTCATTCACTCAAAGCTGGGGCGTCACAAGAACACACTGAAGATACGTCCACCGATGCCGTTCTCGATCGAGAACGCAGATCTTTTGTTTGATACGCTGGATGAAGTTCTGGCCAAAACTCCGCTAAACGCATGAATTTGGCAGTTAATCAGGCGTTGGAGCTGTGGGGGATGCAGGGTGCATCTTACCATTTGATCGCGGCCCGCGAAAATCAGGTCTTCCGCGTCGATATCAATGGTTCCTCTTATGTGCTGCGATTGCATCGAGCGGGGTATCGTACCAATGAGGAATTGCGATCGGAACTTCAGTGGATGGATGCGGTATCGCGCGGCGGTTTACATGTGCCAGCACCGATTGCCTCGGCGTCAGGAGATTTTCTGCATATCGCTGATGGGGTCCAAATTGACGTTTTGTCCTGGCTGAACGGTGCGCCAATGGGCGCAACGGGTCAGCCGCTGGAGACAAAAGACCGAACCTCACTATTCCTAGGCATCGGGCGTGAAATGGCACGGTTGCATCACGTTTCGGACAGGTGGGTGTTGCCTGACGATTTTGACAGATGTTCCTGGGATCGGAATGGTCTGCTGGGGAGTAACCCGTTGTGGGGCAGATTCTGGGAAAACCCGACTTTGTCTGCCGAGGACCGCGTATTGTTTGAGGCTTTGCGCGGAAAGATGGCGACCGAATTGACCCAACTGGAAGATACGTTGGACTACGGTCTGATCCATGCGGATTTGGTGCGCGAAAACATTCTGGTTGATGGAGATCGTCTTCAACTCATTGATTTTGACGACAGTGGCTTTGGGTTTCGCCTGTTTGATCTGGCTACGACATTACTCAAGAATTTGCAGGAGCCAGACTATCCTGAATTGCAAGAGGCTTTGCTCGAGGGTTACCGGTCTGAACGACCCCTGGATGACAGCGCGCTTGATCTCTTTTTATTGCTGCGTGCGGCGACCTACGTGGGTTGGGTAGTCGACAAACTGTCGGAAGAAGGCTCTGAACTCCGAAATCAGAGATTCATTGATACAACACGCAAGCTTGCGCTTCGATATCTGGGTTAGGGGTGCTTTGTGCACCGACATATTGAGTGATCAACGACCATAAAACCGCCCAGAGGGCCATCAATCCTCAAGTCGCTTACCGGTATCCGGATCAAACAGGTGCATTTGCTCGGGGGCGACCGAGAACTTTACCGCAGGATGCCGCCCTTCGATTGGGTGTACGCCGGGGAGGCTTGCTGTGATCACATTATGGCTGCCTGTCAGGCGACCGTGTAGCAGCGTATTTGCGCCCAAAGGTTCAGCCATCTGAATTGCGGCTTCCAGCGGGCCATTTTCATCCATTGACAGGTGTTCTGGCCGGATTCCCAGTTTTACCGAGGTATCTGGGCCTTGAGATGGACCAATTTCCACGTCTTCAATTTTGATCACTCCACCTACACGCCGCGCGTCAAAGATATTCATCGCGGGACTGCCGATGAATTGAGCCGCAAACAGGGTTTTTGGGGATTCATAGACGTCCAGAGGTGTACCAATTTGCTCGGCGATCCCGCCGTTCATTACGATCATTCTGTCTGCCATCGTCATGGCTTCGACCTGATCATGTGTGACATACAGGGACGTAATCCCCAGCTTTTCCTGAAGCTCGCGGATCTCTAGGCGCATTTGAACGCGTAGTTTCGCATCAAGGTTCGAAAGCGGTTCATCAAAAAGGAACACGGCTGGTTCACGAACGATGGCGCGCCCCATTGCAACCCGCTGCCGCTGCCCGCCCGACAACTGTCTGGGCTTTCGGTCTAGCAAAGGTTCCAATTGCAACAGCTTTGCTGCTTCGGTCACCTTTTGATCGATCTCCGCCTTAGGTAACCCGGCAATTTTTAGTCCATATCCCATGTTCTGGCGTACAGACATATGCGGGTATAGCGCATAGTTTTGGAATACCATCGCGATATCCCGATCCATCGGTTCTTTGTCATTTGCCCGCTCGTCTCCGATGCGGATTTCACCCGAAGTCACGGTTTCAAGACCTGCCACCATGCGCAAAAGCGTGGATTTGCCGCATCCTGAAGGCCCGACGATAACGATGAATTCTCCGTCTGCGATATCAATGTCGATACCATGAATGACGTCTGTGGGGCCAAAGCTCTTTTTGACGTTTTCTAGGGTTACAGTTGCCATTTCTTACTTCTCGCTATCGACAAGGCCGCGAACAAACAGTTTTTGCATCGATACCACCACAATAACCGGCGGGATCATGGCCAGTATCGAAGTTGCCATGATGACGGGCCATTCGGCCACATCATCGCCGGATGGGAACATCTGTTTGATGCCCATCACAATGGTATTCATCTCGGGATCCGTGGTGATGAGCAACGGCCATAAGTATTGGTTCCAGCCATAGATGAAGAGGATTACGAACAAGGCCGCGATGTTGGTTCTGCTCATCGGCACTACAATGTCGACGAAAAATCGCATCGGCCGCGCACCATCTACCCGTGCCGCTTCAGCAAGTTCATCCGGGATTGTCAGAAAGAACTGCCGGAACAGGAAAGTGGCAGTGGCTGAGGCGATCAATGGGAAAATCAGCCCGTAATAGCTGTTTAGCATGCCAAAACCGGCCACAACTTCGAATGTTGGAACAATCCGCACTTCGACAGGTAACATCAGTGTCAGAAAGATCAGCCAGAAGAAGGTCGTTCGTCCCGGGAAGCGGAAGTAGACGATTGCAAAGGCCGACAGAAGTGAGATCACAATCTTGCCAACGGCAATACCGATTGCCATCACCAGACTGTTGAACAGCATGGTAGCGACAGGCACGTTTACTCCGGCAAAAAGGGCTGCTCGGTAGTTCTCCCAAAATTGATCACCCGGCCAGATCGGCATAGGGGGCGAGACGATTTCAGGCTGGGATACTGTTGAGGCAACAAAAGCCAGCCAGATCGGAAAGAATATGATCAGGACGCCCAGGACCATAAAGGCGTGGGTTAGCCAGATACCCGCGCCTCGTTTCTCGACCATTCCGTGTTGCTGGGCCGCCATCAGTAATGCACCCTTTTTTCGACGTATTTGAACTGGATCACCGTTAGCAAACCAACCACGATCAACAGGATGACGGATTGTGCCGACGAAGACCCAAGATCTTGCCCGACGAACCCATCGGAAAACACCTTGTAGACCAGGATCGTTGTGGCTTGTTGCGGACCACCTCCGGTGATTGTGTGGATAACACCGAATGTCTCGAAAAACGCATAGACGACGTTGACCACCAGCAAAAAGAAGGCCGTAGGCGACAGCAGTGGCAAAACAATTGTGAAGAACCGGCGCCAGAAATGCGCTCCATCGATTGCGGCTGCCTCGATGACAGACTTTGGCACGGATTGCAGCGCCGCAAAGAAAAACAAAAAGTTATAACTGATGCGCCCCCACGCGGATGCGACAACGACCAGCCCCATTGCTTCGGCGTCATTCAGAACGTGGTTCCAATCATAGCCGAGTTGGCCAAGATACCAGGAAACAACTCCGACGCGTGTGTTGAACATGAAAAGCCAAAGCACACCAGCAACAGCAGGTGCGACTGCGTAGGGCCAGATCAACAAGGTACGGTAAACACCCGAGCCTTTGATCAACCTGTCGGCAATGACTGCAAGAAAAAGTGCCGGAATCATCGAGCACAAGGTGACAAGCGTCGAGAAGATCGCCGTTGTTAAGAAGGATGCACGATAGAATTTGTCGCTGAGAAGGAATTCAAAGTTACCGAGCCCGACGAATTGAGATGACAGCCCAAACGGGTCAGGAATAAACAGCGACTGCCAGATTGCCTGCGCCGCTGGATAGAAGAAAAATATGGCAGAGACGATCACCTGAGGTGCGATCAGAAGCAGAGGCAGCAACCAGCCCCGAAAGGTGACGCGTTTTTCCAATTTAGTGTCCCACCAAAAAAGAAATGCGGGCCGTTAAAGGCCCGCATGATATCATTTTTATTGATTGGCTGATTCAAACCGGCGCAACAACGCGTCGCCACGTTCCTTGGCGCTGTCCATCGCTTCCTGAGCCGTTTTGTCACCAGACCAGATGGCCTCGAGCTCTTCGTCAATGATTCCGCGAATCTGGTCGAATGACCCCAAACGCAGACCTTTTGAGTTTGCGGTTGGTTCTTTCGCAGTCATCTGGATAACCGCGATATCTGTGCCGGGATTGTCTTCATAGAATCCTGCCGCGCGGGTTGCATCTCCCGCTTCAGCAGTAATCGGAAGATAGCCGGTATTCTGGTGCCAATTGGCCTGTACATCTGACGATGACAGGAAGCTCAGGAACTCTCCAACTCCTTTGTAGGCTTCGGGGTCGTGCCCTTCCATCACCCACAGGGAGGCACCACCGATAATGGTGTTCTGAGGTTCGGCTGTGACACCTTCCCAATAGGGTAGGGGCCGTACGTCAAAATCGAACTCAGCTTCCGAGCTGATGCCCGCGTAGCCCGCCGAGCTTTCTGTGAACAAGGCGCATTCTCCGGCCCGGAAGTTGGCTCCACCTTCGTTTCTTCGACCGGTGTAGATGAATTTACCGTCCTTGGCCCAATCACCCATTGCGCTTAGGTGGGCCACTTGCACCGGGCCATTCAGCATCAATTCGGTGTCCAGACCGGCGAAACCATTATCTTTCGATGCAAATGGTACATCGTGATAGGCTGACATGTTTTCCAAGTGAACCCAGCTTTGCCAAGCAGTGACAAGCGGACATTCTTCACCGCCTGCCTTTAATTGATCAAGAACCTCGCCAACTTTTTCCCAAGTGGAAAGATCGGTATCAGGATCGACTCCTGCTGCCTCCATCGCATCGCGATTGACCCAAAGAACGGGTGTGGAAGAGTTGAAGGGCAATGACAACATGTCGCCATCGGTAGTGGTATAATACCCTTTTACAGCGCCGATATACGCGTCGGGATCAAATGACGCGCCACTTTCGGCCATCACTTCATAGACTGGTTTGATGGCGCCTTCAGCGGACATCATTGTTGCGGTGCCAACTTCGAATACCATCAGAATGTGGGGCTGTTCGCCAGCGCGGAACGCGGCGATACCTGCATTCAGCGTTTCCGAGTAATTACCTTTGTGGCTTTCAACCACGACAAACTCGTCCTGGCTCGCGTTGAATTCTTCAACCTGGGCTTTCACCAGATCACCAAGACGGCCGGTAAAGGCGTGCCAGAACTGGACTTCGGTTTGAGCCATTGCCGCTACAGGGGACAAGGCAGTTGCTACGGCGAGAGCGCCGAAAAATCTCTTTTTCATGATTCCTCCCATGCATCAGGTTCGATGCTTCGTTGAATACCGACCGCTACGGGTAAACGGCACACATGACGATTTCACGACGTTAGCGTTACAGAAATATAATTCAAGACCTTAGTATTGATAAAAAAAATAATACGGCATTATATTCGTGAACGAAAAACTGGGAAATACTGGTTCAAACATGCGACAAACCCTGAGAATCAGACAGCTTGAAGCCCTTATGGCAGTGACGACCAATGGATCGATCACTTCTGCAGCCACTGATCTTGGGGTCAGTCAGCCAGCTGTGAGCCGATTAATATCTGATCTGGAGAAGTCACTTGGGTTTCAGCTTTTTGATCGCCGCGAGGGGCGGTTAGTGCCGACGCAGGAAGTTCGGTATTTGCAGCCCAGCGTAGAGCGTGTTCTGGAGCTGATGAAGCAGATCACCGACGTCAGCCAGGATATCACGCAACGAAAGGCGGGACATATTCGCGTTGCTTGCCTGCCCGGATTTGCAACCAGCCACCTGCCACAAGTTGTCGCCGAATTTCTGAAAGACCGCCCAGGCGTCACCATGACAATCGAGCCGGATCGGCCCGAGCGCATTCTTGAATGGATGATCGGTGAACAATATGATTTTGGGATCACCGACAGTTTTATCAGCCACCCGGCCGTGCAAAATACAGATGTGCACTTACGCACGGTTTGTGTATTTCCAAGCGGTCACGAGCTGGAAAGCGTTTCCGAAGTTACACCCAAAGAGCTTGAGAACGAGAAAGTCATTCACACCCGCCGTGATAGCGACTTTTTTGCGCGCCTTTCGAAAGCGTTTCAAAGCGCAAATATCTCACTGAACTCTCACATTGAGGTCAGGCAATTTACAGCTGCCTGTGAACTCGCCTTAAGAGGTGCGGGTGTCTCAGTAGTGAGCGAACTTGATGCGGTTCAATATGCCCATCTTGGACTGTGCTACAGGCCATTCGTACCGGTGTTACCTCATACACTTTCTTTAGTACGCCCCATATTGAAACAGCCATCTTTGATAACATTGGAGTTTATTGAACAGTTCAGCGAAAGCTTGAACCCGTTTCGCGTCAAATCGATTATGCGCTGATCGCTAAGCACTTGTAATTCTGGGGTGTTCGTCGATTTGCCGGATACCTGCCTGCGCTTCATCAGTTTTGGTCTGGCTAATGCCACAAAATAAATTCCAAATTGAGACCTTGATGAGCTTTACGCTCTTAGGGTTTGTCGGCACAGTATCGTCAATATTAACCATAGTTCGATGCTTGATCGGCTTAGGTGATCTTTATTCATCTTTGTTACAATCGCCATCTACAAAGCGTTTCGAACATATTTCCAGAAAGGTGTGATATGCCCTTTTCCAGCAGTAAGCTCTCTCGCCGTAAGTTTCTTGCCACAACGACAGCCAGTGCAGCTGCGATTACTCTGCATCCGTTCTCTGCGTCTGCTGCCAACAATCAGGCTCATCTAAGGATCATGGAAACAACAGACATCCATGTGCATGTTTTCCCTTATGATTACTATGCAGATAAACCACGGGACACCGTGGGCCTGTCACGCACGGCATCTATTATCAACGGCATCCGATCAGAGGCGACTAACTCGCTTCTTGTTGACAATGGCGACTTTCTGCAGGGCAATCCGATGGGTGACTATATAGCCTATGAGCGTGGAATGAAGGCGGGTGACAGCCACCCGATTATCACTGCATTCAACACGGTCGGCTATGATGCCGCCACCTTGGGCAACCACGAGTTCAACTATGGTCTGGAGTTTCTTGATAAAGCGCTTGCCGGGGCCGACTTCCCAGTGGTTCTGGCCAATATTGCCAAGAAAAAAGGGGCCAGCCCGCGCGATGACGAAACTCTGGTGAAGCCCTATGCCATTCTTGATCGCGAGATTGAAATGGGGGACGGCTCCAAACATCCGATCAAGATCGGCGTCATCGGTTTCACTCCGCCGCAGGTCATGAATTGGGATCGTAAACACCTTGAAGGCAATGTCGAAGCCCGCGATATCGTCGAGACAGCGCAGGCTTACGTACCCGAGATGAAAGAGCAAGGCTGTGATCTGATCATAGCACTTTCGCATTCAGGTATAGGTGAGGCCGATCATTCGGAAGGAATGGAGAATGCCTCGGTCGTTCTTGCCGGTGTTGACGGTATCGATGCCTTGGTCACCGGGCACAACCATTTGGTCTTCCCATCTCCAACATTTGCGGACCGTCCCGGTATTGACGTGGAAACCGGAACTTTGATGGGTAAGCCCGCCGTCATGGGTGGATTCTGGGGATCGCATCTTGGCCTGCTTGATCTGTTGCTGGAACGAGATGGTAACGTCTGGCGTGTGGTCACCACCACTTCCGAGGCACGGCCGATCTCCAAACGCAACGAAGATCGGTCAATAACTGCGCTGGTCGGAGATGATCAAAAGGTTCTCGACTCGGTGGCGAAAGATCACGACGAAACGCTGGCCTACGTCCGCCGCGCTGTGGGTAAGACTTCGGCCCCATTGCACAGCTATTTCGCATTGGTTGCCGATGATCCGTCTGTGCAGATCGTTTCGATCGCGCAGAAATGGTATGTCGAAGAGATGATGAAAGGCACCGAGCACGAGGGTCTGCCAATCCTTTCGGCAGCGGCGCCATTCAAGGCTGGCGGCCGTGGCGGCCCGGAATACTACACTGATGTTCCCGTCGGTGACGTTGCGATCAAGAACGTGGCCGATCTTTATCTTTACCCAAACACAGTTCGTGCCGTACGGGTAAACGGGGCGCAGGTTCGAGGCTGGCTTGAACGTTCGGCGGGCATGTTCAATCAGGTTGAGGTAGGTTCTGAAGACGCGATCCTGCTGAACCCGGAATTCCCATCATATAATTTCGATGTGATGGACGGTGTGACCTATCAGATCGACCTTTCACAGCCGTCCCGCTTTGGTCCAAAAGGCGAAGAACTTAATCCAGATGCAGCCCGGATCGTGAACCTTGCCTTTAATGGTGCACCGGTCACGGATGACATGGAGTTCATTATCGCCACCAATAACTACCGAGCATCGGGCGGGGGCTCTTTCCCCGGCGCAAAGGGTGACACAGTTGTTTTTGAGGCTCCGGACACCAACCGGGATGTCATCGTCCGCTATATTGTCGAGCAGGGTACAATTGATCCTAAAGCAGATGCCAACTGGTCATTTGCGCCGCTCACCGACACGACCGTATTGTTTGAAACCGGGCCAAAAGCGCGGGATTACATGAATGATGTTAAAGGCGTTGTCATCGAAGATGCGGGAGAAGGTGCAGATGGCTTTGCAGCGTTCCGCATAAAGCTCTGATCTGTACGAGATCAAAAAACCCGCCGGTAGTCCGGCGGGTTTTTGTTTGTGTATTACTCTGCGGCTTCTTCGTATTCTGACATGGGCGGGCATGTGCAGATGAGG